>CAZEFJ010000044.1:6058-8857 GCA_964511465.1 uncultured Hyphomicrobiales bacterium
GGATCGTGGACCTCTCCGCGTTCCAGTATGGTCGCCAGTACGTGACGCAACTCCTCGCCAATACGCAAATGGCGCTGGCTGGGATGATCCCGTCGTTTCATGATAATCTTTATCCGTCATAAAATGGCCCCGTAAGAGATCCGGGAATTACAGATTACGCGCCACTTCCTCTATCTCGAAACACTCAATAACATCACCGACCTTCAGGTCATGGTAATTTTCAAATGCCATTCCGCAATCGTAGCCTTCCTTGACTTCCTTTGCATCGTCCTTGAAGCGTTTAAGCTGGGACAGGCTGCCCTCGTGGATAACCACATCGTCGCGGATCAGACGAACCTTGGCGCCGCGCCGGACCATGCCGTTTACGACCATACAGCCGGCAACCTTGCCGACCTTGGAAATACTGAACACCTCGCGAACCTCGGCATTGCCCAGGGTTTTTTCGTTCAGTTCCGGCGCCAGCATACCCGACAGTATCTTTTTTATATCGTCGAGCAGATTGTAGATTATCGAATAATAGCGAATTTCAACATTTTCCGCCTTGGCCATTTCGCTTGCCTGACGATTGGCTCTGACGTTAAAGCCGAGGATTAGCGCACTGTTGGCCTGGGCCAGGGTAATATCTGACTTGTTGATTCCACCGACCGCCGAGTGCAAAACCCTGACCTTGACCTCGTCGGTCGCCATTTTCTCCATCGAGCCCAGGATTGCCTCTACCGAGCCGTGAACATCCGCCTTTATCACCACCGGAAGCTCTGCCGCTTCACCGGTTTCTATTTTTTCGAACATTTCCTCAAGTGTGCCGCGACTGGTAGCAACCGCCTTGGCGTCCCGTATCCGACGCTGGCGATATTCGGTGACATTGCGGGCCCGGCTTTCGTTCTTGACTACATTTACCGGATCTCCGGCAGCCGGGGTGCCGCTTAACCCAAGTACTTCAACCGGCGTCGACGGCCCGGCCTCTTTGATATTTTCACCGGTGGCGCTGGTCATCATCTTGACCCGTCCCGATTCGCAGCCGGCAACGAAAAGGTCACCGCAACGAAGCGTTCCATGCTGAACCAGAATCGTACTCACCGTACCGCGGCCTTTTTCCACCTTGGCCTCGACCACCACACCGGCGGCAGGACGATCGGGATTGGCGCTCAGATCCAAAAGTTCGGCTTGCAGCATTATAACTTCTTCAAGCTTGTCGAGGTTGATCCTTTCCTTGGCCGAGACCTCGACGGAAAGAACGTCGCCACCCATTTCCTCAAGCACCATATCGTGCTGAAGAAGTTCGGTACGAACCCGCCCGGCATCGGCGTCAGGTTTGTCTATTTTGTTTATCGCGACAATAATCGGAACATTAGCCGCCTTGGCGTGGGATATGGCCTCCACCGTTTGCGGCATAATCCCGTCGTCGGCCGCCACCACAAGCACCACGATATCGGTGACATTGGCTCCGCGGGCCCGCATCTCGGTAAACGCGGCATGACCGGGAGTGTCGATAAAGGTAATTTTCCCGCCCGAAGCAAGAGTCACCTGATAGGCCCCTATATGCTGGGTTATCCCCCCCGCCTCGCCGGATGTCGTATCGGCCTCGCGCAGTGCGTCGAGAAGCGATGTCTTGCCGTGATCCACATGGCCCATGACGGTGACCACCGGGTCGCGGGGAACCAGGGTTTCTTCGCCGTCTTCTTCGCCGATCAGGCTGTCTTCCACATCGGCTTCGCTGACCCGGCGGAAATTGTGACCGAACTCACTAACCACCAGTTCGGCGGTGTCGGCGTCTATCGCCTGATTTATGCTGGCCATTACGCCCATCTTCATCAGCGACTTGATAACGTCATTTACGCGAACCGCCATACGGTTAGCCAGTTCATGTACGGGTATTGTTTCCGGGATCACCACATCACGAACTATTTTCAGGGTTTCCCTGGTTTCTGCCAGCTGCTGTTTCTGTTTTTCTCTTGCCCGGCGCACCGAAGCCAAAGATCTGACCCGTTCGTCCCGGCCACCACTCAACGCCTCGTCAATAGTCAGTTTGCCGGACCGGCGTCGCTGCTCCATGTTCCGCGACGGTGTTTGGCGTCGCAGGTCGGATCGGTCCAAACGCTTGGCGTAACGGGCCGGTTTTTTACCCGCGCCGGACGTTTTATCTTTTTCGGGTTTTGCCTTAGAGTCCCCGGCCGAGGATTTTTTCTCGCCCAGTCCCGGGGCCTTGGATTCCTCGATAGCGGTTTCTTTTTCCGCCTTTGCGCCGACTTTCTCTTCGGTCTCTATTTCTTCTTCCGCAACCGCTTTCTTTTTTTCTTCCTCTTTCTTCGCCTCTTTTTCTTTTTTAGAGGACTTCTCGGCGACGGCTTTGCTGGCTTCCATATCTGTTTTCTGGGCGTCTTCAAGCGCCCTGGCACGAACCGCTATTTCCTGGGTCGTAAGCGTCGAGCTCGCCGCGGCACTGGGAGTTTTGTCATCGTCGCCCCCGGTTCGCTCGTCGGCATCGTCACTGACATCGGCGACATCCTTGTCGGCAAAAAGAAGCCTTTCCTTTATTTCCGACATTTTGCCGACGGCATCCGGTGCGTAGGTCCGTTTTTTCCGGACTTCGACGTTCACCATCTTCGAGCGGCCATGCGAAAAGTTTTGCCGAACCTGACCCGACGCCACGGTTTTCTTAAGCTCCAGCTTGCCCGGACGAGCCAGACTTAACGGCCTTTTGCCTTCTTGTTTGTCGTTATCGGACATAATCAACTCAGTTCCAACATAAGACCCATGGAAAGGGCCCATATTTCACAGGCAAGGCCGCTGCCCCGCCAG
>CAZEFJ010000044.1:8957-13474 GCA_964511465.1 uncultured Hyphomicrobiales bacterium
GGTCTTTGTTTCAGTGTCATCACCGAACCAGTGCTGTCTGGCGCTCATTATGATCGCGTTCGCCTTGTCTTCGACGAGAAGGCCCGCGGGAGCCAGTTCAATTAACTCGTCCCCGGCAAGATCGGCAAGATCATCGAGGGTTTTGATGCCTTTCTCGGCAATCGCCACCAGCAGCATCGGCGACATTCCCTCGACCTCGGACAAATCATCGGCAACCCCCAGCTCAACGCTGCGGCGGTTTAATTCATCATCCCTCTTGGTTAGAAATGCCTGTGCCCTGCCTCTTAGCTCTGTCGCCACGTCTTCGTCAAAACCTTCAATCGAGGCAAGGTCTTCGAGGGGAACAAAGGCCACTTCCTCGACCGAGGAAAAGCCTTCGGTACCCAGCAGATGGGCAATAACGTCATCGACATCCAGGGCCTCGATAAAGATATCCGATATCTTATTGAATTCCTCGGTCCGGCGTTCCGACTCCTCGGCCTCGGTCAGGATATCTATATCCCATCCCGACAACTGGGACGCCAGCCGCACATTTTGGCCGCGACGACCGATAGCAAGAGAAAGCTGTTCGTCCGGAACCACTACCTCTATGCGGTTGGACGCCTCGTCCATAACCACCTTGGCAACCTCGGCGGGGGCCAGCGCGTTAACGATAAACGAGGCGGGATCAGCCGACCACTGTATAATATCGATCTTCTCGCCCTGCAATTCACCAACCACCGCCTGAACCCTTGATCCGCGCATGCCGATACACGGGCCGACCGGATCAATACTGGAATCATGAGACACCACGGCCATTTTGGCTCGCGAGCCGGGATCTCGGGCGACCGATTTTATCTCTATTATGCTGTCGTAAATTTCCGGCACTTCCTGAGCAAAAAGCTTGGCCATGAACTGAGGATGGGTGCGGGAAAGAAATATCTGGGGTCCCCGCGGTTCTTCACGAACATCGACAATATAGGACCGCACCCGATCACCGTTCGAATAATGCTCTCGCGGGATGGTTTCATCGCGCCTCAACAGCGCCTCGGCGCGGCCGAGATCGACGATAACATTGCCAAATTCCACACGCTTTACCAGGCCGTTGACGATATCGCCGATACGTTCCTTGTATTCCTCGAACTGACGCTTGCGTTCGGCGTTCCTGACCTTTTGTACGATCACCTGCTTGGCCGTCTGAGCGGCAATGCGGCCAAAATCTATCGGCGGCAGGGGATCTACTATGAATTCTCCGATTTTTATTTCCGGGTTGGACTTCTGCGCCGCATCAAGTGTGGTCTGGGTGATTTCGTTCTCCACCTCGTCCGCCACCTCGATATATCTGGCGAGAACAATCTCACCGCTTTTGCGATTGATGGTGGCCCGGATATCGTGCTCATGACCGTATTTGGAGGCCCCGGCCTTCTGTATTGCCTGTTCCATCGCTTCCAGAACTTCGTCCTGTTCAATACCCTTGTCACGGGCGACAGCTTCGGCCACCTGCAGCAACTCGGGTCGAGAGTGAACGGCATCCGTTTTAATATTAGTATCGGTCATCTTCTTCGTTGTTCCTCCGATGGCTCTAGAGCATATCCTCGGTTATGACCAGTTTTGCCTTGTCTATTTCCGTATAGGGCAGACTGACCTGCTCTCCATCAACAATAATACCTACATATTCGCCATCAATTCCCGTCAGTTGGCCCCTGAACCTGCGCCGACCGTCGATCACGGCTTTTAACTCTATCTTGGCCTCAAATCCGACAAACCGTTCGAAATCGCGGATACGAACCAACGGCCTGTCAAGCCCCGGCGAGCTCACTTCCAGTGTGAACGCCCCGCCAATCGGATCATCAACATCAAGAATGGCGGAAACGTCGCGACTGACCCTGGCGCAATCATCGACCACCACCGCTTTGCCGTCCAGGCGCTCGATCATGATCTGCAGCCGCAACCTCTTTTGGCCGCTGACCCGCACCTGCACTATATCGAAGCCCAGCGCCTCGATACCAGGCCGAATAAGCTGTTCTACCCGACCGGGCAAACCCATTGCCATGGCCCCAAAAATTAAGGCGGGCCACCGGCCCACCCCACAAAACTCAATCACCAGGACGAGCAAAGTGAAACAAAATCAAAATAACAGGCCGACTTATATACCGGAAGAGCTATTAAATACAAGGTGTTTGTATGGAACATACGGCGATCTCCACCAATATCCCAATCAGCTGATAAAACGTCTATAAACCATTGTCATGAGCAAACCACAGCCCCTTCCCGTCGGCCCTTTCGTCCTTTTGGACGACAACAGTTCAGCGGATGCGCCATGCTCTCTGTTCAGTGACCCGGAAGCGGTAATCATCTGCCACCACGGCAATGAAATCGAAGACGCTATGGCGGAAATCGAAACGGCACGGCAGCGGGGGCTTTATGCGGTCGGCTTCCTTGCTTACGAACTGGGATACCTTTTGGAGCCAAAGCTGCGGCGATTGTCGGGCCCGACCGGCAAGGTCCCGCTGATATGGATGGGGCTGTTCCGCCACCCCCAAAAAATGAGCGCCGCCGAAGCCGGACGGATGATCGACATATGGGCAAAGGACTACCGCCTTGGCAATCCCGAGCCATCGCTGGATTACGACACCTATCTGGAGGGGTTCAACCGGATAGGCCGCGCCATTGCCGCCGGGGATGTCTACCAGATAAACTATACCTTCAATTACCGCTTTGACTTTTCCGGCGACCCGATTGCTCTCTACGGAAGGCTAAGGCGCAGGCAACGCGCCGCTTACGGCGCAATCATCGCGACCGGTGATTTCCATATCCTGTCTCTGTCGCCCGAATTATTTTTCGAATCCGGCGGCGGATATATTCGCAGCCGTCCGATGAAGGGAACCGCCCCGCGAGCCGCCTCACCAGATGCCGACACGGCCCGGCGCCGCTGGCTGCGAGAGGACGAAAAATCCCGTGCCGAAAACCTGATGATCGTCGATTTGATCCGCAACGACCTGGGCCGGGTGGCCGAAATCGGATCGGTCGAGGTAGGCGATCTTTTCAGGGTGGAAACCTATCCCACCCTGCACCAGATGACCTCGGAGGTGACGGCACGCACCGCCCCGAATATCGGCTTCGAAGAGGTGGTCCGGGCGCTTTTCCCGTGCGGCTCGGTCACCGGTGCGCCAAAGGTAAGGGCGATGGAACTGATCCACGAGTTGGAGCCGGGGCCGCGAGGGATCTATTGCGGGGCCATCGGGATGCTTTCCCCCGACGGAGATATGCGCTTTAACGTAGCCATCCGAACCTTGACGATAGACCAGAACGGAAATGGCGAAATGGGGGTCGGCGGCGGCGTCGTTTTTGATTCCAGCGGGCCCGAGGAATATGAAGAATGTCTGCTAAAAGCCCGTTTTCTGAGCGAAATTGACGAGCCGTTCAAGCTTATCGAAACCCTGCGCCTTGAAGATGGCGTTTATTATCTTCTCGAACATCATTTGTCGCGGCTTGGCAGTTCGGCGGCCTTTTTCGGCCACCCGTTCGAGCTGGCGGTGATCACGGGCAAAATGGAAATGCTTGCCGAAAGCCTCGCGACAGGCACTTACAAGGTCCGTTTGCTGCTTGACGAAGACGGCGAAACAACCCTTGATTCAAGCCCCGTAAAGCTGCCGGAAAAAGACGCTACAATGAGTTTTCTTTTTGCCGGTCCGCGGATAGACCGAACATCCCCCCTCACCTACCACAAGACCACCCGGCGGCAGCACCTGGACAGGGAGCGCGAAAAAGCCGACTGCGACGAAGTGGTTTTCCTGAACCAGGCAGGACAGCTAACCGAGGGTTCGCTCAGCAATATTTTTGTCGAACGCGACGGCATCCTGCTTACCCCGGCGGTCGACTGTGGATTGCTGGCCGGGACACTGCGCCGCGAATTACTGGATCAGGGCCGGGCCGAAGAAGCGATCCTGAAACCGGACGATATCATCGGCGGGGAAACGGTATATCTGGGCAATTCGGTGCGCGGGCTGGTCCGGGCCACGATAAAGGACGGATAGGCTGGCCGGTAAGCTGCCTTTATCTCATCTCGAATATCCCATCCACCTCGACCGCGACCCCGAACGGCAGTGACTGGCAACCAACTGCGGCCCTGGCGTGACGGCCCTGAATACCGAATATATCGACCATCAGGTCGGATGCCCCGTTTATCACCTTGGGTTGATCGACAAAATCCGGCGTACAACTGACAAAGCCGGTAAGTTTGACAACCCGTTTGACCCGCTCAAGGTCGCCTTCACAGGCGACCAGAAGCTGCGAGATAATGTTCATGCCGCACAGCCGGGCCGCCTGATAGCCCTGTTCCAGGTCAAGATCATCACCGACCCGACCGACAAACTTGAACTCTCCATCCTTCATCGGAACCTGACCGGCGATGAATACGGCATTATTGCTGATTACATAGGGAACATAGTTGGCGTTCGGCGGCGCGTTCGGCGGCACGTCGATTCCCAGTTCATTGAGGCGGGTTCTTATCCTTCCAACCATGTTGGTTCTCCTGT
>CAZEFJ010000045.1:0-11604 GCA_964511465.1 uncultured Hyphomicrobiales bacterium
GGTCAGGCCAAAAACCACCAGGGCGCATAATCCCGCCTCCCTGAGTATGGCGTTGATGTTGATCGTATTATTCTTCGATAATCCGAAAGTCATTGTCACGGTCATCACTTTTGAAAACATCGTAATGAAGAACGCTGTCGATGCGATTGCCGGGGCCAAAGATGATAATCTTCGGCTTTATCAGGCTAAGCTGATCGCGCTCCACATATTCTGACGCGGTGACGACTATCCTGTCCCCCACCTGGCATGTACGTGCCGCGGCACCGTTCAGAACGCAACAGCCGGACCCGGCCTGGCCGAAGATAACGTAAGTGGATATACGCGCCCCGGTATGCTTGTTCCATATATCGACATACTCCAGAGGGAGTATCCCGACCTTATCGCATAACTCGGGATCAAGGGTGATTGAACCATGATACTCAAGATCGGATTTGGTAACCTGTATGTCATGCAGCTTGGCGCGTACTATTCTTATCATTTAATTACCTTATACTTTCTCTATGTCCGGCTCGCCGAGAAGTCCGGTGGGGCGGAAGATCAACACCAGCACGAGAATTGAGAAGGCTGCCACATCCTTGTATTCAACGGTGAAGTAAGCCGACCAGAAGGCCTCGATAAGTCCGATCAAAAGACCGCCAAGCATCGCCCCCGGCAGTGAGCCTATGCCACCAAGCACCGCGGCGGTAAATGCCTTTACCCCGGCAACGAAGCCAATGAAAAAATCTATTACCCCGTAATTTACCAGAAATATCAGCCCGGCCACCGAAGCCAGGGCAGAACCCATGACAAAGGTCAGCGAAATTGTCCGATCGACATCGACTCCGACAAGCCTGGCCATGGTCATATCCTGTTCGCAGGCGCGCTGGGCCCGGCCAAGTGAAGTGCGGGTGATAATCAGCGAGAAAATTACCATAAGGACCACGGTCAAGACGATTATAAGTATTTGCATATAGCTGAGGATGACCGTGAAGTTACCTCTTCTCATGATCTCATAGCCACCGCTTACGAGCGGCTGAAGTGGCTTTACCCGTGCCCCCTGAAGAAGCTGGACATAGTTCTGAAGAAATATCGACATCCCGATCGCGGTAATTAATGCAGCCAGACGTGGAGCCCCCCTTAGCGGGCGATAGGCTATCCGTTCCAGGGTCCATCCATAAATCGGCGTCAGTACGACGGTTACCAGCAGGGCGATTAAAAGAGCCAGCGGAACCCAGCTTATTCCCAGGGCGCCAAGGACCAGAAAGGTAATAATCGAAATAAATGCACCGATCATGAAAATCTCGCCATGGGCAAAATTAATCATCCCGATGATCCCGTATACCAGGGTATAGCCGACAGCAATCAGGCCATATATGGAACCAAGGGTAAGTCCGTTAATCAATTGCTGGACAAAATATTCCATCCGCCAACTAATCCATCCATTCCGGTGCAGGTAGTCCCTTTTCGCGGAGAAAGGCGGGATTGAACAGCTTGCTTTGGTAGCGGCTGCCAAAATCTGCGAGAATGGTGACTATGGTGTGTCCGGGGCCAAGTTTTTTCGCCAGACGGACCGCACCGGCGACATTTATGCCGCTGGAGCCGCCAAGGCACAGCCCTTCGTGTTTCAGCAGATCGAAAATATAGGGTAGCATTTCATCATCCGGAATCTGCATCGGCTCGTCGATCGACAGACCTTCAAGGTTTTTGGTAATCCGGCCCTGGCCTATGCCCTCGGTGATTGACGAGCCTTCCGATTTAAGCTCACCGTGCCTGTAATAGCTGTAAAGCGCCGCCCCCATCGGATCGGCAAGGCCTATTACTACATCCTTGTTGCGCTCTTTCAGCGCCATCGCGACCCCGGCCAGGGTGCCGCCGGTACCGACCGAACAGACAAATCCATCCACCTTGCCATCGGTCTGATCCCATATTTCCGGCCCGGTGGTATCAAAATGAGCCTGACGATTGGCGATATTGTCGAACTGGTTGGCCCAAACCGCGCCGTTCGGCTCGCTCTTTGCCAGTTCCTCGGCCAGCCGTCCCGAAAAATGAACATAGTTGTCCGGATTTTTATAAGGAACGGCGGGAACTTCATGCAGGTCGGCACCGCACAGCAGCAACATGTCCTTCTTTTCCTGGCTCTGGGTTTCGGGGATGACGATAACGCTGCGATAACCCAGGGCGTTGCCGACCAGGGCAAGTCCGATGCCAGTATTGCCCGCCGTGCCCTCGACGATCACCCCGCCGGGACCGAGGACGCCCCTGGCCTCGGCATCGCGTACTATGAACATCGCGGCGCGATCCTTGACCGAGCCGCCGGGGTTGAGGAATTCCGCCTTGCCGAGAATTTCGCAGCCGGTAGCCTCACTTGCCCGGCGCAGTCGGATCAGCGGCGTATTGCCTATTGTGTCGAGGAAATCTTTGCGGATATCCATGATAAATCCCGAAAAACCATTTTTCCAAGGGTAACGACGGAACAGGCCATCTTCAAGCTTGCCATTGATCGCGCAACTTTTGATGGTTAATCCTGAACCAGTTAAGCCCGATTATGGTCATTGCGTTGCATATTCTGCCTGAATCCAGCCACTGGAAGATATCATCGGCGGATTTAACCACAACCCTTATGTCCTCATTTTCCTCACCTAGTCCGTGGATGCCGCAAACATTCGAGGAATCCACCCTTCCACAGAACACAAACATCGATTCGGTGGAACCACCGGGACTAACCAGATAGTGGCAGACGGGGATGATTTCCCCGATTTCGCAGCCAGCTTCCTCTAACGCTTCGCGCCGAATGGTTTGTTCCGGGCTCTCGCCCTGATCAATGATACCGGCCACCGTTTCCACCAGCCAGGGCGAGAAATCGTCGTCAAACCATGGTGACTTCATCGCCGCCAACGCACCCGTGCGAAATTGCTCTATCAGCACCAGAGCATCCCGGTCCGGGTCGTAGAGAACGGCGGTTACGGCATGACCACGTTCGAAAATCTCGCGGGTTATCTCGCCGCTCCATCCTCCCTCGAACAGACGGTGGCTCAGTCGGTAACGGTCAATGCGAAAATAGCCGTCAAATGGGGTAGCTTTTTCAATTATTTTAACATGTTCAGCAGACATGGCCTCTGAATCACTTTGGGGTGAAAATGTCATCTATTACCCTATCTCCCGTGTGAATCCCCATCGCTTCGGATGTTCCCGCGTTTATTTCAAGAACCGCCCGCACCGGTTCACGGGAATAGATCGTTGTCAGCGACATCGGCGTAGTATCGCGGGCAATCCTGACTATCTTGCCGTCATTTGCGATAAACAGCATATCCAGCGGGATTATCGTGTTTTTCATCCACATCGCTACCGGTTGCGATACAGCGAAATCAAATAGCATCCCCTGTTTAGCCCCAAGCCGTCCCCGCCCTTGCAATCCCTGTATGCGTTGGGCGTTGCTTGCCGCAATCTCCACCGAAAAGGTTACTCGCCCCTTGGCGGTATCGATAACCAGTTTGGATATTTCAAATCCCCCAGCACCAGAATCGCGATCGGCAGCAACCGGCGCGGCCGGAAAAAAAAGAACCGCCAGAACGGCCATAATAGAGAGTTTCAGCGTTTTTCAGCCCGCCTTGTCGCGCAAAACATTGGCACAGGCCTGGCCCAGAATATTGGCTGGAAGGACACCATCTGCGCCAAGCTCCTCAAGGTCGATACAGGCCTGATTGAATATTTCCATGGTCAGATCGGAAAGGTCAACATTGATTCCCTTGGGCAGTTTTGCAAACAGGATATCCATCTGAACTATCATCCGTTCGACCCCCTTGCGAAGCTCTCTATCTTCCATTTTCACGGCAGCCATATCCGCCAGCTTGCGGGCCACGGTCAGAACGAAGCCCTTGCTCCAGCAACTCTCATGAGCCTCGGCCCCCTGATCCGCCAAAAGCAGCATGTCTTCGCGCGACAGCGCGCGAGCAATCTCGGAGGTGTCGCCACGGGCCTCCATAGCGTCATAAAGTTTGAGAATCAAAGAATGCAGCACATATCCCCGGCACTCTTTGCCTTTTGGACATAGAACACAGGACTTCATACACCCCACCGCACCTTAAACAGGAAACCCACCGGGCACACTGATAGCATGAGCCGACCTGAAAAACCAATAAATGATGGCTGAAGATAACGCGATTACCCGTTACCGCCATTTTTGCAATATGCGAGTATATTTTTATAGCCAGCGCCCCCGGCTCAAACTATCTTCGTCGGGAGTGTCCGGGATAGTAAAAGTGTAAGGTATTTTTTTGTGTTTCATGCGCTAAGCCTTGGGCTTACCCTTTATTTTCTGTGGGTCTTGCTGTCGGGTCATTTTGAACCTCTTCTATTGGGCCTCGGCGTGGCTTCGGCAGCCGCCGTGGTTTTTGTCGCCCACCGTATGGAAGTCATCGACAGCGAAGGTCATCCGATTAACCTGAGTTGGCGGGCGATGTTTTACTGGCCGTGGCTGGCCTGGGAAATAGTCAAGGCCAACATTGACGTTGCCCGGATTATCATAAACCCGAAGATGCCGATTGCCCCCAACATGGTTGAGCTAAAAGGATCACAGAAAACAGAACTGGGACAGGCCGCCTACGCCAACTCCATCACCCTTACCCCGGGAACCGTAACCGTCGGACTTCGCCACGGCATATTCAGCGTCCATGCCCTTACCACCGAGGCCGCGGATGAGCTGAGAAAAGGTGAAATGGACCGCCGGGTCACCGTATTGGAGGGCAACTCGGACCCCTCCACTTCACAGCCGGCGGGCTAAGCTGATGTTTGCCGCCACCTCCGTCGCCCTTCTGGTTACCATGGCACTGGCCCTGCTGCGGGCCCTGCTTGGTCCCACGGTTTATGACCGGATACTGGCGGTAAACAGTTTTGGCACCATCACCATGCTGTTGATAGCGGTTTACGGTTTCCTTACCGGCAGGCCTGATTTTCTTGATATCGCGCTGGTCTACGCCCTGATTAATTTTATCGGAACCATAGCCTTGACCAAATTTGTCCGATATTCGGACCTTGGTTATTCTTCCCGTGATACCAAGGACGACAAGGCATTATGACTGTAATAATTGATGCCATAAGCTGGATACTGCTGCTTGTCGGATCAGCCTTTGCGATTGTCGGGGCGGTCGGACTGATCCGTCTTCCCGACGTATTCAGCCGGATGCACGGAGCAGGCATAATAGATACAATGGGGGCCGGAATGATCCTTGTCGGACTGATGTTTCAGGCCGGATTTAGCATCGTTACGGTGAAACTGGTGTTGATCCTTATCTTCCTGATATTCACATCCCCGGCGACCACCCATGCCCTGGCCAGAGCGATTTTGAACGACGGGGTCAAGCCCCTGCCGGATGCCGACATTGTCGGGGAGGACAACTCATCGAAGACCTGATTAACATCGTTCTGTTGATCTATATGGCGGTGACCGCATTTGCCATTGTCTGGCTGACCAACATGGTCGCCGTAGTTATGCTTTCTGGCATATTCAGCCTGCTTGGGGCGGTGCTGTATGTGGTTCTGGATGCGGTTGACGTTGCCTTTACCGAAGCCGCAGTCGGGGCGGGTATATCGACCGTTCTGATGATCGCCACCCTGGCCCTGACCTCAAAGAACATGAAAACACCGTCGAAACCGGCGCTGATACCGCTTGGTATCGTCACCATGACCGGGGCGCTGCTTATCTATGGCAGCATGGACATGCCGCCGTTTGGCGACCCTACCGCCCCGATCAACAACCACGTAGCACCGTATTACATAGAAAAATCTGAGGCCCAGGTCGGCCCGCCGAATATAGTTACATCGGTTCTCGCCAGCTATCGGGGATACGATACCCTTGGTGAAACCACCGTCATATTCACCGCCGCCGTCGGGGTTATGGTCCTGATCGGACGCGGGCGAAGGCGAAAAAAGAAGAAACTCATTGCCACGCCTAAAAAGGAGGCCGGGGCATGAAATCAAAGGTGGTTTTAAGGGTTGTTTCAAAGCTGCTTATACCGATGATTATGCTGTTCGCGCTGTATGTTCAGTTTCACGGCGACTATGGGCCGGGAGGCGGGTTTCAGGCCGGGGTTATTTTCGCCAGCGCCTTTATAATTTACGCATTGATCTTCGATATGGATGCCGCCCTCAGGGTTGTTCCCGAATGGGCGACCAGGGCCGGGCTGTCGCTGGGGTTGACTATTTACGCCGGGACCGGCGTTGCCGCGATGTTGATGGGGGGGAATTATCTCGACTACTCGGTTTTTGCCGACCAGGCCGTCCACGGCCAGGAACTGGGCATCGCCCTGATCGAATTCGGGGTCGGGACCACCGTTGCCTCGGCGATGGTCAGCATTTTTTACATTTTTGCCTCTCAGAACCGCTAGTTCAATGGATTTCGAGTTTCCCGGACTGTTTAATTACTGGATAGCGATCATCCTTATGATGACCGGCTTTTACATTGTAATTTCACAAAGCAACCTTATCAAAAAGGTAGTCGGAATTAACATATTTCAGGTTTCGGTGTTTGTATTTTACATTTCAATGGCCAAGGTAGAAGGCGGAAGCGCACCAATTCTTGACAAGTCCATAGAGGTCTATTCCAACCCGGTTCCCCATGTCCTGATCCTCACCGCGATAGTTGTCGGGATCGCTACCACGTCCCTCGCCCTGGCCCTGGTGATCCGCATAAAGGATGCCTTCGGAACCATCGAGGAAGACGAGATAAAGCCCCTGGAGAAAGAAGGGTGATCGCCGACAACCTGCCCATACTTCAAGTCGTGATACCGTTACTGGCGGCGCCCCTGTGCATCGTCATAAGAAACGCTACCCTGTCCTGGGCGCTTGCCCTGAGCATCACCTGGATAGCCTTTGCGATTGCCATAACGCTGCTTTTTCAGGTTATCGACGGCTCTTCCATCGTTTATGCGCTCGGAGGATGGGCCGCCCCGTGGGGCATAGAATACAGAGTTGACACGCTAAGCGCGTTCGTCCTGGTCATAGTCTCGGCAATCGGCTCGGTGGTAATGGTATTCGCCCGGGCCAGTGTCGCCGCAGAGGTCGCCGAAGACCGGATATGTCTGTTCTACACCCTGTATGTTTTGTGCCTTGCCGGCCTACTCGGCATCGCCATCACCGGCGATGTCTTTAACCTGTTTGTATTTCTTGAAATATCGTCCCTTTCCTCATATGCGCTGGTCAGCCTGGGCCAAAACCGCCGCGCCCTGCTCGCCGCTTACCGCTATCTGATGATGGGCACCATCGGCGCCACATTTTACATTATCGGCGTCGGAATGATGTACATGATGAGCGGAACTCTCAACATCGCCGACCTTTCGACAATCATCCCGGCGATCGCCGATACCCGGACCATACTCGTCGCGCTGGCCTTCATAAGCGTCGGCATCGGCCTCAAGCTGGCCCTGTTCCCGCTGCATCTGTGGCTGCCTGACGCCTATACATACGCCCCCTCGGCGGTAACCGCGTTCATTGCCGCAACCGCCACCAAAGTCGCGGTATATGTGATGATCCGCATTCTGTTCACGGTATTTGGCAGAGCCGATATATTTTCGTCTACCCCGATCGGCGATATACTGATGACGCTGGCAATCGCCGCTATGTTCGTTGCCTCGGCAGTAGCCATATACCAGACAAATATAAAACGGATGCTGGCCTATTCCTCGATCGCCCAGATCGGCTACATGATTTTAGGTATAAGTTTTGCCACCCAAACCGGACTGACCGGAGGGATAGTCCATCTGTTCAACCATGCACTTACCAAAAGCGCCCTGTTCATGGTTATGGGCTGTGTATTCATGCGCCTCGGCTCGGTCGATATCCGGGACTTCAACGGTCTCGGCAAGCGTATGCCGATAACCATGGCGGCCTTCGTGATCGCCGGTCTAAGCCTTATCGGAACGCCGTTTACGGTCGGCTTTGTCTCCAAATGGTATCTTGTTCTGGCGGCACTGGAAAGCGGCGACTGGCCGATTGCCGTGCTTATCCTGCTTAGTTCCCTGCTGGCGGTAATCTATGTCTGGCGAGTGGTCGAGGTGGCCTATTTCCGCCCTGTTCCAGAGGGCGCGGTTCCCATCGACGAGGCCCCTTTGTCGATGCTGGTACCGATGTGGATCATGGTCCTGGCAACCGTTTATTTCGGGATCAACGCAACCGGAACCATTGAGGTCGCATCAAGCGCGGCGGCGAACCTGCTGAAAGGCATCCAGTGAGCCCCGAAACGACTATCGCCCTGGCTCTTGTCACGCCGCTGGCCGGGGTGGCTATGATCCTGCTTACAAGGAAAAGCCCCAACCTGCGCGAGACCATGACCCTGCTTAGCGCGGTTGTCCTGTTCGGACTGGTGGTGTCGCTGCTGCCCGAGCTTTGGGCCGGTGGCAGGCCGACGCTGGTGGCTGTGGAAATGTTGCCGGGGCTGGAGATAAAGTTCGTCGTCGAGCCGCTGGGCATGGTATTCGCGCTGGTCGCCAGCTTTTTGTGGATAGTTACCTCGATATATTCGATCGGCTATATGCGCCGTCATCATGAAAAGAACCAGACCCGCTTTTACGTCTTTTTCGCGGTTGCCCTGTTCGCCACAATCGGCATCGCGTTTTCCGGCAACATGCTTAGCCTGTTTGTTTTTTATGAAATCCTGACGCTCGGCACATTCCCGCTGGTTACCCATTCCGGCACCCCGGAAGCCAAACGGGCGGGCAGAGTATACATGGGAATATTGATCGGAACCTCGGTAGGGTTTCAGCTTCTCGCGATAATCTGGACATGGACCGCTACCGGGACACTCGATTTTACCGATGGCGGAATCCTTGAAGGAAATGTCTCGCGTGCCGTCGCCGCCGCTCTTCTCGCCCTGTATGTGTTCGGCATAGGCAAGGCGGCGATAATGCCGTTCCACCGGTGGCTGCCGGCGGCGATGGTCGCCCCGACCCCGGTTTCGGCACTGCTTCATGCGGTGGCGGTGGTCAAGGCCGGAGTATTCACCGTCCTTAAAGTTACCATCTATATTTTCGGAATTGATTTCCTCAAAGGGATCGGGGTTAGCGAATGGCTGCAATATGTCGCCGCGGCAACCATAATAATCGCATCACTGGTGGCGATGAGAAAAGATAATCTCAAAGCCAGGCTGGCCTATTCGACAATCAGCCAGCTTTCCTACATCGTCCTCGGCGCGATGCTGGTCAACGACAATGGCGTCATCGGCGGGGCTGCTCATATCGCGACCCATGCGTTCGGCAAGATAACCCTGTTCTTCTGCGCCGGTGCCTTCATCGTCGCCAGCCACAAGACCAAGGTCAGCGAGATGCGGGGCATAGGCCGCGTGATGCCGTTTACCACCATCGCTTTTTTGATCGGATCACTAAGTATTATCGGCCTGCCGCCTTTCGGTGGATTGTGGAGTAAATGGTATATCGCCCTGGGGGCATTGGATGACAACAATATATGGCTGGTGGCGGTGCTGATGTTCTCGTCACTGCTGAATATCGCTTATCTGTTGCCAATTCCGTTCAACGGTTTTTTCTCTAAACCTGATCCTGGCGAGTTCGAGGCCGATGGCAAATTCAAGGAGGCACCTGTTTTTTGCCTGATTGCGATAGCCATTTCCTCGCTGGGAACGGTGGCCCTGTTCTTTTATCCTGATCCCCTGTTCAATCTGCTTTCCAGCATGAACCTTAGGTGAGCCCAATGGACGAAAAGAAAAAAACCTACCTCTTCGATAATCCGGCAAACGTCAAGCGGGTGATCTACGCGGTGGCGGCGATAGCCGTAATTTCGATCGTCGGGGAACTGTTCATCAGCCGCCGGGTTGAACATCCATGGGAAGCGATGTCCGGCTTCTATGGCATTTACGGATTTGTCGCCTTCGTCGTGCTGGTCCTGTCAGCCAAGCAATTGCGGAAGATTTTGATGCGCAAGGATGACTATTACGATGACCAGTAGTCTGTATCCATTCGTTATATTCTTTATCGGCGCGGCGCTGGCGGCGGCGGTTCCGGCGGGGCGAGTCCGCAGCACGGTGCTGTTGGCGATACCCGTAGTCGGGGCGTTGAACCTTTTGCTGATTGCCGACGGAACGCAGGAAACCGTTAAAATCCTGAACTATTCCCTGACTATTGTCCGGGCCGACAGGCTAAGCCTGCTATTTGGCTATCTTTTCCATCTGGCGACATTTATCGGCATTATATATTCGCTGCATCTGCGCGATACCACCGAACAGATAATGGGTGTGTTGTATGCTGGCAGCGCCATCGGCGCGGTGTTCGCAGGCGACCTGATTACCTTGTTCGTGTTCTGGGAACTGTTGTCGGTTTTCTCGGTATTTTTGATTTTAAGTACGCGGACCGAAAAGTCCCGCAAGGCGGCGATGCGCTACCTGATCGTGCAGGTGCTTTCGGGAGTTATAATGCTTACCGGAATACTTGTTCGATTACATGATACCGGATCCATAGCCTTTGACTTTATCGGCCTCACCGGCCTGGGTTCGGGGCTTATTTTGCTGGCATTCGGGATCAAGTGCGCCTTTCCATTGCTCCACAACTGGCTGACCGACGCCTACCCCGAAGCGACCCCGACGGGCACCGTATTTCTTAGCGCATTCACCACCAAGGTGGCGATCTATGCCTTGGCCCGCGGCTTTCCCGGGACCGAAATTCTGGTATATATCGGGGCCGCGATGACCATGTTCCCGATTTTCTTCGCAGTGATAGAAAACGACCTGCGCCGGGTGCTGTCATATTCGATGATAAACCAGATAGGCTTCATGGTAACCGGCATCGGTATCGGTACCGCACTGGCGGTGAACGGGGCGGTGGCACATGCCTTTAACGATGTGTTGTTCAAGGGACTGCTGTTCATGACCATGGGCGCGGTACTGCACCGGACCGGCAAGATCAAATGCTCGGACCTGGGCGGGCTTTACAAGTCAATGCCGGTCACCACCGTATGCTGTCTGGTCGGCGCCGCATCTATTTCCGCCATTCCCCTGTTTTCCGGCTTCGTTTCAAAATCGATGATAATGGTCGCGGTCCTCGAAGAAGGCCATCCCGTGGTATGGCTGTTCCTTTTGTTCGCCTCGGCCGGGGTCATGGAACATGCCGGGATAAAGGTTCCATTCTTCGCCTTCTTTTCCCACGACAGTGGAATAAGGTGCAAGGAAGCGCCCAGAAACATGCTGATAGCGATGATTATCGCCGCCATAATCAGCGTATTCAATGGCTCGTATCCGTGGCTGCTTTACAGTTTTCTGCCTTTTCCGGTGGAATATGTCCCCTTTGCCCCGGCCCATGTGCTTACCCAGGTGCAACTGCTGGCATTCGCCACACTGGCATTTATCGGGTTGAAACTAAGCGGAATTTACCCGCCGGAGCTGCCCGGCCTGAATATTGATGCGGAATGGACATATCGCCGCCTGGCGCCACGAATGGTGCGCCGGTTAATCGCCGCCTTCTCCCCGTTGGACAAGGCGGTGCGGGAATATGCGTTAAGCGGCTTTTCAAGACTGACGGCAGGGGTTTTCCGCCAGGTTGGACCCGGCGGAGTGCTGGCCCGAACTACCTCGGCAGGGACCACGGTGGCGTTGGTGCTGGCGATGCTGGCCGCCTACCTTGCCATTTA
>CAZEFJ010000045.1:11704-12979 GCA_964511465.1 uncultured Hyphomicrobiales bacterium
TCACACGGCTCCACACGGTCGCGCAAGGCCTTGACGATATCACCGGTAATCCGAAAAGCCTTGCCGTAAAGACGACGGGCGTGGACCGTGTCCGTCGTCGCCTCTGCCTCGTGGACAAGTCTAAGGACGCAATTACACTTGCCTTTTATAAGATCTAAATGTTCCGGTTCAGTCATTTGCTACCTCTTCCAGGCATGTTTTCCACCCGCTTCAGGGATTTTCTATCCCGTTTTTGATAAAAACAGCGAGCCTAACGATCTATCATCTTACGACGATAATCGTTAATTTTGACTGAATCTGAAAATTACCCCCTGACCACCAGAACCGACGCCACGGCGTGTCGAACGACCCTGGCCGCATTGGGTCCAATCAGAAAATCGCCCATTCCCGGACGGTGGGAACCGATGACGATAAGATCGGCTTCTATCTCGGTAGCTTTTTCAAGAATTTTCACATAGGCGGTGCCGGTCACGACATGACGATATAGCCTTATATCTTCAGGAACATGTTCGTCGGTAAACAGTTTCAGGTTTTGCTCTGCCGCATCGGCAAGTTTTTGGCCTGTGTCCTCGGAAAGATACATGTCTATGATCCCCGTCGGCAATTCGGGAACTACGGCCATTACGTGCAGTTCGGACCCATAAATACGGCAAAGATCAAGCGCCGACGGCAGGGCCTTTTGCCCTATCGCATCGTCCCCGATATCTATGCCGACAAGTATTCTTTTGTACATAGCAACAACCTCTTGGCCAGAATTGTTTACACCATGTCATAAATTCAACAGTAACGGCGTATTCCCTGGAATTGCTATTTCCTCGACCCGACAATCATATCGCATATTTCACGCACTGCACCCTGACCACCGGTTCTTTCGGTTACGAAAACAGAGATATCACGCACTTCCCCAACCGCATCACCGACGGTAATCGGACAGCCTATACGTTCCATCAGAGACATGTCATTAAGATCATCGCCGACATGAACTACATCGGCAAGATCGATTCCGAGTTCCCCGCATAAGCCGATAACCGTCTCCAGTTTGTCCTTAACCGCGGTAAACACATGCTGAATGCCAAGCGTTTCGCCGCGATGGCGGATTGACGGCATGGTCCCGGAAGAAACTATCGCGACTTCCACCCCGGACCTTGCCACCAGTTGCATGCCCAGACCGTCCTTGACGTTGAAGCGGCGCATGTGTTGTCCGTCATCGGAGTAATACAGGCCGCCGTCGGTAAGCACCCCATCGACATCCAAGGACAACAGTTTGATCGTTTT
>CAZEFJ010000046.1:0-12709 GCA_964511465.1 uncultured Hyphomicrobiales bacterium
CCACTCTGGATCGCCGTTGCCATTCTCCGCGCCGCCTCGACCAGGGCCCAGGCTTCAGTGTATGTGGGGTTCCCAGGATCCGGGATATTGGAGTAGGACTGCTGATTCGACGAACCACCATAGGCCTTAAGATGATTTTTGTTGGGCACAAATCACTCCTGCTTAACCCGCAACAACCTCCCCTAACCGGAAGGTAGAGCCTCCGAAACACACACTCTGGACTCTATACATTTTTTCCCTCCCGCACCAGCCCGGAATTTCATTGTATGCGGGTTCCTTGACAAAGCAAAACAACGACCGCAGGATTAATTGCCCCGTCGGGCTCGTATTGGCGGAGTTGGTGATTGTGATGATGGTGGATGAAATCAGGGTTGACGATCTTGCCTTTCCCGAACAGGTCGCGTTCGCCCTGTCCCAATCGGCGGTAAAACTCGATATAGCCAGGCAAAATCGTGAGCGGGCCGGAATTTTGGCTAATGCCCTGAACGACAATCTTGAATTGTGGATTTCCATCATCTCGATTGTGGAACGTCCGGATTGCGATTTGACCGATGAGGTAAAGGAGAACCTGATAAAGCTGGCTAAATTTGTCTCCGACACAACGATGATTAACGGCCCGAATATTGGAGACAACTCCATGGACACCTTGATAAATATAGACCTTCAAATTGCCGAGGGCTTGCTGGAGGGAGCAAAAGCCTAGCTGGCAGGGTCCGTGATGATGCTTTTGTATATCTGAAAGCTGCACCCGGAAAGACGATGTATCCTGGCTTCCAGTTCGGCAAAATCAGGTGCCGAGCAATGGCGGGAGAGGGTCTCGCGAAAACCGTCCGGCACCCCGTCGGCCCATTGTTGGCCCGGCTCTCCATCGACACTAAGCCTGCTCAGACACTGGATTGCGTTCCACAGTTCCAACGCCTCTGCCAACTGCGATGCGACGGCGGCATCGACAAGGCCCAGGTTGCTGATTTTCGACAAGGCATTTCGGGTGTTCGCCGACAATATTTCGGGGGCCGCATGGGCATGCTTCAGTTGCAAATACTGGACTATAAATTCAATGTCTATCAAGCCGCCGCGAAGATACTTTATCTCCCAGATTGAATCGGTGTGATGCTGCCGGTCGATGCGCTCCCGCATTTCGGCAACATCCGCCCGCAGCCGGTCGGCATCCCGGGACAGGGTGAGAGTTTGCAAAATCACCTTTTCCACCGAAGCCCTCAGATTATCCGTCCCGCATATGACACGAGCCCGGCTCAGCGCCATATGTTCCCAGGTCCAGGCGGCCTCCTGGTGATACCTGACAAAAGCATCGAGACTCGACGCTATGGGGCCGGCATTGCCCGACGGTCGCAACCGCATATCCACCTGATACAGACTTCCCTCGGCGGTCTGCGCGGTAACGGAATTAATTATACGCTGGCTTAGGCGGGCGAAGTAATGGCCTGGAGAGAGCTGCCCGGCTCCATCCGATGACTGCACCCCGTCCGGCACCGAGTAAATAAAAATCAGGTCAAGATCGGAACTTGCGGTCATCTCACGGCCACCCAACTTGCCCATCGCAACGATTACCATTTCCGAGCCGACAATACGCCCGTGGCGTTTGGCAAATTCCGCTTCCACCTGATCGGCAAGGCATTTCAGGGCGCTATCCGCTATATTGGATAGTGCCAGCGCCGCCTCCGGGGGGGGAAGATGACGGCGCAGGATCTGAACGCCGACCTGAAATTTGCGATCATTGGCCCAGCGACGACTAATATCGAGTATGGCCTCGAAACCATCCGCCGCCGACAACAGGCATCGCAGTTCTTCATCCAGTTTTTCGAACGATGGCGGCGGGGCGAAAAAATCACCGCTGAGTACGCTGTCGAGAATTGCCGGGCGGAGACTGAGGTGTTCGGCCAGCCTTGGGGCCATACCCATGATATCGGCCAGCAGTTCAAGAAGATGCGGATTGGAGTGAAGCATCGAAAAAAGCTGCACCCCGGAAGGAAGATGCGAGAGAAATTTGTCGAACCTGAGAAACGCAGCATCCGGCGCGCAGCTTGCGGCAAGCGAGCGCAAAAGCATTGGCGTCAGTTCGCTCAACATAGCCCTGGTTCGCGCCGAGCGGGTCGAGCGGTAGTGGCCGCGGTGCCATTTGCGAATCATCTCATCGACTATGCGGGGTTGCCTAAATCCCAACCCTTCGATGGCAACAATCGTTTCCGGATCCGAATCGGCACCGGTGAAGACCAGATTTCCCGCTTTTGCGCCAGCAACGCCAAGAGACGGCATATCCTCGAACAGTTCGGCGTAATGGGTCTCGACATCGACCATGCTGGAGATCAGTTCGTCGGCAAAAGCAGCTTCATCGCGATAATCCATGAACAACGCCAGATGGCGCATGCCCTGCCGGGTTCGGCGCAGGGTCTGGGTCTGTTCATCATCGATCATTTGCAGATGATGCTCGACCCTTCGGAGAAAACGGTAAGCGGCAATCATCTGATCCATTACCCCGGGGGTTATAAGGGATCGCTCCGCCAGGGCACGCAGTGCCTCCTCGGTGCCGCGACAGCGGAGCTCCGGGTTGCGCCCGCCCCATATCAATTGCTGGGTCTGAGCAAAAAATTCAATTTCGCGGATGCCGCCGCGCCCCAGCTTTATATTGTGTCCGGCCAGGGCAATTTTTCCGCCCCCCTTATGGGCGTTGATCTGACGCTTGATCGAATGGATATCCTGGATCGCCGCGAAATCAAGATTTTTGCGCCATATGAACGGTTTCAGTGAATCAAGAAATTTTTTCCCGGCCTCCAGATCACCGGCGACCGGGCGCGCCTTTATCATCGCCGCGCGTTCCCAGTTCTGGCCCTGGCTTTCATAGTAGGTCTCGGCGGCAAGCACGGAGATTGCCGGTGGCGTCGCTCCGGGGTCCGGGCGCAGCCTGAGATCGGTGCGAAAAACATACCCGTCCGCGGTCCGATCCTCGATAAGATGTACCAGATTACGGGTCAGGCGGACGAAATATGTCTGAATTCGGTCCGGATCATCGGCACAGACCACCTGGGTGTCATAAAAAACAATCAGGTCAATGTCGCTGGAATAGTTCAGTTCCCTTGCCCCAAGCTTGCCCATGGCAAGAATGATAAGGCCGGATTCTTTTTCCGGCTCATCCGGATTGGGCAAGGTAAGGCAGCCGCTATCGGCGGCGGCACGAAGCAGATGGGCCACAGCAAGGGAAAGCGCGGTCTCTGCCAAATCGGAAAGGGCGGCGGTAATACGTTCAAGCGGCCAAATTTTCAATATATCGGCGACAGCAATGCTTAACGCGGCCCGCCGTTTAGCTATACGCAAGGCGCGGGATATCTCACTATCGCTGGCAAACCCGCGCCGTCGTCGGTCATGCAATTCATCCATAACCGCCGCCAAAGCATTATCCGGGCCAAGGTCGAGGAGTTTGAGCGTGAAACCAAGATCCTTTAGCGCACTCGATGTCAGGTACGGGCTATTGCCGAAAATCGTCTCCAACAGTCGACGTCCGTTGCTATTGCCGACAAGCTCTCTGGCGCCATCCCTGATCTCGCTGCTATCTTCACTGGCGGCCGCGTCCAACCATTTTTCAATACCCAGCGCCGCCTGCCCGGTATCGGCAACGGCGGGAAAATATTTTTGTCCGAATGCAAAGCCGAAATGATTCATTAACAACACTTAAGATAATCTATCCTGCCGAAGACTGCCAAGAACTGACCGCTGTGGTCAATACACCTTGGCGCTAATGGAGTTTTCTTTTGATTAGCCGCACTCTCAAGGGAATTGTCCATGTTCTGGGAGGTCTTGGTGCAGGTCTGGCGATATTTCTCGTCCTGATAGCGTGGCGGCTGTCTTCCGGTCCGATATCGCTGTCCTTTCTTTCCCCATATATCGAGAATGCGCTAAACAGAAACCAAACGTCGGCTCGTATCGGTTTAAAAGATACCATACTTACCTGGGGCGGCTGGCAGCGAACCCTGGATATCCGCGTTACCGGCGTAAAAATTACGGGCTCAGATAATGCCGTGATCGCCATGGTGCCTGAACTGTCGATATCGGTAAGTCTGGACGCTCTTGCCCAGGGTGTCCTGGCCGCCAAAAACGTGGATCTGATCGCCCCCCATGTACGGGTGGAGAGGGGCCGTGACGGTACATTCAAGATAGGCATTGGCGAAAAGACAAAACTGTCGTCCGGGCTGCTGGAAAAATTGGCCAAGCAATTTCTAATCCAGGATGATTCCTCGAATGCGATTAGTTATATGACCGGTATCAACGTCGTAGACGCTGATATAGTCATCAATGACAAGGCCCTTGGCAAGCTGTGGAAGTCGCCAAAATCACAGGCCGTGCTTCGCCGTACAACCGGCGGAATGAAGGGCAAGGCATCGTTCGATCTTGTCGGCGAAGGCCCCCGTTCCCGGGTCTCCATCGTCGGCTCGTATCTGACGAGAGAGAGCCGGGGCGATATAAATATAGATTTTAAGAATATCGATCCGGCTGTTTTTTCCGCTATCAGTTCTGATATCGAACCCTTGAGCGTTCTCGATATGCCGATTAACGGCACCGTCAGGATGTCGATTAAAGCCGATGGGAAGATGCAAGGCGCCATCTTTAATATTAACGGCGGCAGTGGTTATCTGGCCCTGCCGGTACCCATTGCACAGCGGTTCGGGATGCTGTCTTTGGCGCAAAGGATCAAGGTAAGAAACTTTAAGCTTGCGGGCAGTTTCAAGGGTAATGGCGGCAAAACCAAGGTCGATATGTTATCCATCGACTTTGCTGCGGCAAGCCGCGTCTATATCCCCGCCCCCGTCGATCATAAAATGCCGATCCGCTCACTTGCCGCCAAGGGCAGCTATATCGCCGACAGCAACCGCCTTGAAGTAACGGAATTCAAGGTTGATCTGGGAGGCCCGCAGGCCAAGGCTAGCGCTGTCGTGTATGGCACGGCCAAGGACGGCATCAAAATCAATATTAAAGGTGTTTTTAGTAACATAACCGCCGACAGTATGGCCGAATACTGGCCCGGCTCAATTGGCACCGACGCCCGTGAATGGTCCGTTGCCCACCTGTTGGACGGCCGTATAAGCAAAGGCAATGTCGAGATCAAGGCAAGAATAAAGCCACAGAAAAAGGGTAAGACCGGTACCGCGCCATTGAAAAACTTCGAGCTGCTTTCAGTTAACGGCAAGATGTCACTGAAGGGAGTGACGGTAGATTATTTGCCGCCGATGCCCAAGGCTACCGGAATTGACGCCGAGGTTACGTTCAATCGCAAGCGATTTGATATTACCGCATCGGGTGGTGAAGCCGGAGGGCTGAAGATAAAAAACGGCACCGTCTCATTGACCGGCCTGGACGAATACGACCAGTTCGCCGACGTAAGACTTTCCATATCCGGCCCGGTTCGCGATGCCCTTGGGTTGATCGAACATCAACCGCTGGGCTTTGCCTCGGCCATCGGCATTGATCCCGCCGGGACCGGCGGTAACGCGGTGACCGATCTGAAGCTCTACTTTATAATAGAGAAGACCTTAAGCCAGGAAGGCGTCATGGTCAGCGCCTCATCCAAACTTGACGGCGTCAGCGTTAAAAATGCACTTCCAGGTCAGAACATCGACAACGGCCGACTAACTCTTGAGATCAACAACAAGGGCATGGACGTCAGCGGCCGGATTAACATAGGGAATATTCCGGCTGATCTTGTCTGGCGCAAGAATTTTACCTCCAATGCCCCTTTTCGCGATCGCTATGATATTAGCGGCTCAATCGCCGATGTCGGCAGTCTTTTAGGCCTTGGGATTGATCCGGGGTTCGTTTCGAAAAGGTTTATTAACGGGGCGCTCAAGGTCAAGGCCAGGTTCACCGTACAGAATAAAACCGCAGGGCGACTGGATATCGATGCCGACCTTTCCGAGGCTGCTCTTTCGGTGCCGATGCTGAGGTGGCGCAAGAAATCCGGTCTCCCCGGCAAAGCCGCGATCAGCCTCGATATAAAAGGAAATCTGATTTCCCGTATTCCGTCGTTTTCCATATCCACGGATGATCTGCAAGTGGATGGAAGCGCCATATACTCAAAGGCGGGGAGCGGCCTGGAAAGTGTGAAGTTAAACAAATTACATCTCAATGGAACTGACATGTCGATGTTGCTGGTTCCCGATGACGACGGCAACTGGACAGTCAAATTGAAAGGTTCAGGATTTAATCTGGAACCATTTTTCGATGATATATTCAAGGATGAACCAACCATCGGCGACGACAACGGAACACGGCTCCGCATATCAGCCAAACTGGACCGGGTCCGGCTGGGGCCGGGGCGTTTTCTGAAAAATGTCACCGGCTCCTTCGTTCGCAACGGTGATCGATGGGTGAAAATTCTGGCGACCGGAAAAAGCGGCAATGACAAGAGCTTCAAACTAACGCTCCGACCGGCCGGCGGCGGTAAACGCAAACTTCTTGTTAGCGCCGGGGATGCTGGCGAAATTCTTCGCGCCTTTGATTTTTACCAGAACATGTCCGGCGGGACACTGAAGTTAAGCGGAACCTTTAACGATAATCTCGCCAACTCGCCATTGGAAGGACGCCTGGATATCCGGGATTACCGGGTGGTCAAGGCCACGGCACTGGCTCAGTTGGTCAGCTACCTGTCCCTGACCGGCATTCTGGAGGCATTACAGGGTGATGGCCTTGCCTTTCAGTCGATGAAAGTGCCCTTTGTCCTGAGCCGCGGAGTGCTTGACATAACTGATGCCAGGGCGGTCGGGATTTCCCTGGGATATACGGCAAGCGGCAAAATCTACACACATGCCAAGGTAGTGGATATTGGTGGCACTGTAGTCCCTGCCTACGCCATCAATAGCGTCCTTGGCAACATCCCTATACTGGGCGATATTCTGACCGGCGGCGAGGAAGGCGGCGGCATTTTCGCCGCCAACTACAAGATGACCGGATCAATTGAAGACCCCAGGGTGACGGTTAACCCGCTTTCCGTTCTCGCCCCCGGTTTTTTGAGGAACCTGTTCAAAACCTTCGGCAAAGATCAGAAGCCCTTAGCCATTCCATAGCCGGAAACGCTCTAATTGCCGTCGTATTCCGTGATCTCGGCGGTAACCAAAGCTACCTTGGCCTCGTCCAGCATTTCCCTTGTTACGTTCATGTCGGCGCTCCAGCGTTCCGCAAAACCGGTATCTTTAAGGCACGCCGCATCGACCACCACCCGGCGGATTCCGACCTGGATTATCGCCCGGGCGCAGTCGGCGCAGGGAACATGGGTTACATAAATGGTACACCCCTTGAGCGCCATCCCGATGCGGGCCGCGTTGTAGATCGCGTTGCGTTCGGCATGTTCGGTCCAGTCGTACTTTGTCGGGCGGTCGTGACGATCTTCGCGTTCATCGTCGATCAGACGGGGAAAACCGTTATAGCCGTAGGGTCCGGGCGTCTTGTCTGCACCAACGATGACCGCCCCGACACGGGTCGAGCGATCCTTTGACCATTTTGCCACTTCGTGCGCCAGACGAAGAAAACGGGCGTCCCATTTAGGCATTTCTAGAACTTTCGTCGGGAGATCAATTCCGCACTCATCCGGGATTGGCGGATATACTGGGCCAGTATATGCATAAGCGACTGATGGGTGTCTTCAATGACCCCGTAGTTGTCGGATTCGACATGCAGGCAAACCGTCGCCAGATCGCTCAGGCGACCGCCTGAAAAGCCGGTCAGCGCAATAACTTCAAGCCCGTTGGAGACGGCCCAGTCGGCGGCGCGAACAACGTTTTCGGAATCCCCCGAGGCGCTTATGGTAACCAGAATGTCGCCCGCGACCGCATAAGATCGCAACTGATACAAGAACACATCGTCGTAGGAAAGGTCGTTGGCGATAGCCGTCATCATCGGTGCGTTGTCGCTAAGTGAAACCACATGCGGAACCAGATCGGTATCGGTCTGAACCAGTTTGGCGTGATCGCAGACAAAGGTATTGGCAATCGCCGCCGAGCCGCCGTTACCGCATACGTAAAGAGAGGCCCGTCGCTGGTAGACCTGTTCCATGCGCCTTGCCGCATCGGCCAGATTGGCCCGGTCCACGGATCTGCCGGCGGCCGCTATGCGGTCGAAATAAGCGTCCGCGAAAGTGCCGATGTGATCATACTTGTGCTCAGGAAATGTCATCTGCCGGACTCTATCCTCTGGCGTCGGAAACAGGAAGCAGCAAAATAATTCCAATCATAAAAAAAATCAAAATTGTTGCCATTCCGGCCCGCTGGCTGGCAAAGAATGTCGTCACCAGGGCCAGCACCGCCGGGCCGAGAAAGGCGGTGGCTTTGCCGGACAACGCGTATAGGCCAAACATTTCAACGACCATATGCCGGGGAGCAAGGCGCGCCATCATCGAACGGCTGGCGGACTGTGCCGGGCCGACGAATATCCCCAGTGCCAACCCCAAAATCCAGAACATGGTTTTAGACTTGACCACCAGCAGCCCTCCGCCAAGTACCGTAAGTGCGATCAGCGAAATCATAATCACCTTTTTGGGACCTATTCGGTCGTCAAGGGAGGCAAAAACCACGGCCCCAAGTCCGGCGGTTGCGTTTATCGCTATGCCAAAGCCGATCAGTTCGGAAAAATCCATACCGAAGCTGCCGGCACCGTAAATGCCGCCAAAGGCAAACAATGTATTGAGACCATCGGTATAAATCATTCTTGCCAGCAGAAACCTGGCGATAGTGGCGTAATCACGAATTCTGCGAATCGTCGATATCAATTCCCTTATTCCTCGACCGATTGCATCGCCAAACCCTGTATCCGAGGATTTGACGTCGGGGGTCAGGTAAAATAACGGCAGCGAAAAGACCGCGAACCAGACCGCCACCAGCGGCGCCGTGGCACGCAAATTCTCGGCGTTTTCACGGCCCAGGCCGAACCACGGAGTTTCGTTCTGGACCAACCCGACCAAGACAAGTCCCAGACAGGCCAGTCCCCCGGCGTATCCCAGTCCCCATCCCCATCCCGAAATCCTCCCGGTTGCCGACTTGCCGACCAGACCGGGAAGCATCGAATTGTAAAACACCATTCCCATCTCAAAGGCAAAGTTGGCTATCGCAACCAGGATCAGCGCCAGCAATGCGTAATCAGGATCGGGACGGACCAGCCACAACATGGAAGTGGCGGCGACGGATAATGCGGTGAAGGCGAATATCCACGGTTTACGCGACCCCATAAAACCGGCCACGGCACCCAGCACGGGGCCTGCCAAAGCCACCGCCAGGGCCGAAAGGCTGATTGCGTAACCCCACTGGGAGGTGCCGTCTATAACGTTGGCGGCCACTCCCTGGGTGAAATAGGCGGCGAATACAAAGGTTGTGATAACCGTTGGAAAGGCCGAGTTGGCCCAGTCATAGAGGCACCACGCAAAGACCCCGCGGCGGGATGGTGCCATACTGCTTTCCGTCACCGTTTACCCCCGTTAGAGTTTTTTCGTTTTATCCGGAAACACTCCGGGCCGCAAGGCGGCACCGCCGGTCATCCGGCGCGCCCGCGCAGGCGTTGAGCCTTGGGTCTACGCCGCGAGCGATAAAGAAAATAGAGTTTTTCCAGTTTATCTGGAAAAACTCTATGACGCAGACTCCGCCAGGGCGCGCAACTGGCCGCTGGCGACCGCGATCATCGAAAAATCGTTGACGTCCGAAGACCATAGCTCGGTGAGAAGGCGGTCTACCCGCTCGACTGCTTCGGAGTTGTCATTGACCCATGCTTCTATTGCCGCCTCGGTTTTTGGTTTCGGGCCGGACAGGTCAAAAACCCTGGAAGCCAAAGCCAACTGATGATCGTATATTTCCTCGACCAACGCGGCGGCGGCCAGTTTTTGCCAGTGACTTTCCGATTCCAGCAATTCAGCAGCGGCCCGCAGGCGACCAAGCTTAAACCTTGTGCCAATGGCAAAGTATAGCTGTGCGGCCTTGGGTACAGCCAGTCGTCTGCGTTTCGCCAGACGAACGATGTCGCATCCCGAAAACAGGTTCACCAGACCGGATATCCGCAACGCCAGTTTTTCATTGACCCCTTTTTCAATATATGGCCGGGCCCGTTTTTTTATGTCTTTGCGGTAATGAGCCGGAAGTGTCTTGTCCAGCCCGGCGGTAAGCTGGCTGATACCGTCGGCGAACTCGCTGACATTACGGGTGATATCAAGTGGCCTGCGCCCGTTGCGCAGAAACCACAGCGTGACCCACTCGATCAGGCGGTTGATATCCTGAAACATCGCGGTCTGGGTAGCCGCGTCGACAAGACCGTCAAGTCCCTCAATGGCTTTCCACAACGTCCGCAGACCAAAAACCTGGCGGGAAATTATATAGGCCATGGCAATGTCGGGGGCGCTCAACCCGGTCCTTTCCATCAGTCGGTGCACGAATGTCCCGCCAACCCGGTTAATCATCGAATTGGTTATATGGGTAGCGATAATCTCGCGGCGCAGACGATGGCGGCCAATCGCGGCGTGATACTTGTCCCTAAGCAGAGTCGGAAAATAGCGGATCAGGTCTTCGGCGAGATGCTTGTCATCCGGCATTTTCGAGTCGAGGATATGATCGTAAAGCCACATTTTTGAATATGACAGCAGCACCGCAATTTCAGGACGAACCAAACCCTGATTCTTGGCTGCCCGGTCTTCCAGAGTCTCTTCGTCGGGAAGGAATTCGACAGCCCGGTCCAACCTGCCCTCACGTTCCATCATTCGCATCAGGCGAACCTGGTCATCCAGCACGTCGCTTGTCTGGATCATGGTAATTGCCTGAGTTTGCAGATAGTTGTCCCTAAGGACCAGACTACCGACCTCCTCGGTCATACTGGCGAGAATGCTGTTGCGACGTTTTTCGCTCAGCGTGCCATGGGCGACCAGGGCATTGAGCAGAATTTTAATGTTTACCTCGTTGTCCGAACAATCGACGCCGGCCGAATTGTCGATGGCGTCGGTGTTCAAACGGCAACCACGTAGCGCGGCTTCGATGCGAGCCCGCTGGGTTACCCCCATGTTCGCTCCTTCGCCGATTACCTCGCAGCGAAGCTCGGAGGCGTTTACGCGAACCGCATCGTTGCTCCGGTCGCCTGCGTCAACATGGGTTTCGCCGGAGGCCTTGATATAAGTCCCGATGCCGCCGAACCATAAAAGATCGACCTCGGCACAGAGCACCGCCTTTATCAGTTCGTTGGGTGATAGCTGGTCCTTGGTTATACCGAAACGATCTTTTATCCGGCGGCTCGGCCTTAGCAGTTTGGCGCTGCGATCGAATATCTCACCGCCTTTGGACAGCAGCTTTTTATCATAGTCACCCCAGCTTGAACGGGGCAGCCTGAACAGGCGTTTGCGTTCGGCAAAACTTTTTCCGATATCGGGGTCCGGATCAATGAAAATATGCAGGTGATTGAACGCCGCGACAAGCCGTATATGTTCCGACAACAGCATCCCGTTGCCGAACACATCGCCCGACATGTCGCCGACGCCGACGACCGTGAAATCCTGTTTCTGGACGTCGGTTCCGATCTCGCGGAAGTGCCGCTTAACCGATTCCCAGGCCCCGCGGGCGGTTATTCCCATCTTCTTGTGGTCATAGCCAACGCTGCCGCCGGAAGCGAAAGCATCGCCAAGCCAGAAACCGTAATCAAGGGAGACCGAATTGGCTATATCCGAGAAAGTTGCGGTTCCCTTGTCCGCCGCGACCACCAGATAAGGGTCGTTATCGTCGTAGCGGACCACATCCACAGGCGGCACCACACGGTTGCCTTTGAGATTGTCGGTGATATCGAGAAGACCCCGCATAAGGGTCTTGTAGCATTCGATGCCCTCGTTGATGAAGGCCTCGCGTCCGCCTTCGGTCGGCGGGCACTTGACCACGAAACCACCCTTGGAGCCGACCGGAACGATGACCGCGTTTTTTACCATCTGCGCTTTCATCAGGCCAAGAACCTCGGTGCGAAAATCCTCGCGCCGGTCCGACCAGCGAATACCACCGCGGGCGACCTTGCCGCCACGCAGGTGTATCGCCTCGACCCTGGGCGAATAGACGAACACTTCGACCATCGGCCTCGGCAATGGGAGTTCCTCGACAATCGAGCTGTCCAGTTTCAGGGAAATATACGATTTTGGCTGACCCTGGGGGGTGGTCTGGAAATAATTGGTGCGCAGGGTGGATTCCACCAGATTGATAAACCGTCTGAGAATGCGGTCCTCATCGGCACTGGCCACCGCGTTAAGGCCATTATCGAATTTCTTTCTTATCTTGCGCACGGCAGCCTTGGCCTTGTCGGCCGATTTTGGATCGAATCTGGCGATGAACATTTCAACTATCATGCGACTTAAATCAGGATTGCGGCACAATGTTTGTTCCATATATGACTGGGAAAAGGCTATCCCGGTCTGACGCAGGTATTTGCAGCATGCCCTGATCAGCGCCACCTCCCGCCAATTCAATCCCGGGTTCAGGGCAAGTGCGTTGAAGCCGTCGCTCTCCAACTCTCCCCGCCATACGCGGCGGAAGGCGTCCTGAAAGTTTTCCCGGATGCTGTCCAGATCGATGTCGGAACCGTCACGGGTCTCAAGACCAAAGTCGTTGCTTATCAGCTCGCCCCGCCTTAGCCCTTTGGGAGTTATCGAGTAGGGCATCTCGTCGTTAACCTTGAGGCCCATATGTTCCATCATCGGTATTATGTC
>CAZEFJ010000047.1:0-12707 GCA_964511465.1 uncultured Hyphomicrobiales bacterium
CCCCGGCGTCGGCAAGACCATAACCACCGCTAAGCTGGCGGCCCGGGCCAGGCTTCACGGTCATTCGCTTGATGTCATTACCACCGACACCCACCGTGCCGGAGGCATCGAACAACTCGAAGCCTTCACCCGAATTCTCGAACTCGAACTTAAAACCGCCGATACTGTCGACGGTTTGCGTCACGCGGTGGCGTCCTGTAGCGGCAATGGCGGGATAATAATAGACAGCCAGGGAACCAATCCCTTCAGCGACGCCGAAATGGATCAACTCGGTGAATATATAAAAGCCGCCGAGGCCGAGCCGGTGCTGGTCATGGCGGCCGGAGGAGACGCGCTGGAGGCGGCGGACATCGCCGCGTCTTTCGCCACTCTCGGGGCCGGGCGGATGCTGGTTACGCGGCTCGACATGGCGCGGCGCCTGGGCGCCATACTGGCCGCCGCCGATGCCGCCCGTCTGGCCTTTGGCGGGGTCAGCACCACCCCGCATATAGCCGACGGGTTAAGCCCGATAAACCCGGTCTCTCTGGCCCGGTTGATTATGCCCAACACCATAGATATTGAAACCACCACTTATTTGACCGAGGCAGCATTATGACATCACCATCACCCCTTGCCCCAAGTCCGGCGGCCCGCACCAGGGGCCGCAATATGATCGCCATAGCTTCCGGCAAGGGCGGTGTCGGCAAAACCTGGTTCGCCATCACCCTGGCTCATTGCCTTTCGCGCAAGGGGGTTAGGACACTGCTGTTTGACGGCGACCTGGGGTTGGCCAATCTTGATATCCAGTTGGGGCTGATGCCAAAGCATGACATTGGCGGGGTGATCGCCGGCCGATTGACCCTTAATCAGGCGGTGATTAATTTCGAAGACGGAAAATATGATATTATTGCCGGTCGTTCCGGTTCCGGAAGCCTGGCCAACACACGGTCCAGCCGGATTCAGATACTGGGCGATGATCTGGCTCTTCTCGCCGCCGCCTACGACAAGGTGATACTCGACCTTGGGGCGGGGGTCGAACGCACGGTGCGCCAACTGGCGAACAATGTCGGCACCTGCCTGGTTGTCGCAACTGACGAGCCAACTTCGCTTACCGACGCCTATGCCTTCATCAAGGTGACCCATATGGAGAGGCCCAGCCTTGATATACGGATCGTCATAAACATGGCCAACTCGACCCGCGAGGGTGAAAGGACATATAATACCCTGCTCAAGGCATGCGAGGGGTTTCTCAAGATTTCACCACCGCTTCTTGGTGTCATCCGCAGGGATGCCAAGGTTCGTGAGGCGATCCGCAGCCAGACCTCGATCGTCACCCGTTCGCCCAACAGCGAGGCGGCTACCGATGTCGAGACTATCGCCGGAAAGCTATTAAAATAGTACAGTCAGGGCCATGACCACTGTCGTCCCCCCACCCCCCCCATCGCCGCCACCGACAATTTCCACTCCGCCGACGCCATTGCCGACGGCGGTGGTAACCAATCCCCCTCCGGCGCTTGCCCGGTTTCCCATTGGGGCGTTAATCAAGGGCAATGTTTTTGCCGAACAGTCGAGGGGAACGTTCCAGGTCAACATAGCGCGTGGCTCATTCGTCATGCAGACCAATACACCTTTACCAAAAAATGCCGTGCTGGTGCTGCAACTGGTCTCACTTGGCCCCAAGGCGCAATTACAGATAATTTCAATAAACGGCAAGCCGCTGCTACCGGCTCTTCGCCAACAAAATGTTCTTAAGCCTGCGAATAATCCAGCAACCGGCGGGGTAACGACGTCATCGTTGGCCGGGGGCAAAACAGTGACGGCCCAGGCGTCGCCTTTTGCAATGTTGAGAACCGGTGCAACCATTACCGCGACTCTGTTGAAGCCCCCAGCCGGGTGGGGCTTGCCAGCTGCGCCGGTTGCAGGTGGGGCAAAGTCAAAAGTTGGTGCCGTCGGCCCGACGGCGGCCAAGGGCGCTGCCAAAGGCCTGGTCGGTGCCAAGTCTACAATTTCGGGGCCCGGCAAAACAGCTTCCGCCGCCATTGCCCAACCTTCCGCCAAAGCGGTCGGCAAGGGCACATCCCCGGCGGCGCCTCCGTCCCGGTCGGTGCCTTCTTCCGCAATCACGGGAAAGGTCGGCGCCTTCCCCGCCGGCTCTCAAATAAAGGTAAAGGTTTTATCGCTTAATCTGGCGGCCCGACCGGCCCAACCGGCCAAGGGCGTAGCTGTTCCCTCTTCACCTTTACGAGTGCCTGGCCCTGTCTCTCTCGCTCCCGGCAATGCCATAACCGGCACCGTAACCGGCAAAACGTCATCGGGGCAGCCAATATTAACCACCAATGTCGGTGCCCTGACCCTTGCCACCCGGACCCCCGCCCCTGTAGGCAGCGCCATTACCCTGGAGATAACCGGTGAATTGACGCCTCCCAAGCATAATCCCGCAGCCGCCAGGACAACCGGCGAAGTGATGCTTCAGTCGCGGACATGGCCTGCCCTTGAAGAGGCGATGAAGGCATTGGAAGAAATCAGTCCGGCGGTCGCTCAACAGGTAACCAATGCGGTAATTGCCCAGCCGAACGCCCGCCTTGCCACGAATATGATATTTTTTATGTCTGCCCTGGTCGGCGGCAATATTTCCTCATGGATAGGGGATGGGGCTGCACGGACGCTCCAGCGGTTCAGGCCGGAGCTTGCGGAAAAACTGAAGGGAGATTTCAAGTCGCTTGAAAAGATGGCAAAAGAATCCGCCAAGGGTGACTGGCGAGTCTCTCTTATACCTATCTACGCAGGCGAGGGAATTGAGCAGATACGGGTTATGACACGAAATCTTGGGGACGACGAGAAAGAGGAAAACGAGGAAGCCGAGGGCACCAGATTCGTTGTCGATGTAGACCTCAGCCGCCTTGGGCGTCTGCAACTTGACGGCCTGGTCCAGGACAAAGGCAAACGTCTTGATCTTATTGTCCGGTCCAGTTCGGCCCTGCCGACGGGTATGCAAAACGATATCCGGGGCATCTTTCTGCAAGCAGGGGAGCTTACCAGCATAAGCGGCGGCCTGACTTTTCAGGCCGGCCCGGCGGATTTTGTCGAACTTTCCCCGAAGGAAACGGACCGGCTTGGCCTTATAGTGTAGATATGGAACTACAGAACCGCCGCAATATTCTGCTTACCATCGGCAACCCGGATGCCAGGCTGGATTATGTAGCCAGTATCGAAGGGGTGCTCCATGTGCCTGATGGTAATGTCGAAGCCGATGTCATGCTGCGCTATATTCCCGACAGGTCGATTCTCGAGCCGTCTTCGTTTAGTAATTACCTTGAAGCCATTGGGGCCATGTCATGGGGCTCGCTTGAGCAAGCAGCGGTAACCATACTCAACGACATCAGCAATCAGCTGGTGGCCCGCTGGACCCAGGTATCGGTATCGGAAACCAAAGCCGGAGCCGTCGTCCATACAGTTTTGGTTGAAGACCGGCAGCCCAAATGGAATAACCAGGAATTATTATCAAGGCTGAAGCCGCACTGATTATAATGCGCTAATAATGATTTATTATGCGCATATATGGGCTATGATTTATGTAGTTAACCTTTTAATGTGATTGTCATGGGCGCGCATAAAAAAGAAAAACCACTCCGGTCCAAAACCGGGGGAGAAAAAAAGAAAAATGAAAAGCGCAACCGCCTGGCCGTCAGGCTTGTCGAAAACCTTAAAAAGCGGAAACTCCAGGTCCGCGCCCGTTCCACCACATCAGGCAATTGATTGCCCTTGGCTCTTGATGAGTCTGCCGCCTTGTTAAAAAAAGAACTGTTCCGATACTATGAGGCTGCCTTAAGTTAGCCTTTTTTATCATTGATCCTCGGTATAATCGCCGCAGTGGAGAACGGATGGACCGTATACGCATTCATGGTGGCAAGCCGCTACTTGGAAAAATCAATATTGGTGGTGCCAAGAATGCGGCTCTGCCTCTTATGACCGCATGTTTGCTCAGCGATGAGGTGCTGGAGCTTTCCAATTTGCCGCATCTGGCCGACATTTCGACCATGACCCATCTATTGGCGGAACTGGGGGTCAGGGTTTGCATGGATGGTGACGCCCGGGATGGAGGAAATGCCGGGCGGGTGCTAAGGCTTTGCGCCGATGAAATTTCCGAAGTTACCGCGCCCTATGACCTGGTGCGCAAGATGCGTGCATCTATTTTGGTGTTGGGGCCACTGCTGGCCCGCAATGGCGTGGCGCGAGTGTCGTTGCCTGGCGGTTGCGCCATAGGAACCAGACCGGTCGACCTGCATCTCAAGGCGCTGGTCGAACTGGGCGCTGAAATAGACATCCGCGAAGGATATATTGAAGCCAGCGCCAGGGGCGGGTTGAAGGGGGCCCATATTGTTTTTCCGACGGTTACCGTCGGCGGTACCGAAAATACGATGATGGCGGCAAGCCTTGCCGAAGGCGAAACCGTACTGTCCAACGCGGCCCGTGAACCAGAGGTAACCGACCTTGCCAATTGTCTGGTCGCCATGGGCGCCGGTATTGACGGCATCGGTACCGATACACTTACCATACAGGGGGTGAAACGATTGAACGGTGCCGCCTATTCGGTGGTCTCGGATCGTATAGAAACCGGATCATATGCGGTGGCGGTGGGGCTTGTCGGCGGCGATGTGGAACTTGTCGGCGGACGGATGGATCTGATCGGAACGGTTGCCGACGCCCTGCTTCGGGCCGGTATCGACATATCCGCGACAGCCGACGGCATTCGCGTCAAACGGGGCGACGGCCCGCTGCGGGGGCTTGACCTTATGACCGAACCGTACCCCGGCCTTCCCACCGATATGCAGGCCCAGCTTATGGTTCTTATGTCGGTCGCCGAGGGGGCCTCGATGATAACCGAGAGTATTTTTGAAAATCGCTTCATGCATGTTCCCGAACTATGCCGTATGGGGGCAAACATAAATGTCCATGGCTCGTCGGCGATAGTCCGGGGCGTTCCGTCGCTTTCCGGGGCGCAGGTGATGGCCACCGATCTCAGGGCTTCGGTTTCGCTGGTTCTGGCGGGTCTGGTGGCAAACGGTGAAACCGTGATCAACCGGGTGTATCACCTGGACCGGGGCTATGAGTGTCTGGAAGATAAACTGGCCGCCTGTGGTGCCGATATCGAACGGGTCAGGGGATGAAAAAATTATTTTTTTCGCTGATAATTATCTCGGCCCTTGTCGGGATGCCGGACAGTGCGGTATCGGCGCAGGGAAAAATGCAGGAACTGATATACAAGGATATTTCCCTCGTCGGCATTCCGAAAAAAAATAATAAAAAATATGACACCAGTTTTCCATTGCCGCTTCAGGGGATAGAGAAGTTGCGTCAGGCGATCGACGTTATTTACAAAAAGTCACCATTCAGCGCGGCAAAACTGGAAGTCCTGAAAAAAGTCGGCCAGATAACGATTGCCTATTATCCCGGGTTTGACGATGGCAAAACCGGTTCTTTCGCACTTGCCGCGTTCTTCCCTGATTTCTACGACAAGGGGGTGACCAAGGACGGCAAAAAATCCAACAAAAAATGGTTTGTGGTCAAAGTTGGGCGCCATGCGATCAAATGGCCGCCGGACGAATTAGCGATGATAATAGTTCACGAACTGGTCGGTCATGGGATGCAGAAACTGCGAGGGCGTTTGAAATATATCCGCAATATTGATCTGGAATGTGCCGCCAATCTGTATGGCGAAAGATTCTATCAGGATATAAAAATGGATAAGAGTCTGGATAATATGGTCCGGTTTCGCAGATCACTGGAAGATCATTGGTGTTCCGATCTTAAGAGCTACATGCGCCGTGTAAAACCGCAAACGGCCGCCATGTGGGACGTTCTGAACCCTGATGTACCCAAGCTGCTGGATATTTTCGATGAATATGTAAAATACCAGTACCGCAATGGAACGGCCGGAAAATCCATTGCCGCGGCAAAAAAAATGCGCAAGAAAAGAAATGAGACGCGGGTGCTTAGCGTTGATGCCGGAGGAAACGCCGAGGAACAATATAAACTTGGCGTGGCGTTCCGCGAGGGTCTTGGCATGGATCAGGATGTAAAGCAGGCCTTGAAATGGTTCCGCAAGGCCGCCGGGCAGGATAATGTGAACGCTCAAATACAGCTTGCCGACATGTACGCCACCGGACAGGGAACCCCAAGGAATCCGGTTATGGCGGGTTTCTGGATAAGTATGGCGGTGGCACTTAGTTCGCCTGGCAGTGACCGGGATTCTCTGGTCAGGCGCCGGGACAGGATGATCGCAAAGCTGAAACCATCACAACGGGACAGTATCTGGAAAAATGTGGAAAAACGGCTTATGGCTGCGGCTCGATAGGCGATGCAATACTGGCAGTGTCGGGTAAAACCATTTATGAGTTCCTTTTCCGGCTTTCAGGAAAAAAGGTGTTGATTTGGACGAAACGCAAAAACTGGTGCTGGCTCTGCCCAAGGGGCGTATCCTTAAAGATATAATGCCTCTGGTTCGCCATGCCGGGATTGAACCGGAACCGGCATTTGATGACGACAGCGTTAGAAAACTGCGCTTCTCCACCAATATGGAAGAGATCGACATAATTCGGGTGCGCAGCTTCGACGTCGCCACCTTCGTTGCCTTTGGTGCGGCTCAACTGGGTGTTGCCGGTGCGGATGTACTGATGGAATTCGACTATAGTGAAATTTACGCGCCTTTGGATACCAAGGCAGGCAGCTGCCGGATGGTGGTTGCCGAACCGAAGGAAATGGTCAATGGTGATGATCCGAGAACCTGGAGCCATGTCCGTGTCGCCACCAAGTACCCTGAAATTACCCGGGCCCATTTCGCCCGGCGCGGGGTTCAGGCGGAATGCATCAAGCTAAACGGGGCACTGGAACTGGCCCCCGGTCTTGGTCTGTGCCGCCGCATAGTTGATCTGGTGTCGACCGGCAACACACTGAAGGCGAACGGGCTGGTAGAGGTCGAAATGATTGCCGAGATAACCTCACGACTAGTGGTCAACCGGGCCGCCTGGAAGACCCGGCCAGGCAGGATTGGATACTGGATTGAACGTTTCCGCGAGGCTGTCGATGCCAAAACACCTTAACAGCAAAGACGATGATTTTGAGACCTCCTTTGACGCCCTTCTGGCCGCCAATCGCGACGCCGGGGGAGACGTAAGCGCCGATGTTGCGGAGATCATACGCGATGTAAAGGAAAACGGCGATCAGGCGTTGATCGACCTTACCAGGCGTTTCGACGGGTTTGAGCCGACGATCGAGGCGATGCGCGTATCTTCCGATGAACTGGAGTATTCGGTTACCTCCTGCAATGTTGCGACGCTGGAGGCGTTGACCTTCGCCGCGACCAGGATCAATGACTTTCATTATCGCCAGTTGCCGGCCAATCTGGATTATAAAGACAAGTCAGGGGTCCGGCTTGGTATAAACTGGAAACCGATTGCCTCCGTCGGCCTTTATGTTCCCGGCGGTACCGCAGCTTATCCGTCGTCAGTGCTGATGAACGCGATACCGGCGAAGGTTGCCGGGGTCAAGCGTCTGGTGATGGTGGTCCCGGCTCCCGGCGGCAATGTTTCTCCGCTGGTCCTGGCGGCGGCCCGGATGGCCGGTATTGACGAGGTCTACCGCGTCGGCGGCGCCCAGGCTATATCGGCACTGGCTTACGGCACCGAAACGATCGACCGGGTCGACAAGATCGTCGGCCCCGGCAACGCCTATGTAACGGAGGCCAAGCGTCAGGTTTTCGGGGTTGTCGGTATCGACATGATCGCCGGTCCATCGGAAATTCTGGTGGTTGCCGACGCTACCAACGATCCTTTGTGGATCGCCGCCGATCTGTTGTCCCAGGCCGAGCACGATGCCTCGTCGCAGGCCATTCTTATTACCGACAGTGAAGATTTTGCGGCCGATGTAAGCCGCGCCATGTCGGGTATTCTGGATACCCTGCCGAGAAACCAGATAGCCAGTCGCAGTTGGCGTGAACATGGCTGCATAATTATCGTCGAAAACCTGGATCAGGCACCGCAATTAATTGATCGGGTGGCCCCCGAACATCTGGAGCTGGCAATCGAAGATGCCGCCGCGATGGCCTCCAGGGTGTCAAACGCCGGGGCAATCTTTCTCGGCCGATTCACCCCCGAGGCCATCGGTGATTATGTCGCCGGTCCCGACCATGTACTGCCGACGGCGGGCAGCGCAAGATTTTCGTCAGGCCTTGGGGTGCTGGATTTTATGAAACGTTCGACGATTGTCGGCTGTGACCGGCAAAGCATTGTCAAGGTTGGGCCTCACGCCGTCACCCTGGCCGAAGCAGAGGGTCTGGACGCCCATGCGATGTCGGTCTCGTTGCGTCTGAACTCCCCTGAAACGCAGTAGAGTTTTTTCGTTTCATACGGAAAGACTCTAAACCAGAAAAGATTCTTCAGATCGGGCGCTGTCTGCATGGTTGGGGGCATAGTTGCGCCACTTATCCCGATAGTATTTGTCCCTCATATCGCCGTCCGATTGCCGGTTGAAGGTCAGGAATATATTTCGTCGCCCCTTGTCGCCGGTATTGGCGGGGGAGCCATGCGGCACATAGCTGTCGAAGAAGATGACGTCGCCGGGGTCGGCTTCGAGCAGGCTGTATTCGCTGCCGAGTTCTTCCGATAAATCACTATTGGACAGGGGTTGCCAATCACTGCTCATCAGCTTCTTCCGGTAATTTCCGGAACTCATGAAACTCATTGCGGCATTTTCTTTTCTGTTGGCATCCACGACTATGCACATGGAAATGAAAAAGTCCGAGTAGGAATTCCAGCCGGCGGCCTGATCCTGATGCAGTTTGTCGGCTCGGCAGCCGGGCAGTTTATAGTTTATTTTGTCCTTGAACAGGACCGGTGCTTCGCCAAAAAGCTGACCAAGGCATCGGACGGTCTTTGCCGAGACCAGAATTTTGGCAAGGTCGGGGTTGCAATTCCCCAGGATATGTTCAATGCGAACCAGGATATTGTCGTTGTTGATGGTACTCTTTTCGTAATATTTGGCTTCCTTGCCATTTTCCGGTTGCCGGTCGCGTATTTGATCCAGGCGGAGGGCAATCCTGGCCATCGTGTCCTCGCCGAAGAAGCCTCTCAATACGATGAACCCCCGGTCGTGGAATTCGACAGTTTGATCTTCATCAAGAGACATGCAATTTGCCCTTACATTGAAAAAGGAAATGCCTTGCGACCTGAGGACTACTCGGCCGCGGGTGGCTGTTCTGATTTTGCCCCGGTGTCCGTCGGCAAATCTGGGTTGGCGGCATCAGTAAACGTTACCTCCAATCGCCGGGCCGTTGCCGGAGGGTCTTTGAGGCGGGTTTTAAAGCCGGTTTTCTCGCCCGGGGGAAGCTGCTTTTTCTGCGGGTCGGTTATAACAAACAGAACTTCCTCGCCATTGGAATTGTAAAGGGCTACACGAATCCGCGGAACATCGTGGGGTTTGTCGGATACGTTGTTTACAACCCCCCGGACAACCAGCACGTCTACGTCATTTTCGAGAACTCGCTCGGATTTGACGTTACGGATGTCAAGCCCTTCACCCAGGGTCGTCCCGGACAGCCCGATCATGTCGTAGACTTGGCCCATGGCCGGGATCATCGAGATGATCAGGCCTCTTCCAAAAAACAAGCCGCCGCCGAAAATAAGCAAGACCACAATCAGGGCGATGGCGATGATCTTGCCGCGCCCCGCATCCTCTTCATATTCACCGTCATCATCATCATCCGGTGCGGTCAAGGCATCGGGCAGGGGGTCCGGGTCGGGAATGTCTTCGGGATCTATTTCGTCATCGTCATCAGCCGCACCTCCCGAAAGCGACTCAATCGGTTCAGGGTCTTCCCCGAACATGTTGTCTAATTCTTCCTGAGATAGTTCTTCGCCTTCCGGCTCCGGCTCCGGCTCCGGTTCGGGCTCCGGTTCGGGCTCTGGTTCGGGCTCCGGCTCTGGTTCGGGTTCCGGCTCTGGTTCCGGCTCAGGAATTGGCTCCGGCTCAGGAATTGGCTCCGGCTCAGGAACTGGCTCTGGTTCCGGTTCGGCAATCGGCTCGGGAACCGGCGGCGGAGGTGGAGGCGGCGGAGGCGGAGGTGGTGGCGCCGCAACCGGTGGTGCCTGGGGCGGATATGCCGCTTGCGGATATGCCGCCTGGGGTTGGACCGGTTGTTGGGTATAGGCAGTGGGTGGATAAGCCGGTGGTGGTGGCGCCGCAACCGGCTGCTGCACCCATGTATTGGAACAGTTTGAGCACCGCACCGTCCTTCCTGTCGCACTAAATGCTTCGGGATTGACCGAATACCGAGTTGAACAGACTGGGCAGGATATAATCATGGGCACCAAAATGTGATAACGTCCCGTCATTTATAGGCTTTTGACTTTCCAGACGTCAAGCCATGGCCTTTATCGCAGGCTACCGGGATACTGGACGTGAGAACTTTCCCGGTGTACCCATCACTCTGAATCCAATAAGTTAGTGTCACAAACGGAATGCCGATAAAGCGGGAACGAAAAACGGTGACGACCGAAGTAAGCGACGACGTGGTGCGTTTTGATAATGTCGGCCTGCGCTATGGCATGGGGCCGGAAGTTTTGCAGGATGTTTCTTTCTCGCTGGCCCCGGGATCGTTCCATTTTCTTGTCGGCCCCAGCGGGGCTGGAAAGTCGTCGCTGTTGCGCCTTATGTATTTGGCGCTAAAGCCTTCGCGGGGGCTTGTCTCGCTTTTCGGAAGCGATATTGCGACCACCAAACGTCACGATCTGGCAGGGCTGCGGCGGCGGATAGGAGTAGTTTTCCAGGACTTTCGTCTTTTGCGTCATTTATCCGCCCTTGATAATGTCGCGCTGCCGTTGCGTGTGGCTCGCACCCGAAAGAGCGATATTCGCAAGAATGTTGAGGAAATGCTTGCCTGGGTCGGACTTCAAGACCATGTAAACGCCCGCCCGCCAACCCTGTCCGGCGGTCAGCAGCAGCGGGTCGCGATTGCCCGCGCGGTCATTGCCCGGCCCAATCTTCTTCTCGCTGACGAGCCGACCGGCAATGTCGATGACAGAATGGCGATGCGTTTGATTCATCTGTTCGAGGAACTCAACAAACTTGGAACCACCGTCGTCATCGCCACCCATAACGAAACCCTGGTAAATCGTCTGGGGCACCCCTGCATGGGGCTTGAAGGGGGACGGCTTGAAATCCGCTCGTCCCGCCCACCCCGTCAGTCGCGAAAGTTGGTGTAAGATGTTTTCCCGGCGCTCGGACTTGCCCCTTGACCGTGATTCGCTAAGCCGGTTCCTGCCTTGGCTGATCGCCTTCATGGTCTATCTTGCATCTCTCGCCATGGCCGGGGTTATGGTTCTCAACTCGACCGCCGAACGTTGGGACAAGGGAATGAACTCGACCCTGACGGTGCAGATACCCCCGGCCCCTTCGAAAGATACGGCAAGTAATTCGAAACGGGTCGGCATGGCACTGTCCATACTGCGTTCGACTCCCGGCGTTGTACAAGCCAAAGAGATTGACGAAAATACTATAATGACCCTGCTGGAGCCATGGTTGGGGAACTCGGCGGTTGGCGCGGACCTGCCTTTGCCCCGATTGATCGATGTCGAGATCAATACCGGTTTGGAAATTGATATGGACGCCCTTAGCCGACGCCTGACGACGGCGGTGCCGGGTGCCGCCGTCGATGACCACCGGGTATGGCTGGAGCGGATGATAAATCTTATCCGTTCGGTCGAAATGCTGGCCGGGGCCGTTTTGGCGCTGATCGCCTTGGCGACCGTCGGCACCGTGGTTTTTACCACCCGCACCGGACTGGCCATTCACCAGGAAGCGATTGAGGTTCTTCACCTTATCGGGGCCCGCGATATTTATGTCGCCCGCCAATTTGCCGGTCGCGCCCTGGCCCTGGGTTTGCGCGGCGGGGCTATCGGTCTGGCACTGGCCATACCGTCGCTGTTTGGCATAGGCAAACTGGCAAGGCGGATGGATGCCGGGGTGCTGCCGGATTTCACAATGAGTATGGGAAACTGGGCCGTAGTCGCTTTGCTGCCGCTTGTGGTCGCCCTTATTGCCATGTTCACGGCCCGCCAGACCGTACTCCGCAATCTATCTAAGATGCTTTAGGGGCCCGGGACGGGTGGGGGAGATGCGACATTGAGCAGACCGTTCAGAACTCGCCGCAAGGCTGGAAAGCGTCTGGTGTGGTTGGTCCTGATCGCAGGCGCGCTAGGCGTCATGTGGGGCGTCGGTCTGTTTTTGTTCGCCGACAGTATACCTTTGTCGATAGATGATGATGTCACCCGCACCGATGCCGTGGTAGTTCTCACCGGCGGTAGCGGAAGACTCGACGAGGGGCTGGACCTGATAGCCCGTAAAATGGCCCCCAAGCTGTTTGTTTCCGGGGTCTATCGGGGCATTGACGTTAGCAAACTGCTGGAACTGTCGCAGCGGGCACCGGCGGAACTTGAATGCTGTATAGAAATTGGCTACGCCGCCGACAACACCACCGGCAACGCCGCCGAAACCGCAGAATGGATGCGAAAAAACAAATTTACTTCGCTACGAATAGTGACCTCATCCTATCACATGCCGCGCAGTATGCTGGAATTCACTCGTCTGATGCCGGACGTTATGATAATTCCACACCCGGTCTTTCCCGAGCGCGTCAAAAACAAGCAATGGTGGATATGGCCGGGAACCTCGGC
>CAZEFJ010000048.1:0-8221 GCA_964511465.1 uncultured Hyphomicrobiales bacterium
ATTTCCGTATGAAACGGAAATTCCCTAACGTGAAACCTCAAACATCATAAATCCACTGTTCGGTGTCTTGGGCAGTTTGATCCGCCTGATTCTGCTCGGCAAATCGCCTCTTTCAAGGCGCTTGTAGAGGCTTGATGAAGAGGCGTTATCGGCAAAATAACTGTCGGCCGGAGAACCCGGACAAATCAGGATGATATCTATCAAACGTCGGTCGATCAGGGATAAAATTTCGGCTTCGTTATCGGCCTTCATTGTTTTTACGCTATCGACCATTCCGGCCCCGTTTCGATGATGGAATGTGGCGAGAACCCGGTGTTTGGTTCTGTACAATATCTGCGGACCAAAATTGGCGGATGTGATTATTATCCGGCTACGTCCGGACCACTTCGGAGAATTGAGGATATCGGTTATCGCCCGGATATTGCAGGTTACGGGTTGTTTGGGCTGGGGGCTGGCCAAAAAGGATATCAGACCTATCGTCGTCGGCCCGATTGCAATAATCGAAAGGACCGGAACCACGGTCAGCGTTTTCGCCATGCCGTTCAGACGCGATGATATGAACGCATCCGCCCTCAGTATCAGGTCGGCTATTATTATCGCCATGAATATTCCGGCATAATAGCTCCATCGCACCCAATATACCGAGAAGGCGAGATAAACTATAAGGGCGGTTACAACCAGCCCCCACGCCCAAAAGCCGGGACCGCGCCATTCCTCCCTCATTCGCCATATCGCCCACGGCAGGGCTAAAATGGAAGGGCCGAAAAATATCAGAAAGCGGGGTATGCTGCCGATGGTGTCGTTTTCCGAGACCGCCTGAAAATAGGGCATCGCGGCGGGGTCGATAATTGCCATCGGACCGGCCAGGAATTTTGGGAATATCACATACATAACCGCCGCCACCGTTGCCGCCCCGGCGATACCTGCCAGGGCTCGCGCCATCAGGCTCATGTGGTGGCGGCCTTGCCACCATCCCACTGCCGCCCAGAATGCCGCCAGCAGCACCGCAAGGCTAAGATGGACGATGGAAATGCGGTCATATTCGATGTCCAGGTAGCCGGATACTCCACGTTCCACCAGCAACACCAGGGCAACCCCAAGGCTAAATCCGAGAGTAAGTTGACGATTGCGCAGCAGCGCTTCCCTGTCTTCGAACAGCCATGCCGTGGCGGTCAGGAAAAGGCAAACGCCAAGAAAAACCACCATTTCGACCCCGACCCAGAGACCGGTAGAAATAGCCAGTCCGGCGGCCCAGGCATGGCGCTGACCAAGGCCGGACAGAGACCTTGCAAGAAACCCGAAGGCAATAATCGCAATCAGGACGAAAAGCATATTATGGTCGACGTAACCGACGATCGCGGATGACATGATAGACGGCTGTGCCGCCATCAGGCCGCCGCCCAGATAGGCCCCTTTTCGACCAAGTACGGGGCGCGTCGCCCAGATCAGGGCGATAACCGAAATTATATGAAGAAGCGGACTTATGATCGCTCCGGCGTCGAACAGCGCTTTTTCAAAACCGATAAATGGAACCAGCGGCAGGGCAAGGCCCAGCAGAATAAGATCGAACAGTCTGGTCCAGTGCAATGTGGTGCCGAACGGGGCATTCGAGCCGACCAGTGAAGAGTCGAACCAGTCCCCGGTCAGGTAAAGCTGGCTGATGCGGACCATATGGATATAGCTGTCGCCATCGACCAGATTGCCGTCCAGCACCCCGGGGCCGAGGTAAAAGCCCCTCATTATATGGACAAGAACGACAAACAGCAGAACCGCCAGCAGCGGCGTCAGGCGGTCCGGCAACCGGCTTGTGTATGGTTCAGACATGGTTTTGCGGCGGGCTTTAAAAACCGGCAATCAGCGGGTGCGAATAAGATCCCGCATCACGTTGATTTCCAGTTCCTTTTCGGTTAGCTGGCTTTTGACCACATCACCTATGGAGATAACGCCCCTAAGCTTTCCGTTGTCAATTACCGGCATATGCCTGAAACGTTTTTGTGTCATCATGGTCATGATCTCCTTGACGGTATTCTCGGGAGAGCATGAAATAACCTTCGATGTCATTACCTCGCTGACCGGGGAACCGATAGCCGTCGGTCCTTTTTGGGTGATTACCCGGACTATGTCCCGTTCCGAAAGTATGCCAACCACTTCTTCCTTGCTGTCGCAGACGACGACCGCGCCAATGCCTTTGTCCATCAAAATCTGCATCGCGCTGCTGATCGACTGACCAAGGCGCAGGGTTTCTACTTCTGGTCCCTTACTCCGAAGGATATCTGAAACTTTCATTATTTTTCCGTTTTTCCATATGTTGATATTCGTATTACGAGGCTCGATTTTACAGGTAAAATTTTTATTGGTCTAATGAATATGATGATCGGTGGCAAAAAACGAATTGTCTTGACTTTTTCGCATCTCATGCGTCTTAGTGTCGCCAGCGGTAATACCTTCAAAGTCGAATTTTGATATCTTCCCGGCTCGGCACGTGTTTTGTCGGCCACATTTCTTTCCGACATATGTAGGCGTTTCGTTAGACCGGCCTCTGCCATGGGCAAGCCGCGTTGACAATGCTTGCATCGTGCTTGCACGCTCATCGTCCCACTTTTGGGGCGGGGGTTGATAACGACTTGAACGAGAAAGAAAAATAATACATGAACGATTTTTCGGGCTTTGAACTGGCCCAGCCAATCCTTCGCGCTATTGCCGACGAAGGTTACACTACCCCAACCCCGATACAGGAAAAATCCATTCCGCATTTACTTGAAGGCCGCGACCTGCTGGGTGTTGCCCAGACCGGCACCGGCAAGACGGCGGCCTTTGCCCTGCCTCTTCTCAACCATCTGGCGAAGAACGGCGAAAGGCTGGCTCGTCGCCAGCCGCGCTCGTTGATTATTGCCCCGACCCGCGAACTGGCATGCCAGATCGGCGATAGCATTCGTGACTACAGTCGCCATCTGCACCTGCGTTCGGCGGTAGTTTTCGGCGGTGTCTCGATCCGCCCCCAGATCAAGACTTTGGCCCGTGGCGTCCACGTGCTTGTCGCCACCCCGGGACGGCTTATCGATCTGATGAACCAGGGCCATGTACAGCTTGATGCCGTCGGGGTGTTCATCCTTGATGAGGCGGACCGCATGCTCGACATGGGTTTCATCAACGATGTCAAAAAAATTGCCGCCAAAATGTCGCGTCGCCGTCATACCGTAATGTTTTCAGCGACCATGCCGAAGTCGGTACAAGGGCTGGCCGAGGGTCTGCTCAACAATCCGGTAAAGGTCGAGGTAGCCCCAAGCTCAACCACCGCCGAGAAGGTCGAGCAAAGGGTTCTTTTTGTCCCCAAGGACAAGAAGCGGGCGCTGCTAGGCGAACTGATGAACGACCAGGCGATGAAGCGGGTACTTATTTTCACCCGCACCAAGCACGGTGCCGACCGGGTCGCCAAACACCTCCATCAAAGTGGTATCCAGTCGGATGCAATCCACGGTAACAAGGCCCAGAATGCCCGCCAGCGGGCTCTCAAAAGCTTTCGTTCAGGACGTATCCGGGCGCTGGTAGCTACCGATATTGCGGCCCGCGGCATAGATGTCGAAGGGGTGACCCATGTAATCAATTTCGAGTTGCCCAATGACCCTGAAAGCTACGTCCACCGTATCGGTCGCACGGCTCGCGCCGGAACCTCGGGGATTGCCCTGTCGTTTTGCGACAAGGATGAGCGCAGTGCCTTGCGCGATATCGAGAAAACCATTCGCCAAAGCGTGGAGGTGATCGACGATCACCCCTATCATGCGGCAGACATAGCGAACGACCAGGGCCCGGCCAGGCATTCGCCACAGCGGAAAAAACGCCCGAACAACCGCCGTCGAAACCCCCGGCGCGGCAGCCGGTTGACGGCAGGCAAAGCGGCATAACCAGCCAAAGTCAGGGGTCTTGCGGTCAGGCCGCCTCCAGCGCGGTCCTGATCGCATCCGCGACTTCGGAAACCTGTATGGGCTTGGTCAGGTAACGCATGAATCCAGCCTCCATGCCTATTTCCAGGTCTCTCTTGGTGGCGGCGGCGCTCATCGCCATAACCGGGATGTTTCGTGTGTTCTGATCGTTGCGAAGCTTTTTCATCGCCTCGATACCGTTTATGCCGGAAAGATTAATATCGATTATTATTACGTCCGGATTTTCGGCCTTGGCCAACTCTATTCCCAGTTCGCCGGTATGCGCCGAAATCATGCTTAGCCCGTTTATTCGGGAGACAATCAGTTCCATAAGTTTGATATTGTCCGGGTTGTCTTCGATGTAAAGCAGGGTGCCGCTCATACCGGGCAGCCTGCTCTCGGTTGGCGTGGACGTGTCGTTGTCAGCCTTGACGTTATCGTCATAACCGGGTTCTGATACGGGTAGTTCGACCCAGAATGTGGAACCCTTGCCGGGCACGCTTTTCATCCCGATGGTGCCGTTCATACGCTCGACAAGATTTTTGCAAACGACAAGTCCGATGCCGGTTCCTTCGACATCGGTACTTTCCGCTCCAAGGCGACTGAAAGGTTTGAACAGTTCGTTCTGTTTATCATCCGGGATGCCCTCTCCGGTGTCGGTTACTTTGATGCGAAGCATATTGTCGGCGGCATCCTCTATATCCATCGTTATGGTGCCGTTTTCCCGGTTGTATTTGACTGCGTTCGACATCAGGTTGAGCAGCACCTGTTTAAATCGCGTGTGATCGGCGCGAACGACAGGGGCCTCTGCCGTCATCATCGGGGCGGAAATATCGATACCGCGTTTCTCCGCCATTTTTGTTATTAGCGGCAGGCACTCGTTAAAGATTTTGGTTGGCGATATATCCTCGATCGAAATATCAACTTTCCCCGCCTCGATCTTGGCCAGGTCAAGAATATCGTTGATTAATTCCAGCAGGTGCTGGCCGCCCTTCATGATATGGACGACGCAATCCTTCTGGGCTACGCTCAACGGCTCCTTGGGGTTGAATTCCAGCATTTGGGCAAATCCCAGTATCGCATTCATCGGGGTTCGCAACTCGTGGCTCATTGATGACAGGAAGTCTGATTTGGCCTGATTTGCCTTGTCGGCGGCTTCCTTGGCTTTCTTCAGCTCCGTAATATCTATATGTATGCCGACGCTGGAACCGTCAGGCATCGCCTTTACAGCTATGCTCAGCCACCTGCCGTCGCTCAATGGTTCTTCAAAATGGGTGTTCTTTTTTTTATATTTTTTAATATGTTCATCTACCCATTCGTCTATCCGGCCTTTGGCTGCTGTGTATACGCCGCGTTCGGCTCCGATGCGGATGAATTCCTCGAAAGACGCGCCGTCAAGGATATAATCACGTAGTTCAGGGTAGATGATTTGCAGCTTGCTGTTGAAAAGTTCGATCCGTCCTCCTTCGTCCACCATAAGAAAGCCCCCGGGAATGTTCTCGATGGCGGTTGACAGGGTTTCCTCGCTTTCCATTGAGCGCTGCTCGGCCGCCTGGCGTTTGGCGATGTCTCTAAAGGTTATAACCGCGCCTTTTATCTGACCGTTCTTGCGGATCGGGGTGCTGGTATACTCGACGGGAAAGCTGAATCCGTCCCTGTGCCACAGTACCTCATTGTTGATATTACGAACCACGCCATCGGTTAGCGCCGAATACATCCGGCATTCCTCTTGCGGGTAGTCGGAACCGTCGGGATAGCTGTGATGGATTAGCCGGTGTATATGCAGACCAACAAGTTCTTCCGCTTTATAGCCCAGCATTTCACATGCCGCAGGATTGACAAAGGTTGTCCGGCCATGACGGTCGAGTCCATAGATACCCTCGCTAACTGAATTCAGAATTAGCTGATTTTTCTCGAAACTATCGGCTATTTTCCGCCTCGCCCGGATGGATGCCACCGACAAAACGATTAGAACAACGATCGACAGTGCCGAGAATACAACAACGATACGACGCACTTCATTAAAGGATGCGAAGGCCTCATCGATATCGATTTCCGTGGTAATCCCCAATCCCAGCCGGTCATCCCAAAGCCAGGCTCCAACAACCTGGACGCCGTGATAATTACGGTAGCCGTCCATGTCATAACCACTCTCCCCCGCCGTCGCGCTTTTAGCCATACGGGTAAGCGGCTGTTTGTCGAGATGCAGGGATGGCCTATCGCCCGGGTCTATGTTCATCCCGGGGTCTTGTATTTTCAGGTTTAGAATCGTCGGCTTGTTACCAGCCAGCAGACCCATTTGTCGGAGATGCCCGTTAAAACGGCTGTCGCTTATCATAACCCCTTTTCTGTCGAATGCGTATGTCTCTCCGCTGTTGCCAAAGCGAATTCTGGTGAAAACCTGATTAAATCCATCATTCGGATCAAGCCGGAAGGCGAGTATGGCAATGACCTTTCCTCCGGCTTCCTTCATCGGTGAAGCAACGAACATGGTGGCCATATTTTCAACTAATTTGCCGTCGATGCCCTTGATTGGAACATCGGAAATCTGTGGCAGGCTTACCAGCGTTTCACCGGCCCATACCCGGTCGAGAAAATTCCCCTGTTTGGCAAGCAGATTGACGGCGCCAATATTGCCATCGCGGGTCGAGGCGATGTTAATATTGTCTTTGCCAATGATAAAAAACCCCTGGTATCCGATGGTTCGGAACACCGGTATCATCCAGTTCCGCAATTTTTTTTGGGCCGGGGCGTTAATTAAAGCCACCGCGTCGTTGGGCGTTGTCATCAGTTCCACAACCGCCGCGCGAATCCGGTCATTGCTGGCCCAGACTATTGCCGGTTTTTCCTGGCTGTCGAACCAGTTCCTGATACTGACATGGGCAATATCCAGCGACGTTTTAAGGGATTTAAGAATATCTTCTTTTGCCCCTTTTTTTATGCTCGACAAGACACCCAATGAAGAAACAACTATCACCAGCATCAAGGCAAAAAGCAGAATGTTATCCTTTCCGATCAATAAATTGTATTTTTTGCCGTGCACCGGTTTATCGAGGCTGATCCTTTCAACCTCATCCCGGTTTATGTTGGTGCCTGGGTCAAAATTCATTATTAGCTGCCATGCAAATTCACCAAGTCCGAGGGCCAAGGCCCGATTGGGCCAGACTGTGAATATAGCTAGTCAGTAATGTTCAGATCGCCAGCTATTAATGTTCTTTGGTATCGGGCGGGGTTACCAGAATGGATGTTATCTGGTGTCTACGGCGCTTCATAATTTTAAATCTAAAGCCGTGGAATATGAAGGTCTGGCCAACATCTGGAATGCGGCGGCTTTCGTGCAGGATAAGGCCGGCCAGGGTTGCCGCTTCCTCGTCGGGAAGACGCCAGCCGAACTGCCTGTTTATATCCCGGATGGTAACGCCGCCGTCGATGGCGTAGCTGCCATCGGCCTGGGGGCTTACACCGGTTACGCTAACGTCGTGCTCGTCGGAAATATCTCCGACAATTTCTTCCAGGATATCTTCGAGAGTAACAATACCCATCAGGCTTCCGTATTCGTCCACCGTAATCGAAAAATGTTCATGGCGATGGCGAAAGGCGTGAAGCTGATCAAGCAGGGTTGTCGATTCAGGAATAAACCACGGCTTGGCGGCAATCGCGACTATGTCAATTCCGTCCGGATCGTCACTATGGTCGCGCAAGGCCTGGAAAAGCGCCTTGGCATGCAAAACGCCGACGATATTTTCGGGTTGGCCACGCCATAGCGGGATACGGGTAAAGGGGCTGGCCAGAACCTCGGCGACTATCACCGAGGGAGGTTGTTCCGCATCTATCGTGGTTACATTTTTGCGGTGGACCATGATCTCGCTGACCTGGACATCGTCAAGGTCAAGGATGCCGTGCAGCATGGCCCGTTCATGACGGACGGAGGAATCTTTTTCATCATCCGCGATGTGCAATTCTATGGCACCGCGCAATTCCCCCTCGGTTGAACGCAACGCTTCGTCGCCATGAATATCATATCCGAATATACGGAAAATTCCCTTTAGCACCAGATTGATGGATTTGGTAAACGGGGACAATACAAAGACCAGCACGTTGACCGTTGGGGCGATTGCCAGGGCCATCCGGTTGGCCTTTCTAAAGGCATATGTCTTGGGCATGATCTCGGAGAAAATCAGGATCAGCAAGGTCATCGCGATGGTGGCGTAGATAACGCCGGTATCGCCGTAGATTGAGATCAGTGTGCTGGTCGCCAGCGCCGAGGCAAGAATATTAACCAGATTGTTGCCGAGCAGAAT
>CAZEFJ010000048.1:8321-12599 GCA_964511465.1 uncultured Hyphomicrobiales bacterium
TGCTGGTCGCCAGCGCCGAGGCAAGAATATTAACCAGATTGTTGCCGAGCAGAATTGTGCTTATCAGGCGTCCCTTTTTTGCATGTAGACGATTAACCATACCGGCCCGGTGGTTTCCTTCGTTCTCCAACTGATGCATCAGTGGCCTGGAGGCGGCGGTAAGAGCCGTCTCCGAGCCGGAAAAAAAGGCCGAAAGAATCAGTAAAACAGCTATCCCGATAAGGGTTGTCAGCATGGTGATCTCTCTCTCTTAAGTACCTAATGCGTCTTCAAGCAAAGAATGGACGTCGCCTATATCTACATTGTCGGTTATGAAAGAGTTGCCTATTGCCCTGGCTAAAATGAAAGTCATCCGCTCATTGCGCACTTTCTTGTCCTGCTTCATATGGGCGATAAGCCGCCCCGCCGACCACGAAGGTCCGGCAATATCGCAGAGGTTGGCTGGCAGACCTGTTTTTTCGATATGGCGGCGCACCCGTTCGGCGTCCGCGTCGTCGCAAAGGCGCAGGCGGGCCGACAGCTCGAAAGCCAGACAGATGCCTACGGCAACCGCCTCGCCGTGCCGCAGGGTATCCGAATATCCGCTCTCTGCCTCCAGTGCGTGAGCAAAGGTGTGGCCCAGATTAAGTAGTGCACGGCGGCCCGATTCACGTTCATCCTCGACGACAATACCGGCCTTGGCGGCACAACTGGTCGATATGGCATGGTGGCGCGATGCCGGGGATCCGTCGAGCAGAGAAGCAAAATTGGCTTCCAGCCAGACGAAAAATTCAGCGTCGTTGATAAGCCCATATTTAACCACCTCGGCGTAACCAGCCAGCAGTTCCCGCCGCGGCAGTGTGTCAAGGCTGTCGATATCGGTTAATACCAGGGCTGGCTGGTGAAAAGCGCCGATAAGGTTTTTACCAAATTTGGTGTTGATCCCGGTTTTGCCGCCGACCGAGCTGTCTACCTGGGCCAGCAATGTCGTCGGAATTTGAATTACGGGAAGTCCGCGCAGGGTGATGGCGGCGGCAAAGCCGGTAATATCGCCGACCATACCGCCGCCGAGTGCGATCAATGTGGTTTGGCGTTCGACCCTTAACTCCAGCAACCGGTTGGTCAGATTTTCAAGGTGAGCCATATCTTTTGTCGCCTCGCCGGGCTCCAGAATGATCTCGTCATGTTCGATGCCGGCTTCTTCCAGCGAGCTTTTCAGGGTTCCAAGGTGCAGAGGCGCGATATTGGCGTCGGTGACTATAATTACTCTCGGACAGTCAAGCAGCGGGGCGATATGGCTGCCCGCCTTGCCGATCAGGTGTCGACCGATAACAATATCGTAACTGCGATCCGCCAGCCCCACTTCAAGGCGTTCGGGGGTGTCTGTTTCAGAACATTGGCTCATTGCCGGTTTGCCTTTTTATCAAGACCCTGACCAAGACTGCTTTCGATAGCATCAACTACCCTTTCCGTAGTCCGATCGGCAAGGTCGTCGCTGGTATCGACAATAATGTCAGCCAGCCGGTAAATCGGGTATCGTTTTTCCATAAGTGATGCCAGTGTCGCCCGGGTGTCCACGTCATTGAGCAGAGGCCGTCCACCGCGGCGGCCGGTGCGGTTAACCAGAGTGTCAAGATCGGCGCTAAGCCAGACGGAAATTCCGCGACGAGCTATGATCTCGCGGGTTTCCTCGTCGATGAAGGCGCCACCGCCGGTCGCCAGCACATGCGGTTCATCATCCAGCAGTCGCCGGATTACTTTTTTTTCGCCGGAGCGAAACTCTTTTTCACCGTAAAGTTCGAATATATCCTCAATCGAGCATCCGGCCGCCTTGACTATTTCATCGTCGGCGTCGGCAAAAGGGATCTGGTAAATTTTTGCCAGCCGTCTGCCGACACAGGTTTTTCCCGCTCCCATAAGACCGACCAGAACTATGGTTTTATCAGGCTTGTACAGGGAGGAACTTTTCATGGTTCAAGCATATAGCTGTTTCAAATAGATAGGAATCAATTTGATTGACCCTAACGGCCCTTTTTCCTTCTCTTTTTTGCTCCGGCCCGGATCGCCGCCCTGGGGGCCACCCCGGCCCGGTCAAGCCCGAGATCGGCTGCTTCGAGGCGACGAACTTCGTCTCTCAGGCGGGCCGCCTCCTCGAATTCAAGGTCGGCCGCGGCTTCCTTCATCCGTTTTTCAAGGTCGTCGAGATGGCTTCGCAGGTTATTCCCAACCAAGTGTATGTCTCCACTCACCCCGGTATCAACGGTTACATAGTCGGCCTCGTAGACCGAATCCATTATGTTGGAGATATTGGTCTTGATGCTTTTTGGGGTAATTCCGTGCAACTCGTTGTAGGCCTGCTGCTTTTGTCGGCGGCGCTCGGTCTCGCCAAGCGCGTATTCCAGGCTTTTTGTCATCTTGTCTGCATACAGAATGACCCGCCCGTCGATGTTTCGGGCAGCCCGTCCTATAGTTTGTACAAGCGAGGTTTTGGATCGTAAGAATCCTTCCTTGTCGGCATCAAGGATGCACACCAGTGCGCATTCGGGAATGTCCAGGCCTTCGCGCAAAAGGTTGATCCCGACCAGCACGTCAAACGCGCCAAGGCGGAGGTCGCGAATAATTTCGATACGCTCAAGGGTGTCGATATCGGAGTGCATATAGCGCACCCGAACCCCGTGTTCATGCAGATATTCGGTCAGATCCTCGGCCATTTTCTTGGTTAGCGTGGTAACCAGGACGCGCAGCCCGCGCAAGGCGCTGTCTTTGACTTCGGCAAGCAGGTCATCGACCTGGGTGGCCACCGGGCGAACCTCGCAAACAGGGTCGATAAGGCCGGTCGGACGGATCAGCTGTTCGATAAACACCCCACCGGTACGGTCCAGCTCCCAGGGGCCTGGGGTGGCGGAAACGAACAGGGTATCAGGGCGCATAACGTCCCATTCCTCGAACTTCAGGGGACGGTTATCAACGCAACTGGGAAGCCTGAAACCGAATTCGGCAAGGGTTGTTTTGCGGCTGCGGTCACCCCGGTACATGCCGCCCAGTTGAGGCACAGCAACATGGGACTCATCAACCATCATAAGCGCGTTTTCGGGTAAATACTCGAACAGGGTAGGCGGCGGATCACCGGGATTGCGCCCGGTGAGAAAACGTGAATAGTTTTCTATGCCGTTGCAGTAGCCGGTCGAATCCAGCATTTCAAGATCAAACGTGGTGCGCTCCATTAAACGCTGAGCCTCAATCAGCTTGCCTTGATCGTTCAACTCGGTCAGCCGTCGTTTGAGTTCCTCGCGAATCTTCGGGATCGCCTGTCGCAGGGTCGGGCGCGGGGTGACGTAATGGCTGTTGGGATAGACCGCGATCGTATCCAGATCGGCCAGCTTGTCGCCGGTCAGCGGGTCGATTTCCCATATTTTTTCGACCTCGTCCCCGAACATTGAAATTCGCCATGCCCGGTCTTCCAGATGCGACGGGAATATTTCCATGACATCACCGCGAACCCGAAATGAGCCACGATAAAAATTGGCGTCGTTGCGCTTGTACTGAAGCTCGACCAGCCTTTTCATTATCGCCGAGCGATCCACAGCCGTTCCGGCTTTGATTTTCAGGACCATCTCGGAATAGGTCTCGACCGAGCCGATGCCATAGATGCACGACACCGAAGCGACAATGATAACGTCGCCGCGCTCCAGCAGCGAGCGGGTAGCCGAATGGCGCATGCGGTCGATCTGTTCGTTTATGTCGGCGTCTTTTTCGATGTAGGTGTCGGTTCTGGGGACGTAGGCCTCGGGCTGGTAATAGTCATAAAAAGAAACAAAATATTCGACCGCATTGTCGGGAAAAAAGCCCTTCATCTCGCCATATAGCTGGGCCGCCAGGGTCTTGTTGGGGGCCAGTACGATGGCCGGGCGCTGAAGACGCTGAATAACCTGGGCGACGGTGAAGGTCTTGCCTGAGCCGGTTACCCCAAGCAGAACCTGATCGCGCTCACCACGTTCAAGACCGTCGCACAACCCGTCTATAGCCTGGGGCTGATCGCCGGCCGGAGAGAATTCGCTGACCAGACGAAAGGGCCGAACCGGCGGTGCGGCGGGACGGCGGACCGGCGTAAATTGCGGGGTTTCACTTACCGACATGGATCTGTTTTCTGTTATCGCGATCTTGCCGGGAATGCCGGATTTTTGTTTACCACACTCAGTTTCCTGACTTTGCCAGGGCCATGGCAATGCGGCGGCGCACGTCTTCAGGCTGGGCGCTGACCGCGTCTGCGAGACATCGCAACTGGTGGCGCAGTCCGTG
>CAZEFJ010000049.1:0-5157 GCA_964511465.1 uncultured Hyphomicrobiales bacterium
TTTCGAGGCCAAACCGTTTCTCGGTATTTGTGTCGGCATGCAGTTGCTTGCCGATATCGGTTTTGAGCATGGCGAAGACAAGGGACTGGCCTGGATCGAGGGTGAGGTGTCGGCTCTTGCCCCGGCCGATGAAAACCTGAAAATTCCCCATATGGGCTGGAACGATCTTCAGATCAGGGCTTCCGATCATCCTTTTTTCACCGGGGTAAAGGATGGCGAGCATGTCTACTTCGTCCATTCCTATGAATTCAAATGTGTAAATCCCGACGATTGTCTGGCGAGTGTCGATTACGGCGGACCTATAGCCGCCGTGATAGGTCGTGAAAATGTAATCGGAACCCAGTTCCACCCGGAAAAAAGTCAGGTTACGGGTTTGAAACTGATAACCAATTTTCTCAAATGGCGGCCTTGATATGATTTTTTTTCCGGCAATTGATCTCAAGGACGGTGAGTGCGTCCGCCTGCTGCGCGGCGAAATGGATAGCGCAACGGTGTTCAGCGACGATCCTGCCGGCCAAGCCGCAGAATTCGCCGCCGCCGGATGCGAGTGGCTGCATGTGGTCGATCTCAACGGCGCCTTTACCGGCAGGCCGGTCAACGCCGGGGCGGTTCAATCAATCATCGCCGCCACCGATCTTTCGATCCAGTTGGGTGGCGGCATTCGTGATATGGATACTATTTCGGGTTGGCTGGATGGTGGTGTGGAGCGGGTTATTCTTGGCACCGCCGCCTTGCGTAACCCCGAGCTGGTCAAGCAGGCCTGCCGCAGCTTTCCCGGCCGCATAGCCGTTGGTATAGACGCCAAGGATGGTTTGGTTGCGGTCGAGGGATGGGCCAAAATCAGCGAAATTACGGCCCGCGACCTTGCCCTGCGGTTTGAGGACGCCGGGATCAGTGCGATAATCTATACCGACATTGCCCGCGACGGTGCGATGCAGGGGCCGAATATCGAGGCCACGATGGATCTGGCGCGACAAATTTCAACCCCGCTTATCGTCTCGGGCGGGGTTTCCTCGATCAATGATCTGCAAAATATCAAGGCCGCTTCCGAGGGGATACTGGAGGGTGTCATCAGCGGGCGCGCGGTCTATGACGGCGATATAGACGTGGCCCGGGCGGTGGCTTTGCTGGGGGATCGAACGCCATGCTGAAGGCTCGTATCATTCCCTGCCTGGATGTTGACCGGGGCCGGGTAGTCAAGGGCGTCAACTTTGTCGATCTTGTCGATGCCGGTGATCCCGTCGAACAGGCCGCAATCTATGATGCCGCCGGGGCGGATGAGCTGTGTTTCCTTGACATTACCGCCAGCCATGAAGGCCGCGACACTCTTTTGGATATCGTTTCCGCGACCGCCGAACAATGTTTCATGCCGTTGACCGTCGGTGGCGGGGTTCGGACCAACGAAGATATACGTAAACTTCTTCTCGCCGGGGCCGACAAGGTTTCGATCAACACCCAGGCGGTAAAGGAGCCGGAATTCGTCGGCCGGGCAGCGGCCAAGTTCGGCAGCCAGTGCATCGTCGTTTCCATCGACGCCAGAGCCGTCGGCGATAACGGTTTTGAAATTTTTACTCATGGCGGACGTGAAAAGACCGGTCTCGATGCCGTCGATTGGGCCCGGCGGATGGCCGACTACGGAGCCGGAGAAATCTTGCTTACCTCGATGGGCCGGGACGGAACTAAAAAAGGTTTCGATATCGAACTAACCAGGGCTATTGCCGATTCCGTGACAATTCCGGTAATTGCCTCCGGCGGTGCCGGGACGCTTGATCATTTGGTCCAGGGAATTACGGAAGGACACGCGACGGCGGTTTTGGCGGCGTCTATATTTCATTTTGGTGAATTTACGATTGCCGAGGCAAAATCTCATATGGCGGCGGCGGGGGTTCCCGTGCGCCTTGATCAATTAAAGGAAACAGCGCATGGCCAAGGGTGACACGAAAGACACGATAGATCGGCTTTACGGGGTGATAGCCGGGCGTCGTGGCGGTGATGTGGAAAAATCGTATTCGGCCAAATTATTCGATCGCGGGCGAGGCAAAATCTGCCAGAAGCTGGGTGAGGAAGCCGTTGAGACAATAATCGCCGCGCTTGGCGAGCCAAAGGAAAATGTGGTCTGTGAAAGCGCCGACCTTCTTTATCACCTTATTGTTTTATGGATTGATGTAGGGATAGAGCCGGAACAGGTATGGACCGAACTAGAACGCCGTCGGGGAATATCGGGGTTGGAAGAAAAAAAGTTGCGAAAAGGCAATAAATCCAAATAGCGAGGAAAGAATGGCATACGATACAAACAATATTTTCGCCAAGATTTTGCGCCGGGAAATTCCCTGCGACCGGGTTTATGAGGACGACTTCGCACTGGCGTTTAGCGATATAAAGCCCCAGGCACCGGTCCATGTACTGGTAATTCCCAAGGGCGAGTATGTCTCATCGGACGATTTCTTTTCTACCGCACCGGATGCCGAGGTGGCGGGATTCTGCCGTGCCGTTGGCAATGTCGCCGGAAAATTGGGGATAGCGGAAAACGGCTACCGGCTTCTTGCCAACCACGGTGCCGACGCCAATCAGGAGGTACCCCACTTCCATGTTCATATATTTGCCGGAAAAAACCTTGGGCCGATGTTAGCCGTTTAGGGTGTTCCCGTTTCATACGGAAGCACCCAAGGCCGCAAGGCGGTCCGCCGATAGTTCGGCGCGCCCGCGCAGGCCTCGACCTTTAGGTCGATGTCGTGAGCGATAGAAAACAGGGTGTTCCCGTTTCATATGGAAGCACCCAAGGCCGCAAGGCGGCCCGCCGATCGTTCGGCGCGCCCGCGCAGGCATCGATCTTCAACTCGATGCCGTGAGCGATAAATAATCGTGAGCGATAAATTAAAGTCAGGCCGACCTTTCCGCAAGCAGCGGGTTTCTTCCCGGGGCGATTCGGCGGTACGAAAGGGCCTCGGCAATGTGAATCCGTTTTACCCCGCCGCCGCCGTCAAGATCGGCCATGGTTCGTGCTACCCGCAACACCCGGTGATATCCTCGTGCCGAAAGCCGCAACCGCTGGCTGGCTTCGCCAAGCAGGTTGCGGCCGCTTTCGTCGGGGGCCGAGATTTTTTCAAGCAGGCTTCCGTCGACCTCGGCGTTGGTTCGTATTTTCGGCTTAACCTCGGCGTAGCGTTCTTTCTGAATGGTTCTTGCGGCGGCTACCCTGGCCCGGATCTTGTCCGATCCTTCCCGTGGCGGCGGCAGTGCCAGATCGGCCGGGTTAACCGCTGGAACGTCGACATGCATGTCGATCCGGTCAAGCAACGGGCCGGAAATCCTGGCTTGGTAATTTTCGGCGCAACGCGGTGCCTGGGTGCAGGCCTGCCCAGGGTCGTCAAGATAGCCGCAGCGGCACGGGTTCATCGCTGCCACCAACTGAAACCGGGCCGGATATGTGACATGCATATTCGCCCGAGAGATGCTTACCCGCCCGGTTTCCAGGGGCTGACGCAGGGCTTCGAGTGCGCCGCGCTGAAATTCCGGCAGCTCGTCGAGAAACAATACACCAAGATGGGCCAGTGATACCTCGCCCGGCTTGGCCCGCATTCCACCGCCGACCAGCGAGACCAGCGAGGCCGAATGATGAGGGTCGCGAAACGGTCGCCGCCGGGCCAGCCCGTCCGGGCCAAGGCCCCCGGAAAGGCTTTGGATCATGCTTGCCTCCAGCACCTCTGTCGGGTCAAGCGGCGGCAGAAGGCCCGGCAGCCGCGCCGCCAGCATCGACTTTCCTGCCCCGGGCGGGCCGACCATGAGTATATTGTGGCCCCCGGCGGCGACTATTTCCAGGGCCCGCTTGGCGCTTTCCTGGCCTTTGATGTCATGCATGTCGAGGTCGACCGTGGCCTCTTCGGCAAGCTTTGGCAGGGGCGGGCTGAGAACCTGAATGCCCTTGAAGTGATTAATCAGGCAAAGCAGGCTAAGCGGTTCCAGAACCTCGACCTCATCGCCGGCCCATGCGGCCTCTCCACCCTGGCCTTCCGGGCAGATAAGCCCGAGATTTCTTGAATTGGCATGAATCGCGGCCGAGAGAATGCCGGTAACCGGGCTTAAGGCCCCGTCCAGGGCAAGCTCACCGAGGGCTATGTAGCCCTTGATCTCATCGGCTGGCAGCACCCCCATGGCGGCGAGAAGGCCGAGCGCGATCGGCAGATCGAAATGACTGCCTTCCTTGAGAATATCGGCGGGTGAAAGATTGACGGTGATTCGTTTGGGCGGCAGGGCCAGGCCCATCGCGTTGAGCGCTGCGCGCACCCTTTCGCGACTTTCGGCGACCGCCTTGTCGGGCAACCCGACCAGATGAAAGGCGGGAAGCCCCGAAGACATCTGAACCTGGACATCCACGTCAAGTACTTCGAAGCCGAGAAAGGCAACCGTATTGACCCGCGCCACCATCTGATATCTCCCCCTCGTTGCGGATAGCAAGCTCAGAGCCTATCAGGAACGAAAAGAGAACGCCAGTATAATATGGTAAAGCCATCAGCCAAATATCTAATGGTTTCGTCAGGGCGGGGCTGATATATCTTTGGCCATGGTTTTCAATTGGCGTGAGGTGGGCAAATGAATGGGAACGGCGACGCCGGGCGCGAGCGGCTGCGCAACATAATCGGTGAGAGATCGGTAATGACCGGCAATTTCAAGCTGGCTTCCGGCGGCGACAGCGACATTTTCTTTGAAATGAAGGCGACCCTGCTTGATCCCGAGGGTCTGGACCTGGCCTCTGAGATGATTTTGCAAGTCATTTACCGGCTTGACGATGTCGATGCTGTCGGCGGCCTTGAACTGGGGGCGTGCCCGATTGTTACCGCCGCATGTCTGAAAAGCGGAAAAGTCCGTCCTCTTGCCGGGTTCTATGTAAGAAAGGAAAGAAAAAACAGGGGCGCCGGACAACTGATCGACGGGCCGCTGAAAAAAGGCTCCAACGTGGTAATTCTTGAAGATGTGACGACCAGGGGAGGCTCGGCATTGCAGGCGGTTAAAGTTGTTCGCGAAGAACTGGACTGCAATGTCGTGGCCATAGTTACCGTGGTTGACCGGCAACAGGGCGCAAGGGAAATGCTGGCCGGAGAAAATCTTGAACTTATACCGCTGTTTGTGATGAGCGAATTCAGGGAATATCAATAGCGA
>CAZEFJ010000049.1:5257-12349 GCA_964511465.1 uncultured Hyphomicrobiales bacterium
GGCACTTAGTCCGGATTTAGCCGCCTTGCCGCCGACATGCAGATTGGATCGCGCCTCGCCGGGCATGGGAATGCGGTTGACCGCCCCGGCGGCGACCCCGTTAACAAGAATTACCCGCTTGTCGCCGTCGCGTACTTCTTTCAGGTAAGCCTGTATCATCAGGGGTTCCGGGCTGGTTGCGGTAAACATTTCAAAAAGCGCGTTTATGTTTTCGTCATCCGGGCCCAGGTGAAAGACGCCAACCCCACCGTTGCCGTGCAGCGGTTTTATGATTATCTCGCCGTGTTCGGCCCGGAAGGACTTTATCATTTCCAGGTCGCGGCTGATTATTGTCGGCGGCATGAATTGGGGAAAATGGGTCGCCAGCAGCTTTTCCGGGGCGTTGCGGACATGCATCGGATCGTTGATCACCAAGGTTTTCGGGTGAATCCGCTGTAACAGGTGGGTGGCGGTGATGTAGGCCATATCAAACGGCGGATCCTGGCGCATGAGGACAATATCCATTTTGCCAAGATCAATTATTTCTGGCTGACCAAGACTGAAATGATCCCCCCTGGCCGGGCGAACCGTAAGCCGCTGCGCCCTCGCGGTGAGCCGATGACAGTCGAAGGTCAGGGCATCGACCGGATAATGATAAATGGCATGTCCCCTGCGCTGAGCCTCCATCGCCAGCAGAAATGTGCTGTCGGCTTCAATGTCGATGTCTTCGACCGGGTCCATCTGAATGGCAACCTTAAGGCCCATGGGACAACTTCCTTTCTTATATTATATGTCTACCGGTCGTCTTCGCAGTTCCTGCAGCAGAAGGGAGGCGCGGTAACGTCCCTTGTCGCCGCCACTGCGTATTAAATATTCCTCAAGTGCCGCTATCGCTGCCTCTATGTTGTCGAGTCGGGCATTGATAATGCCTGTTTCCCGCCACAAACGGGCCTCGTCGGGGGCGAACAGCTTCATTGTCTGGATGACCTCAAGGGCGTCTTCCATACGATTGCAGCGAAGCATACGCATTTTTACATGGTTTTGAAGTCTCAGCAGAATATTGCGGTTGGTCATCGGCTTGTAATGATCGGGGGTGAGTTCGGAATGGTTGGCACCGCTGGCCCGGAACAACTTGCGCATGTCTTGCACCGCAAGCGCCACGCCGTTGGCAAAGGGGTCAAGAATAAGCCGTTCGCCCTTATGCTCCAGTCGAACCAGAAAACGGGCGGGAAAATTTATACCTTCGATGGTCCAGCCAAGCGATCGGGCAACCCTTATGTAAATTATGCCGAGAGCCACCGGCAGTCCGCACCGGCGATCAATAACCCGCATCAGGTTGGCGTTGTCCTGGTCCTCGTAGGCATTTTTGCTTCCGCCATATCCGTATCGTCTGGCGATAACCTGAGCCAGCGCCTCGGCACGGATATCAAGCGGGCCGCTCTTGTCGGCATGTGAGCCGACCTCATTGGTAATTTTTTCAAGATGGCGGGAATAAGATTCCAATGGCGCTCCCGGACATTCCGTGATTGCCAGAAGCAGTGCGGTTTTGGCCAGATCGACATCTTCATCGGACAATTCCCCTATACGGCTCAGGCGGGCGCATATATCCGGTGAAGGTTTCACGGTTTGTCCTTGATCCTCACATGACTTATGATTTTACGGACATAGGAAATATTCCGGGCATAGGCGATGACCCGGTCCAGTTCCTCCTGGCTTTGGCCAATGCCGATCAGATAGACGACACCATTGGATGTTTCGATGGCGTAATTAATTGCCATGATATTTTCGTCGAGGGTAATTTGCGATTTTAGCTGAGTGGTTATCCAGGTATCACGGGCAAAATCCATCACCCCACCGGATTTTGTGACCTGAATCTCGTTTATAACATCCTTTATTCCGGCTACGGACCAGGCCAGGCGTACGGCGTCGGCGCGAACTTTGGCGTTGTCGGCGACCCCGGTCAGCATGGCGCGACCTTCGTAGACCTCGATTCCGATATTGATCGGCAGGGTGTGATCGAACTTAATCCATTTTTCGACAACCCTGGCTTCCAGTTTGAGGTCTTGAGCAGCGCCTTCTATGCCGCGCTCTTCGGCGGCGGCGACACCGGTTGCCGCGCCGATGCCGATCACGGCACCACAGCCGGACAATGTAGCGGCAACTACCAGCAGCATTGCGGCAACCGATAATGCCGCCAAATTTGTCTTGAACCAACGCCGTGATGACGTGCCTGGACGCATCGAAAGCTCCTTGTTCATTGTCAAGCCGGTCGTCGTCGATACTCTAAAACGAATCAACACGGATAGGAATCAATTTAGCGGCAGCGGTTGATCAGAGTTCGTAGCCTTTTTCGCCGTGTATTATCAGATCCAGGCCCTCTATCTCATCCTCGGCCTTGACCCGCAAGCCGACCATCGCCCTGACCACGCGTAAAATGATGTAAGTCATGACTGCGGTCCAGGCAATGGTTACCGCGACACCAATAAACTGAACCAGTAACTGTTCGGAAATGGATTTTTCGGACAGTCCGAGACCTCCGAATGCAACCGCCCCGAAGATCGCCGTAAGCACGGTGCCGGTAGCACCGCCGACGCCATGAACCGCCAATACGTCCAGTGAGTCGTCGACTTTCAGCTTGCCCTTGACGAAATTGACCGCGAAAAAGCACAACCCCCCTCCAACCAGGCCGAAGACGAAGCCGCCCACAGGGCCAACAAAACCGGATGCCGGGGTAATTATGGCAAGACCGGCGATCGCCCCGGTGGCAATGCCGACCAGGGTCGGCCTGCCGAATTTGATCCATTCGATGAACATCCAGGTCATTGCCGCCGTTGCTGCCGAAATATGTGTCACCGCCAGCGCCATTCCCGCCGAGCCATTTGCCGCCAGGGCGCTACCGGCGTTAAAGCCGTACCATCCGACCCACAGCATGGCGGCCCCGACCATGACCATAACCGGGCTGTGTGGGGGCTTCATTTCTTCGGGGAAACCCCTTCTCGGGCCGACCATTATCGCCGCTATGATGGCTGCGGTAGCACCTGTAACATGGACCACAAGCCCGCCGGCAAAGTCTTCGACACCGAGTTCGGCAAGCCAGCCGCCGCCCCATATCCAGTGAGCCACCGGGGCATAAACCAGAACCAGCCAAAATCCTGAAAACAGGATCACGGCAGAGAATTTCATACGCTCTACATAGGCTCCGACGATCAGCGCCGGGGTGATTATGGCAAAGGTCATCTGGAACATGAAAAACACTGTTTCCGGGATATCGCCGGAAAGGGAGTCGACGCTGACGCCCGAAAGAAAGGCCTTGTCCAGGCCGCCGATCCATGGCTGCAGCGGGCCACCGTCGCCAAAGGTCAGGCTGTAAACAAAAATAAACCACATAACGGAGGCCAGACAGGCAATAACGAAACACTGCATCAGCACCGAAACTATGTTTTTGGTATGGACCAGACCGCCATAAAAAAGCGCCAGACCGGGAAGGGTCATGAACAAAACCAGCGCCGTCGAAGCTAAAATCCAGGCGGTATTCCCATCACTAAGCATCGCTTCCCCTCCCCAAATTACGTGACATTCGCTCAAGGCTTCGTTTATGTCACATATTTGGCAGACGGGATCAACCTGAAATGCCTAAAAAACAGGCACCTTTCAAAAAAAGCAGAAGCGTAGAAAAAACAGGCAAAAAAACAGGGAGGCAACCCACGCCCCCCTGCTTTCAGCCTTACTTTCAGCCGATGTTTTTAGCGAACGGTCTCACCATGCAGGCTGATGTCGAGGCCGTTAACTTCGGTCTCTTCATCGACCCTAAGACCCATCACGCCGTCGATGATCTTGAGTATAATCAGGGTTGCGATGCCACTGTAAATAACGGTGGCGCCTATTCCCATAGCCTGGGTTAAAAGCTGTCCGCTGTTGCCCTCAAGCACACCCGGGGTACCGCCGATGGCTTCGACGGCGAAGACGCCGGTCAGCAGCGCGCCGACAACTCCGCCGACTCCATGTACGCCGAAGGCGTCGAGTGCATCGTCGTAGCCGACCCAGTTCTTGAGCGTCGTTGCGCCCCAAAAACAGGCGACCCCGGCGATAAGGCCGATGAACAGCGCCCCCATCGGGTCAACGAAGCCGGATGCCGGGGTGATCGCGACCAGCCCGGCGACGGCACCGGATATTATTCCAAGGATACTCGGCTTGCCTCGTGCCATCCATTCGGCGAACATCCATGCCAGTGCGGCCATGGCTGTGGCGATCTGGGTTACCGCCATGGCCATTCCGGCGGCACCGTCGGCGGCGACTGCCGAACCGGCGTTGAAACCGAACCATCCAACCCACAACAACGATGCTCCGATAACGCTGAGGGTGAGATTGTGAGGGGCCATATTTTCGGCACCGTAACCCTTGCGCTTGCCGAGTACGATGGCGGTTACCAGCCCGGCTACGCCGGCGTTTATGTGAACAACCGTTCCGCCGGCGAAATCAAGTACCCCGGCATCGCCGAGAAAGCCTCCGCCCCATACCCAATGGGTAATCGGCGCATATACGATAATCATCCAGGCGCCGAGAAAAACCAGCATAGAAGAGAATTTCATGCGGTCGGCGAAGGCCCCGGTTATCAAGGCCGGAGTTATGATCGCGAAGGTCATCTGAAAGGTCATAAATACCGATTCAGGGATTGTCCCGGAAAGCGAATCCTTGCCTATTCCGGCAAGAAACAACTGGTCCAGGCCACCGACATAGGCATTAAGCGCCCCTCCATCGGTAAAGGCCAGCGAGTAGCCGATAACCATCCATAGCACGGTCATCAGACAGGTTACGGCAAAGCTTTGCATGACCGTGGCGAGGACGTTTTTCTTGCGTACCATGCCGCCATAAAACAGCGCCAGACCGGGAATGGTCATCATCAAAACCAGCGCCGTCGAGGTCAGCATCCAGGCGGTATCGCCGGAATCCAGCTTCGCCTCCTCGGCCAGGGCGAGCCCGGGACTCGCGACAAAAGCAATTCCGGCGATTATCGCCGGGGTAAAATATTTTTTAAGCGGATACATTTTCATACCTCTACAGTGCGTTTTCATCGGTTTCGCCGGTGCGAATGCGGGTGGCTTGTTCGATACTGCTGACAAAAATCTTGCCGTCGCCGATTTTGCCGGTTTGGGCGGTGTCGCGGATGGCCTCGACAACACTTTCCACCAAATCTTCAGAAACAACGGTAAGTATCTGAACTTTCGGAATAAAACTTACTTCGTATTCCGCACCGCGATAAATTTCAGTCTGACCCTTTTGGCGGCCGAAGCCCTTTACCTCGCTGACCGTCATGCCGTGTACGCCAAGCGCCGTCAGGGCCTCGCGCACGGCATCCAGCTTGAATGGTTTGATTATGGCTATTACCTGCTTCATGTAGCCGTATCCTTTCCTGTAACGGCGCGGCCCACAGGAAAACGGGGCCTCGCCGGTTTGGTTTTTCATGCCACGGAGCACTGATAACGCCCCATTAAAGACGGTTACCTAACAAGAACCGTGCCAAACAGTATATTTTTGGAAAAATCGTTATATAACAGGACGTTATATAATATAGTCATGGCTGCGGATAATTTTTATCCGAGCCAGTAATGCCTAAAAATCAGGCATATAAATATTATGACTATTTTTTAGGCAACTATTTAACTGTTATGCGTCCCGGCTTCAGCCGTCCGTTTCCAGCGGCCTTGCCTCATCAACCAGCATGATCGGTATGCCGTCGCGTATGGGGTAGGCAAGGTGGGCTTTTTCGCTAATCAGTTCCTGGGCCTCGCGGTCGTAGCGAAGCGGGCCCTTGGTTATCGGACAGACCAGAATTTCCAGTAATTTTGGATCAATATTGCGTTCGTTCATATTGTGCTTCTCCCATCGCCTGACGGCGATATCATGAAAACAGAATTACCGAAAGACGTTTTCGGCCTGATACCGTCAACGGATCGGCAAATCCCCGGGCGGTAAAAATTTTAACCAGCTGTTTGCGGGCTGCCTCGTTGTTCCATTTAAGATCGCGGCGGACCAGTTCCAGCAGTTCATCGACCGCGCTATCCATATCCCCGTTGGCGTAAAGAGCCATCGCCAGATCAAATCTGGCGGCGTGGTCGTTTTCATTGCCGGACACTTTTTTGACAAGTTCGTCAATATCGCCTGACTCGCCTGCGGAAAGGCTAAGCTCCAACGCGTTTATTGCGGATTCAACCACTGGCAGGGATTTTATCTTGTCGTCCAGAGCGGCAATAATTCCGGTAGCGCGCCCGGTGTCGCCTGCGGCCAACTCGCAGCGAATTTTTCCGCCTATGGCCTCGCCGTCTGACGGCTCGTTGGACAGTATTTCATCGTAAAGGGCGCGCGCACCGTCAATGTCGCCCGCCGAAAGCCGGGCGGAAGCGTCCTCCTGACTTACCTTTGCCCCCGCCCCGGCCTTTTCGGCAAGACGGTCGACGAAGGTTTTCAACTGGCTTTCCGTCTGGGCCCCGCTGAATGCGTCGACGGGTCGTCCCTGATGGAAGGCCAAGACGGTTGGGATGGTCTGAACGCGCAGCTGCATGGCCAGTGTCTGGTTGCTGTCGACATCTATCCTGACCAGTCGGACCTTGCCGGCGCACTGGCGTACAAGTTTTTCAATGATCGGGCTAATTTGTCGGCAAAGGCCGCTTTGGTGCGACCAGAAATCGACGATAACAGGCACGGTTGCCGATGCCTCGATAACATCGGCGGTAAAATTGGCGGTGTCGGAATTCCTGACCATATCATTAGCCCCGTTTGGAGCTTCGTTCGGCGGGTTTGGAGCTGAGGACATGTTATATAATTGCCTTACTATCAAAAAATTTCCGTAAAGGACTGCTAAATATCAATGGTTCTGGGCAGGTGACCGCATGACTGAATAAAGGCAAGAAGACCCTGGGGGGTGATCTGCGTGGTTTGAGTGTTTATCAGGGGATGATAATTAAGCATTTCCATTTTCATCATCTGTTTGTCCAGTATCACATTGACTTTTTTTTCGCTATCGTTGATCAGGGCAAACGGGCTAACCGATCCGGGATCGACGCCAAGAACCTCGGATAGCAGCCCGGGCTTGCCAAAAGAGAGATGGCCGGAGCC
>CAZEFJ010000050.1:0-9299 GCA_964511465.1 uncultured Hyphomicrobiales bacterium
TAGTCATCGCCGGGGGCAAAAAGATTCCCGAAGCGGACGCCCTAGACATGGCCTACCGGGCGATCGACCAGGGGGCGCGCGGCGTCGATATGGGCCGCAACATTTTCCAGTCAGAGGCCCCGGTGGCAATGATCCAGGCAGTAGGCGCCGTCGTCCACGGCGGCGAGAAGCCGGAAAAAGCCCTGGAAATGTACAACACCCTGAAGGCGGAACTTTTGTAATTATATTGTCGCTCACGGCATCGACCTGAAGGTCAATGCCTGCGCGGGCGCCCCGGACCCCACCGGCGTGCCGCCTTGCGGCCCTTCAGCGCTGACTTGGCTCAGCCTTCGTGGCTGAAATCCTTGGGCAACCGGTAAAACCATATTTGATAAATACAGGTGAACCACATAAAGGCGAAACTCAGCCCCATTAGCCCGCCGCTGATCATTACCACCCAGGCGAACGGAGGATATATCTTGGTCATGTACCAGGACCCTATATCCAGTAGAACCGCGATGAACGGTATCGCAATAATCACCGACTTGAACCACACCGGGCGCACCAGGGCATGGGAAAACATCGAGCCCATAATGAAAAATATAAAAGTAATGCCGAACAGGTGTATGTGGGAGATCCTGATCAGGGAAAAAATATCGGCACCGGTGTCTATTTTGGCCAGCTTTTTGACATTTTCGAACCCGCTCAGGTCAGGTAAATGGGGGCTAGAGCCGTCATGACACGACAGGCAGCTGTCTTCGATGATCGGCTCGATATTTTTACTAAACGATTTTTCTTCGGCACCGCTTCGAACCCAGGCTATTATGATATTCTTTTCATCGTTTGACAGACGGTCAATCATCGGTCCCTTGACTGCGGTCTCCAGACGGGTATCGGCCTTGCTGCCGCTATATGCGATTTCCAGATCATTGACCGAAAGCCCCGGTTTCCCGTCCCGCCCTGCGTTGGAATTAAAAACGTACAGCATTGCGAACAGGTAGCCGACGCCAAGAACGATGAGTGTAAAAGTGTAAAGAACGCGAAGACTTAAAGGATACTCGCTGTAATGAAAGAACATCCGGTGAGCTTGTATCATAGTAATAAATCCTTCTTTACGACAGATACTTTACATAACTCAATATTCTTATACAGGGATGGGGCGATCAGTAATATCGATAAAATTATTTTGAAACCCGGCAGCCATTATAGTATACTGGAGGTTGCTCTGGCAATCATCTCCTTCGAATGGAGCATGCATCGTGCGTATGGGTAACCTTCTCACATCTAGTCCCGATTTGACTGTTGCCATTTTTGGCGGTCCCGCGTTCGCGGGTGGCGACGTCATGGAGTGTTTGATAACCCTGAAATAGCGTTACCCCACAGGCTGCTGACTTGTCCGTTCGAAGCAATAGGGGAAAAAAGATGACTATAAACAGGAACTCTGCTCCCGTCTGTTCCGGCGTGGTTTTAGCTTCCGCATTACTGATAGGCGCGATGACGTCCCCGGCCCGGGCCGATCACGCCTCCTTCAAGGATGAAATACTGCCAATTCTGGGGAAATACTGTGTCGAATGCCACAAGCCCGGTGGCGCCGGTTATACTGCCAGCGGCCTGGACCTGACATCTTATGATGGGGTCATGAAAGGCACCAAGTATGGCCCGGTGGTAGTTCCCGGTGATGCCTTTACCAGCAACCTTGTGGTGTTGATAGAAGGACGTGCCGGCAAAAGTATGAGAATGCCGCATAACACCCGTGGGGCTCCGACAAAGAAAGACCGGCTGGCCCTCAGGAAATGGATTACAGGCGGTGCCGACAAAGATGTCTTTACAAGAACGGTCCAGCCAATAATCAAGAGATACTGCCTTGATTGCCATGTTCCCGGCGGCATTGGCTATGCGGAAAGCGGCCTTGATATGCGAAGCTATGAAAGCTTCATGAAAGGCACCAGACATGGCCCCGTGGTTGTGGCCGGGGATGCTTTTACCAGCAACCTGATGGTGGTTATTGATGGCCGCGCCTCTTCTCAGCTGAAGATGCCGCACACCACCAATATGGACCTGTCAAAGTGGGAAAGGCATCAAATCATTGCCTGGATCAACAAAGGAGCAAAAAACAACTGACTGCGGCAATCTGGAAGCAAAAACAAACGAGTGTGATTATTCGACAAGAAACACGTAGGTGCGACGCTTAATCGTTTTTTTTACAGAGCTTTTCGATCTTTTCCAGAAGGCGGGGCAGTTCGATCGGCTTGGTATCAAAGTCATCGCACCCGGCCTTCAGAGCCTTGCCACGATCATCGGACATGGCGTGCGCCGTAAGGGCAATCACCGGGATGGCCTTGGTCTTTTCGTCAGCCTTGAGGTATCGCGTCGCTTCCCAGCCGTCTATTTTAGGAAGACTCATGTCCATCAGGATGAGGTCGGGGGACTCGCTCGTTGCCATCGCCAAGCCCTCGGTACCGTCTACGGCGATGACGACTTCGAAGCCCCCGCGCCTGAGCCTTCGAGACAGCATGTCCCGGTTCATTTCGTTGTCTTCGACCAAAAGAATCTTTGCCATCCGTCCCCTTCAACGCTCATGCCTGCCAGCGCCTTGCCGGATCATAACGAATAATAGCATACTGAAGCCGGGAAATAGCCCATTTCCGGCTTTAGAAATATCATGGAAACGCCGACTGTGCCGATGGGTTTTGTCGAAGGGTTAGTGAATGTGCCATTATTCCGCCCATGGTGACTCCGAACAACGAATACCAAGCTTTCGCCGCCCTTGTTAGTGACCGACTTGCTGCGTTGGTCGCCCGCATTGTTGGCGATGCGGAAATTCTTCGCAATAGAGCCGAGCGGCAAGATGTGCCAGAGCTTTTAAAGGATTTTGACAGGATCGTCGCCTCATCGCGCAAGCTTGAGGCCATGGTTGAGACATGTCATCGGCACCTGAGCGATGGTGGAAAGACACTTGGAAAAGCCAAGACGGATTTTCGCCACGACTTGCGCACCCCGATCAACGCGATAAAAGGATACGGCCAGCTAATAATGGAGGAATTTGAAGATCGTGGCATCAATGTGATGAACAGCGACTTCGATAGACTTATCCGAAATGCCGAACTACTTGAACGGGAAACTACCATGCTATCCAGCGGCACTGAAGCCGCCGAACCTGAACCCGCGGGCGGCAAAGAAGGCGGGGACATTGCTACTTCCATTGCCGGTTATACGGTGTTCGTAATAGATGACGATAAGGGCAGTCGCAATTTTTTGTCTCGCTTGCTACGGCGCAGGGGCTGCGGCGTAAGAACATCTTCTTCCGGTGCCGATGCCCTTAATAAACTGTCTAAAGAGGGCGCGGACATCATCCTGCTTGATATGGTCATGCCGGGAATGAGCGGTCTTGATGTCCTTAACCTCATCAAGGCTCATCCCCAACTTAAAACCATCCCCGTCGTCATGGTTTCCGGCCTTGACGATGACACACCCCTGATCCAGTGCCTTGAGGCGGGAGCGGAGGCTTTCCTGAAAAAACCTATTTCCTTCGACGACTTGATTAATGTTCTGGTCCGGCGCAGGGATGAACCCGCCTTGATGCGTCCCAGTATGGAGCCTCAAAAAATTATTGATTACTCAAGAATCAAGGCTATACAGACCGACCTTGGCCGAGACGTACTATTGGAATTAATAAAGGATTTTAGCAAGGTAAGCACCGGGCATGTCAGCGACATTCATCATGCCGCCATCAACGACGAGCGAGAAGCCTGGGGACGGGCCGCGCACGGTTTCAAGAGTGCGGCCAGGATTATGGGGCTTCAGCGATTATCTGAAATTTGCCGGGAGATTGAGGATGCATGCGATGCAGGTCGTCCTGATGACGCCGTCCGGTTTACCGGCATGCTCGACGAACATTTAGCCGAAGCACAGGCGGCACTGGATAAACTTGGCGCGGCCCCTATAAAAACTTTTTGATTTTTCGCATTATACCAACGAGCAGTGATAATATCGCATCACCCATCGACGAGCCGACGGTCAAGGCGATAATCGGTATTTTTGGTCTTGTTATAGTTCTTTAGAGCATGTCCCGGCTGTCTTCATCATCAACGATAAGTATTTCTGCCGTCTACCCTTAATCTCCTCTGTCAACGTTCCTTATTTCAGATTTGCAGGAAGCATCAGCGTGAAGGTCGTGCCTTTCCCCTCCTCGCTTTCGATGCGAATCTCGCCGCCAAGCATTTCAGAAAAATGTTTGGTGATGGTCAGGCCCAGGCCCGTACCTCCATAATTCCTGGTGGTCGAGGCGTCTGCCTGGGTGAAGGCTTCGAAGAGGCGATCAACCTGTTCCTGGCTCATGCCGATGCCGGTATCGCTTACTGTGAACTCAAGCCAATCCTTTCGTTTTCGTTTGAAGCTGCTAACAGTCAGGGAAATATCTCCATTCTCCGTAAACTTGGTGGCATTGCTGAACAGATTAAAAAGAATCTGCCGAACCTTGGTTTGGTCCGAAATCATGGTCATGCCTTCTGTTTCATAAATGATTTCGAGCTTATTTTTCTTCTTTGCCATCATTGGCTCGATAACTACATGAACCTCATTGACTAATTTAGCCACGTCGAATTGCTCGATGAAAATTTCCATTTTCCCCGCTTCGATTTTGGCCAGGTCGAGGATTTCATTGATCATGGTGTGAAGATGCTTGCCGGAATCCTTGATCTTTACGAGATCCTGGATCGGGTTCTCAAGGGCATCGTCCTCGGCGTCCTCAATCAACATTTCACTGTAGCCGATGATGGCGTTCAGCGGCGTGCGCAACTCATGGCTCATGTTGGCGAGGAATTCCGACTTGGCCTTGTTGGCAGCGTCCGCAGCTTCCTTGGCCTCTTTTAATTCGGTGACATCCACCTTGACTGCAACATAGTGAGTGGTTTCATCATCATCCCCCTTGACCGGGGCGATGGAGGTGTATTCCCAAAACAGTTCGCCGTTCTTTTTCTTATTCAGCAGTTCGCCCCGCCAGACTTTTCCTGCCTTTATGGTCCCCCACATTTCTTTATATGTTTCCGGTGGTGTCTGCCACGATCTCATGAGGCTTGTTTTTCTTCCGATGGCTTCCTTTTCCGTATATCCAGATACTTTCACAAACTCAGGATTCACATAAAGAATATTGGCTTCAAGGTCGGTGATAATAATGCTGTTCGGGCTGTTTTCTACGGCACTTGATAACTTGCGCAATTCCTCTTCCCAGCGTTTGCGTTCGGTAATATCGGAAAAGGTGCTAACGAAGCCGCCGCCGGGAATCGGCCCGCCGCGGACTTCTATGTAACGCCCATCCGGTCGTTTGCGTTCGAATTCGTGGGGAAGAAATTTCTTTGCTCGCCCAATTTGTTGTTGAACGGTCAATTCGGGGTCAAGCAGACCGAACTCATTCATGTCGTTATCAAATTTCATGAAAGCAGAGAATTGCCGTCCCTCTTTCACAAGGCTTTCAGGATAACCCCGGATATTGAGAAAATTATCGTTCCAGGTAATCAATTCAAGATTTTTGTCAAAGGCAACCACCCCTTGGGTCATGGCGCCGAGAACGGCCTGAAGGATGTCTGTTTTCTGAGCCAGCGCCGCCTCGACCTGTTTCCTGTACTTCACTTCCCGTTGCAAACGACTGTTCCAGATGGCAATGACGATGACGATGATGGCAACAATACCCCCCGCCTGCAGCACGTACTTAATGTTAATCCCGGCGTTGTAATCGACTGACACCCATTTTGAACGGATGATGTTTTTCTCATCTGAGGTGATGGTCGCCAGGGCCTTTTCGAGAATTGGCATAAATTCCGGCCAATCCTTGCGCACCCCAAAGGCCAGGCCAGGGAAATTGATATTCGCCGAAGCCGCTATTTTCAGGTTGGCGAGATTATGTTTTTTGATGAGATAGGTGGCAACAGCAAGGTTTAAGATGGTGGCGCTAACCTTGCCTGCGGATACGGAGCGAAGCGCCCGCAACGGATCATCAACCAGATTACGGGTTATTTTCGGATTGTTCATCTCAAGGTAATTTGTAACCGCGTATCCTTTTGTCTGAGCGACGGTTTTACCGTTCAGGTCGTTTAATCCGGAAACGAAAGGGTAATCGTCCCGTGTCACGATAACGACGGGAAAGGTCATGCGTGTGCTTGAGAAGTTCAGGAATGACCGGCGTTCCGGTGATTTAACTGCGGCCGGCAGAACGTCGATACTTTTCTTTTTCAAACCATCGATGACTTCGTCCCAGGAAAGGTTAGGGACCACCTTCATTGTGATGCCGAGCCTTTCGCTCACCAGCCGCACATAATCCGAAGCCATGCCGGAATAGGTTCCGTTGTCATCGACAAATTCAAACGGCGGGTAAAGGGGATCAATTCCAAGGCGAATGGTTTTATGAGCCGCCAACCAAGCCCTCTCTCCGGATGTTAGATTGATCTTCATACGCCGGTTCGTGGTCGTCGTCGCAACATCGATCCAACGCTGGCGAAGGGCCTTGATTTCCTCGGAAGTGACGACGTCCGCGGCCTTGGTCAGAATTGATGCCAGGACCGGCAGGCTTTTGCGCGTCGCAATGTTGAGCTGGCTGTAGCTGCCATCCCCCATCTTCACCTCTCCGGAAATAACCAGACCGGTCATCATTTCCCGGCCCATGATGTAGGTGAATACGGCCAGTTCACCTAATGCCGCATCGGCCTTGCCAAAGGTGACAGCCTTCATCGCTTCGGTCACATCCTTGACCAGATATAGCTTGATCCGGGGATAATCCCTTTTCAGGATTTCCTCGTAAAAAAAGCCCTTGGGCAAGGCTACGGTCTTGCCGGAAAGCTGCTCAAGATTGTCATAGGGGTTCTCCTTACGGCTGAGGATCGAATTGGGGTTGTAGGCGTAGGGCTTTGTATAGAGTAAGTATTTCTGTCGCTCGGGCGTCTTGACGATGTTCAGCATGACGTCGAGATCGCCGCTCTTCATCATCTCCAAAAACTCATTCCAGGTGGGGCCGGTGACGTAATTAACCTTGATGCCTATTTTAGAGGCCAGAAGATTCATGTAATCAATAGAGAGCCCTTGTGGTTTGCCATCCTTATAGAAATTAAAGGGCGGCCAGTTGCTTTCGTTGTGGACCTGGATAACCGGGTGGTCGACCAGCCATTGGCGCTCGGAGACGGTCAATTCAAGACGTTTTTTCGTTCTTTCGACATTTAGGGCATTCGGGTCACTGATCGAGGCCCAGCGTCGCTCGATCTTGCGGCGATCCTCACTCGTGATCAGAGCCATTCCGTCATCAATGGTTTTGATCAGTTCCGTATTGCCCTTGGCGGTGGCGACAAACCATTTTTCGGTATACAAAGGCTTGCTGGCGGGAGCTTCGAAAACATAGCCCAGACCCGCTTTTTGCAAATGGAAAACTCCGGTCGGCGTATCGGCAGCGAAAACGTACAGGCTTCCTTTGCGCAAGGCTTCCATCATCGCTTCATAACTTTCGAAACTGACGATGTTTTCAGGCGGAAGTTTCTTTTTCAGAAAGCCTTCCACAAAGTCCCCTGCTAGGACCCCGACCTTGTAGGTGGTTAAGTCCTTTAGCGTCTTGATTCCGGTAAGGTTTTTGTGGACGAAGAATTGGGTATCGGTCTTGGTTAGAGAGGTTCCGTATTCAAGGAATCTGGCCCTCTCTTTGCTATAAAAAAGCCCGGCGTGGGCATCCGCTCTGCCGTCCGCAACCATTTTTAGGGTTTCTTCCCAGGTGGCTGCCTTAAAATCAACAGCGATACCCGTCTTTTTCGACCACAGGCGCCATATATCAATGATCAGACCATCGGCTTTGCCGTCTTTGTTCTTGAAATGGAATTGCACACAATCGGTGCAGTATGCGACGGAGATTCTGTCTGGCTTGGCGGCAAAGGCGGGATAGACCGAAAGCCACACGATAAAGGTGGCAAGAGCCCAAACCGGCCAGACAATTAATGAGCGCGGCATAACCCAGGCACGGGTTCATGGTGATTTTGCGGGTGGATTTCGACGGCTGTTTTTTTCATCTGTTTATACCAACCTAATCCGCCAGACACGCCTTGGTCATCAGACGAAGTGCGTTTACCATCTGATCCGTATCGGTAAGTCCGTTAGCTCCGATCCGAAGTGTTTTCAGAGTGTAGGTCGAGACCATTTTTAAATCCCTGAGTTTATTGTTCCTGGTGACGTTAATTTTAACAGGCCAGCTTCCCTTGGCGAAGGCGACGCTGTCGATAGCGACGTCTAAGGAGCCGCCGAAACCTCCTGTGATAATTTCGGAATCCGGGTTGGTCAGTTTGATACATGCGATGAGGTCATAGATGGGCAGCAAAGGTCCTTCGCCACTATCTTTGATGTAGACAAAATCATTGGGGATGTCGAAATTGCGAAAATTATCAAGCTCGTCGGCGTTCGCCTCAAAGTCCTTGATCAGTGGCGTCATCGAATCTTTAATCACCCATCCTTGTCCCGCCGATGCGGTCTCCGGAGACACTAACAGGGCCGCAGACCCGAAGAGACCCATAAACAGCGCGATCCGGCGAAACATGATTACCACCGTATCAGTAGTAGAGGAACTGTATGGAACGCATGAGCATCTTTCCGACATTATCTATGGAATTCCATTTCTCGGTGCGTACGTCACCGGAGCGGAATTCCTTGAAGTACTCAACGTCCTTCAGACGCCATAATATGGCATCTACGGTGGAAGCCGGTTTGAACCAGTCGAGGCGGTTCTTCAACTCATCAAGGTTTGGCTGCCTAACTTTTTTATTATCTATCCGGGCCGCCTTGGGGGAGCCGTCGGCATAGGTATAACGGGGTTTCCTGGGGGTCATTAGAATCAGAACCGACTTTGTATATTTGAGTGCGGCTTCATTGGAAAAAAGGTACTGGATAATCGGAATATTCTGAAGAAACGGCACCCCGTCGCGAATATTTTCCGTTTCCTTCTCATCAAGACCACTTAACACCAGGGTCTCTCCGAATTTTACCACGGCGTTGATGTTGATCTTCGTCCTGGTAGTCTGCGCAAACGTGGTGAAGGTTGGACCATCCGCCATTTTATCGACGAATGCCCGAGAGGCGGAAACCTGAAACTTTATCGTATTGTCATCAATAAAATTGGGAGTCACGCTAAGTTTGATGCCGATGGGAACATCCGTAACCGAGCCATCGGTGCCGGAACCGCCGCTTAGCTGTATATGCCAGACGGCACCCGAAAAGAAGTCGGATGTCTGACCATCCATCGCAACCAGGGTCGGGCGGGCGAGAACTTTGTCGCGATCATTGTTGTCGTTGAAAATGTT
>CAZEFJ010000050.1:9399-12224 GCA_964511465.1 uncultured Hyphomicrobiales bacterium
GTTCGAATCGGTACTGAAATCACTGCCCGAGTCCACACTTGAACTATCACTACCTGAACCATCGCCAGAATCGCCGCCGCCATCGGAAGATGTATCGGAGGAGCCGAAAATATCCGAGGTACTCTGGACTTTTTTGAGATAGGATTTGTTCCTGTAGAAGCGCCGCCAGTCGCCAAGCCGCCTGGTCAGACGGGAAAAGCTGAAGGCGACCCTGGTAGCCGGACCCTTTTGATAGACCGAAAGAAGTTTGTCGGCCTTGTTCATGCCACCAGCGGCGGCTTCGATCAGCACCTGATTGTAAAGCGCATCCCGGTCATCGGGGGCCAGGGCGACGGCCTTGTCAATTGCAGTCAGAGCCGATTCTATATCCTGGGAGTAGTAAGAGGCAGTCGCCATAGCCTTCAAGTAAGCGACATTGTCCGGTGCGTTCAGCAGGGCATAGGCGAAAGCGTCCTGGGCCTTTCGGTAATGCTGTTTACGCAACATGATATGGCCCGCCAGATAGGCCGCCCAGTCATTGCCCGGATCATATTTCAGGGCCAGCTTATACCCCACCATCGCCATCTCGTACTGAGAGCCGTCGCCGGCCTCGGCGCGCAGATGATAGGACAGACCGTTAAGAAAATGCAGGTTGGCGTTCGCAGGATCGAACTTAAGCGCCCGGCTGAAGGATTCCGAGGCGGTGACATAATCGCCTTCTTCTATCGCCTTGATACCGGCGCGGATAAATTTATCGTTAAGGCGCGTATTTTTTACGCCATCCAGCATGCCCGTCAGCGTACTGTTTTCAAACGCATTTCCCAAGTTCGCAGGCCTATCGCCAGCACAGGCACCAAGCGACAACGCCAGCAAAGCTGGTAGCAAGACTCTTCTAAGCTGCATGCGCCCCCCTGGAAAAGATTATCCCCATTATAAGCGCTCGCCAGGCTCCATAACAGCAAAATGAATTAATGATGTTTCTCAAATGTTTCCGAAAGGAGCCTACAGGGCACCGCCGTTTTCCCCGCGTCTGACGACGGTCGGGCGGTTTGCCCGAACCCTGGTCCACGGCCCCCATTTACCGCCCGGCCATTGGACCCGCACCTCGGCGGTGGTTGCCGTGCCCAGGCCGAAGTGCAGAGGCCCCCATTGTCCCCCGGCATGGCCGCCGCCGCTAAAACTCTCGCGTCGCTGGATACCGGCCTTGGTGCGAACTTCGACCCAGGAGCCGATGGCGTTGTGGTTTCCTCCCGGTTGTTCAAGGATTATCTTAAGCCAATTATCGTCACCGCCGAGGTTTCGCCAAATGCGGGCCGGGACGTAACGGTTGGTAACCACCAGGTCAAGCCTGCCGTCGGCGTTGAGGTCGATCAACGCGCCGCCCCGTCCCAACTCGAAATCGACAACTCCGGCGTCTTTGGCTCCCTCGCGAAAGGTTCCGTCAGGTTGGCCTATCAACAGGTTGTTGGGATCGGCGTCGGCGACGAACTTAACCGTTTCAACGTTGCCCTTGACCACCAGCAAATCGGCCAGGCCATCGTTGTTGACGTCGCCGAACTCGGCGTGCCACGCGGTAGAAGGTTTTTTGTCGCCGCCGATGAAGGGAAATCCTGCGGCTATGCCAAAGTCCCCGGCCCGGTCCCGGTAGCTGGGACGGGTGGCGCCGCGGGAAAGAACTTCAAAGCGGTTTTCGGTCATGTTGGTCAGATAGTATTCGGGATAACCGTCTCCGGTCAGATCATAAGAGGCGATGCCCATGCCCCAGATATTGACCTTGTTCCACCCTTCTTCCCGCGAATAAGGCCTGGGCCCCTTGGCCGTCAGCCGGAACAACTGTTCCTCGCCGCCCCGGTAAAATTCCTGGTCGTTCGAAACGCGAAGGTCGGGCGTTCCATCCCGGTTCCAGTCGGAAAACAGCATCGACAAGGCACAGTAGCCAGGTTCCAGTTTTTCCGCCGGACCATAGCCCCCCTTTTTTTTCGGTCGGTAAAGCGCATTGGCGTCACAATCGCCATAACCCATTATCACCGTCTCACGGTCCAGGAAGTTGCCGAAAGCCAGTGTCGGCCAATCAACGCCTTTCTCCCATGTCGCCGAGAAAGCGGTGGTCCAGGCATTGCCACCATCGAAACCCCAGGCCTCGTTGGCACGCTCAAATGTGCAATCGCCCCGGCCCCGCATAAGCAGGTTCTCACCGACCCGCAGCACTGCCAGATCGACTATTTTATCGCCGTCTATGTCCAGGGGGTAAACGCCTGACACTGAGGTGATATCAAGCCCGGAATTTTTCACCCGCTCAAAGGACAGGCTTCCCCCGACGGCAGAGCGGTTGCGGTAAAGTTTGGCCGGGTTGGTGCCGCCGGCAAAGACCAGATCGGGCAGGCCGTTAGCGTCGCAATCAAAAGCGGCGACGCCGCCGCCGACCATGAAAAGAAAGCTGCCATCGTAGATGCTGTCAATACCCGCCAGTTTTGTTTCGTCGACAAAGCGCGGCACTTCCGCCGCCCCTAAAGGCATTGCAAAGGAAAACAGGATAAAAAGAATAAAGGCGCCGTATCGTTTCATTACAAGGTTCCCAGAAAATCGATTAGTTTGCCGCGCCCGGCGCTATCGAGGGCGCGATAGGCCTGTCCGGCCTTTGATCCCTCGCCGCCGTGCCAGAGGATTGCTTCGCTGACATTGCGGGCCCGCCCATCATGAAGCAGGGGTTGTTCTTTTTCCATCAAACGGCCCAGCCCCATCAGCGGCGCGGTTCGCCATTCGCTACCGGTTGCCAAGCCTTCCTCAAGACCATCGTCCAGCCCTTTGCCCATATCGTGAAGCAAAAGATCGCTAAACGCGCCGAC
>CAZEFJ010000051.1:0-6555 GCA_964511465.1 uncultured Hyphomicrobiales bacterium
GTCCCAGGCGTCAGGATGGCCGCCTGTGCATGTGGCTTGCGCTATAAGAACCGTAGCGACCTGATGCTGGTTGAACTGGCTCACGATACCTCTGTCGCCGGAATGTTCACCCTCTCGACAACCGCCGCTGCTCCGGTCGAGTGGTGCCGCAAGGCGTTGTCCGGCGGTGTTGCCAGTGCCCTGATCGTAAATTCCGGCAACGCCAATGTCTTTACCGGCAAGGCAGGATACGGGGTTGTGGAAAACACCGTTGAGGCAGTCGCCGATATTTTTCCCTGTCGGCCAAGCACGGTATTCGTTGCTTCCACCGGGGTCATCGGTGAACCGCTGGATAGCGGGAAAATTATCGGCTCCCTTGGCGCGCTGAAAGATCAGCTGTCTGACGACGGGTGGAAAGACGCGGCGGCGGCGATCATGACTACCGATACCTACCCCAAGGGGGCAACGCGCACCGCCACCATCGACGGTGCCGAAGTGGTTATCTGCGGTATAGCCAAGGGCTCCGGGATGATTGCTCCGAACATGGCGACGATGCTTTCGTTCATTTTCACCGATGCGGACATTCCCGCCGATATCCTCCAGCAGCTATTGGCCGACGCGGTTGCGCCATCTTTTAACTGCATCACCATAGACAGTGACACATCAACCTCCGACACCGTGCTTTTGTTCGCCACCGGACAGGGGGCGGAGCATGAAAAGCCAGGCTCCGCCGTTGATCCCTTGCTTGATGATTTCAGGGACAAGCTGAACGATTTGGCTATCGACCTGGCCCATCAAATAGTTCGTGACGGTGAGGGGGCAAGCAAGTTCGTCACCGTGGACATAAGCGGTGCCGAAGATAACGGGGCGGCCCGGCGGATTGCTCTTTCAATTGCCAACTCACCCCTGGTAAAGACCGCGATTGCCGCCGCCGACGCCAATTGGGGACGGATCGTGATGGCCATCGGCAAGGCCGGTGAGAAGGCTGACCGAGACAGGATAAGCATCACCATAGGCGGACACCTGATAGCCGAGGACGGCGGTGTGGTGGACGGATACGACGAAACCATAGTTGCCGAATACATGAAGGGCGACGATATCGTGATTGCCGTAGATGTCGGCGTCGGGGACGGCAAAGCGAGGGTCTGGACCTGTGATCTTACCCATGGATATATTGATATAAATGCCAATTACCGGACCTGACAGTGGCTGTTTGCAGGCAAATGTAGAGCGCGACGACAAACCCTTGCCGCTGTTGCTGGTGGTGGCCGTGGCTTTGGTCGATGTCGATGGGAGGGTGTTGCTGGCACGCCGTCCCAAGGGCAAAGATATGGAGGGCCTGTGGGAATTTCCCGGTGGCAAGGTCAAGTCGGACGAGGCCCCGGAAATTGCCCTTATCCGGGAACTAAAGGAAGAACTGGGCATCGACATAGCCGAAAGCTGTCTCGCCCCGCTGAGCTTCGCTTCGCACGCATACCAGGATTTTCAGCTTTTAATGCCGCTGTTTGCCTGTCGTATCTGGCGCGGTACGGTAACCCCGATGGAAGGACAAGAGCTTAAATGGGTGATGCCGATGCGAATGAGCGAGCTTGCCATGCCTCCTGCCGACCAGCCGCTGGTGGCGATGTTGATGGATTTATTATAAGATCGGTTTCATGTCCGCAGATCACCAAGTCAGCGCCTGTATAATAATCATCGGCAACGAGTTATTGTCGGGGCGGACTCAGGACGTCAACCTGAAATACATTGGCGAAGCACTCGGCGGAATAGGCGTACGCCTGGCCGAGGCCCGTGTCATCCCGGATGACGAGGAAACCATAATCTCCACGGTCAACGCCTGTCGGGCCGCTTTTGACTATGTCTTTACCACCGGCGGCATTGGTCCCACTCATGATGATATTACGTCAAAGGCGATTGCCAGGGCGTTTGGGCTGGGTCTGGAACAAAACGCCGAGGCTTTGTCGAGACTGCGAAAACACTATAACGGAAAAGACCTGAATGAGGCCCGCCTCAAGATGTCCCGGGTCCCGGCGGGGGCATCCCTTATCGACAACCCGGTAAGCCGGGCTCCGGGTTTTTGTCTCGAAAATGTCTTCGTGCTGGCCGGGGTGCCGCGAATCATGCAGGCCATGTTCGACGGTATAAAGGGACAGCTTGAGGGTGGTGCGCCGGTGAAATCACTGACTTTGTCGGCCCATATAAAGGAAGGCGACATTGCGGCCGGACTCAGTGATATACAAGACAGTCACGGCAATGTAGAAATCGGCAGCTACCCCTTCTTCCTGGATGGCAGGCTGGGCGCCAGTATGGTTGTGCGGGGTCGTGATCCGGTCGCCATAGAGGCGGCGGCGGCGGCTATCCGTGTCCTTATACAAAATCACGGCGAAGAGCCCATACCGGACCGGGAAAGATAGAAAATATTTCGCGAATATGCGAGGATGCCGCCGATGCGGGCGTGGTGAAATTGGTAAACACAAGGGACTTAAAATCCCTCGGACTAGCGTCCTTGCCGGTTCAAGTCCGGCCGCCCGCACCATTGCCCGATCTGGCCGCAAGCCATGCAACGCCGTCGTTTACGCCCCGCAACGCCGTCATTCACGCCCCGCACCAGTTTTTACGATTGTCCGGCCCTGACCGGCGGGGCGTGTTCGGTGGCGACGCATTGGGCATGATCGCCAAGCACTTTGATGACGCGGCAATCGGCGATCTTGCCGCCCCGGTGTTCGATCATTCGGGAAAGTTCAACTCTCAGCGCCTCGAGGCTGGCGATGCGGCGTTCAACCGCTTTCAGTTGCCGCCGGGCGATTGCGTCGGCGGCCTCGCAAGGCTGGTTCGGGTTGTCGGCAAGACTTAGGATTTCACGCACCGCATCAAGCGGAAACCCCAGCTCCCGCGCATGCCTGACGAAGACCAGACGCTCGACCGTGTCTTCACCGTAAAGGCGCTGGTTGCCCTCTGAACGAAGCGGTTCGGGAAGTATGCCGATTTGCTCGTAATAGCGTATGGTCTGCACCTTGCAACCGGTTGCTTCGGCGACCCGACCGATGGTGATATGCATTGCCATAACTTTTCCCTGAAGCACCCTGAACCATCACATAATGAAGCCGTATTTACGATACTCTGATCATCAATAGTTGGTGTCAGATGGCGACAAATGCAACACCGGCGGCGGCGATGGCGCCGCCACTTACACGAATGGCAATCGGTGCCAGTTTGTCGCCGAGTTTTTGTACGCCAACGTTCAAACCGACGCCTATGGCGTGAAGCAAAGCCGTGGCGACAACGAAGCCGAGCCCGTATTGGAAGCCACTTACGCTTGCCGGGATCTCCGCGCCATGGGCATGTCCATGGAAAATTGCCAGCGTTCCGACCATTGCCATCGCCAGCGGCATCGGTATTTTACGCCCGACCGCAATGACCGCGCCGAGGATAATGACCGAGCCTATGATGCCCTGTTCAACAAAGGGAACGGGAACCCCGGATATGCCGAGGAAACCACCGAAAACCATCATTCCGACAAAGGATGCGGGGACGAACCACATTGATCGACCGCCCAACTGAGCCGCCAGAATGCCGACCGCGATCATCGCCAAGACATGGTCCAGCCCGCTAATCGGATGGCCGAAACCCGCCGATACGCCGGAAACGGAACCGACGCCAGTGTGCGCCAGCACCGGGCTGGCAACAAAAGTAAAGGCCGCCGCAAGCGCGAAGATCGCTCGTTTCATATTAAATCCCCTGTATAATTCAGAAATCAGATTTTGCCGTGAAATTTTCGAAAACCATCATAACCAGATCAGTAAAATGGCACAACGAAAGAAGGAAACATGATCAAGCAGGGGCTCATTTAAACCCGGCACCATTGTTCTCCAAGCATCATGCGTCATCTGGACCCGTACTTTTAACCTTTGAGCAGGGAGTACGACAAATCCGCCAGTCCCATATGGCTGCAACGGATAGCAACAGGAAACCGGCGGCTTCGCTCAAGCGGTCATATCGAACATACATTGCGTAGCCGATGGTTGCCGCCCCCAGGCCGCCGACCAGGATTGGCCAGGGCCGCCGATGCCGTGCCAGACCCAGGCCGAGGCCAGCGGTGGCGATAGACGCAAAGGCGACGATGGCTCCGGCCCATAACGTTTTATCTACGTTTACGGCAGTGCCTAGCACGCCAAGCAGGGCTACTATCGCAAGGGTTCCATAGCAAACGGCCAGCGAAAGAACCGTCGACAATGCGGCAAGCCACCGCAACCTTGAATCTTTGATCGACATGGCCTTTTCCTTGCGTACTGCATCAGACATACGATGTCTGTAAGCCGTGTTTGGGGCGGATCGAAGGATCACGGACTATCGTCATCGTCTCCCCGGACCGTTCTCATCTCGCCAATCGTAACCCCATTTCTCCAAAGTGATATTATGCCGACGCATGATACACTCAAAATACTCGCGGCGTGAACCAGCACCACCATCGCCAGGCCGGTTTCCTCAGCCACTCCAAGGAGGTTGAGGGCGAACACATTGCCGAGAAACATTCCACCCGGCACCCGTGCGAAGCGTGTGATTATAATAATAAAACCAAGAAAGACGGTCAGAAAGACATAGTCAGCAGGGCTCAGTAAAACCCCAAAGGCCAGCCCGGCCCACAGGTAATGCGTGATCGCGATAAGTTTGATGACGATACTGGCGGCGACTATACCAAAGCCCCGTGACGGTTCCCGGGGCCAGACGATTCCCTTGGCGAAAGTTTGCATAACTCTCTCGATAGGGTGGCTGAACCTTGACGGCAGGCGGCCCGCCAAACGCAACACCCAATGATCAGGCTCGCCCAGCCGTTGCTTGTAACGGAACAGGGAGAACAGGGTCAGCGCGAACAGACTCAGGCCCCCCAGGCCACCGACGATCAGCCCAAGGCGAATGTTGCCGCTGGGATCGGAGAACCCGGCAAAGGCCAGGGCAATCGCGACAAAGCCGGAAAAGACCACCCCGTCGACGAACCGTTCGATCGCGGCGGTTGCCAGCACGGTGCTCATCTTCAGGGATTCGAGGCGGGCCACCATCCATGAACGGACGAACGGACTGACGCCAACGGGGGCCAGCAGGTTGGCAAAATAGCCGGTCATTACCGCTCCGAACAGGCGAAAGGTGGCGATTGGCCGGAGATCGTAGAGCAACTGCCGCCACTTCCAGCCCCGCACCAGCTGTTCCAGGGTGACGGCGATAAACACCAAAGCGATATATCCGGGATCGGCCCGTCCGATGGTTTCCTGCAGGCGGCTAAAATCAACTCGCCAAAGCAACCAGAAAACAGCCAGGGCACCGACAAGGGTGCCGGCGGTCAGCCATAACCATGAAAGTCCCCGCCCTTTGCCGGATCGGGGCGAGGAATTCAGAGATGGATCTTTGGGCTTGCTGGTTAGCGCCATATTAGCTCTCCACGGAGTTCGGCCATCTTCCCAGCCCGTCGTTGCCGGGCGCAGACCGCCGTCGGGCCGTAGGTCCGTTTGTAACGCCATCCGCAGCAAGTAGATAAGACTATTACACCCAACAGAGCGGCGCCGAAGGGTTCACGCATACCGCATCGAAGGATAAATTATTTCCTGTCACCCTTGGGGTTCTACAAGGCTCGGGGGTTCTACAGGCTCGGGGGTTCTACAGGTTCGGCGATATTGTAGGAGACGATCGCTCCGGTCATTCTTTTAAGTTCATCCACCGTTGTCGGAAATACGCATCGTTTATGCCCTGCCGATGCGTACAATGTATCGAACCGTTTGAGGCTTACATCAAGGACTACCGGCAACGAGTGTTGGTGGCCGATCGGAGGCACCCCGCCAACAGAGTATCCGGTGGCACCGCGCACTTCCTTGGTGTCCGGGCTGGTAACTTCACCCTCAAGGTTAAGGGCCCTGGGCAGTGCTTCCTCCTTGCACCTATGGTCTCCTGCAACCAGTGCCATAACGAATCGGTTGCCAACCCGGAAAACCAGTGATTTTACGATTGCGCCCGTATCCGTGCCGATTGATTCGGCCGCATCCCCGGCGGAGCGTGCATTTTCCTCCAATTCTATGACCGTATCATCAAAGCCGGCTATGACCAGCGCCTCGCGCACCTTCAGTACGGACTTGTTTTTTAGCAGGGTCATATTCAGGTATCCTTGGTATGAAACCGTTTCAAATTTAATTAATTTGATTCGCAGGAATACGATTCGGACAGGGCGCGGGCAACCAGAGAGACCGCCTTGAAATGATAATCTTTGGGATGGGCTTCCAGCCACGCCTTGACCGCCTCGACGGCCTGACTGATGGTCGTGCGGTCTTTGGCCAGACAGGCGCGGAAACTGCCGACCGGGCTGTACGCCATGACGTCGGCGACCCCGGCGATATAGGTGGCACAGTAATTCTGCTCGGCTTTGTTGGTACTGTTGCACCAGGCAACCAGCTTTCTGCCGTCGGCGAAAGTCGTTCCGATTTCGGCCCTCAGCGAACCGCCCCACAGAATACCAAGACTCAACGCGCCAATAAAGATGTAGCGAAACATCGTCTGCCTCCTGGCTATCATCATCCAATTCTATGGCGGGTG
>CAZEFJ010000051.1:6655-12158 GCA_964511465.1 uncultured Hyphomicrobiales bacterium
CATGTTGTTCAAGCGATCTGAGAACTAATCAATTTCATCTGCCGTACCAAGGTACTTTGAAATTATTTTGATAAAATCCGGACCTGAAACAGGCTTGGCTATGTAGTCGTCAAAGCCGCCTTCCTGGAATACCTTATCATCGTCCTTGAACGGAAAGGCCGTGGTGGCGATCAGCGGAATGGAGTTTAGCACCCTGTCCGCCTTGATTATCTTGGCAACCTCCATGCCGGAAAGTCCTGGCAACAGGAAATCCAGCAGGATCAGGTCGGGCTGGTGCTCGCGGGCGAGTTTAAGGCCTTCCATGCCATCCCTTGCCTGCATGGTGTCATGCCCGCAACTCTTCAACAATGTGTCGAAAAGCTCCAGGCTGGCCTCATTATCTTCAATTACAAGAACAGTTTTTTGCATTCCCCTTAACCTCATAATGCGCGACCAGTTTATTGTAAAAGAGCTGTGATGCAAGTCTATGATCGCATGGGTGACGCCTGTTAGATTCTATTGGTTGGTCGCCACCATCATATAAAGGATGACCCACTGCACGGGCTGTATAAAACAATATCAAAGGTACTGTTATTAATTTATTTATAGTAGATAAACACTTGACTATCGTAGCTTGTCCCATATATTGGAATTATTCAAAATAATCTTACATGAACTCTAATTCCTGGTGATAAAATGTCAGTTTCACATGTTCCCTCAGTAGTTTTCAAGACCCGTGTCCGTAATGATGCCCTTGGCGGCCCCAATCCTTTTGAGTGGAAGGATTTGACTTCGGACGAGATATTCAAAGGCAAAAAGGTGGTTGTTTTTTCCTTGCCCGGGGCGTTTACCCCGACCTGTTCGACCTACCATCTTCCACGTTATGAGGAACTCTATGATGATTTCAAGGCGCTGGGCGTCGATAAAATTGTCTGTTTATCGGTAAATGACGCTTTTGTCATGTATCAGTGGGGCCTGTCTCAGGGGGCAAAGAATGTCTTCCTGCTGCCCGACGGCAATGGCGATTTCAGTAGCGGCATGGAAATGCTGGTGGACAAGTCAAACCTGGGCTTTGGAAAACGCTCCTGGCGCTATTCGATGTATGTTGTCGATGGCAAGATCGAGAAACTTTTCTCTGAGGATGGCTTCGAGGACAACTGCCCGACCGATCCCTTCGAAGTGTCGGACGCAGATACCATGCTCAATTATCTTAAAGGGTAGCTCCGCCAAACGCACGGGACTAACAGGGTTTGCTGCCTCTAAAATACCGATGGTCTCAAGGTTCGTCACATTCAATGTGACGAACCTTGGAGGTCAACAAAGGCCCTACGGGGGTGGAAAACTTCAGGACCTTGAATTATGCACCACACTGGTTGACCGGGTGCCTGAAACGGCATCAACCGGCGGTGCGGCGGGGTGTTCTCGGCTAATTTGAAAGGCTTATTATCTGTTCCTTGATTCGGAGCTTTTGCCTTTTGAGGCTGGTGACTTCAATATCGTTTGGATGTGGGCGTCTAGATTGTTCTTTTATGGCATCTTCCAGCGCTTGATGCTTGGCTTTCAATGACTCGATCCTCTCGCCCATTGTCATATTTATATCCTCCTTGGTTTAACCGCTCGCCTCACATAATATGCTACGCCAGTTTATGGTAAAATTCCAGTCCAAGTATGTCCAAATGTATGTCTCCGCCCATTTGATATTTCATCCTGTTACCGTTTTTGCAAAAATCTGCTATCATCGGGTTTCCCTCGCATGGTGCCCAGGACAATGGAAGAAGCAGAGGTAATCAAACACGAACTGTCGGCCTTGATCGTTGAACACCGTAAACTGGATGATATGATTGCCGACATTCCCGACGACGGCATACATAATCTGTTGCATATACAGCGACTCAAAAAGCGCAGACTTGCCCTGAAGGACCGTATACTGGACCTGGAAAACAGGCTTCTACCCGATATCATCGCCTGAAAGCATATCCCTGTCGGCAACCTCAATGGCCTCTTCCTGGCTTAGTCCCTCGACCAGCGGACATACCCCGAAGGCAACTTCAAGAAAAATTTCATTGTCGTGCCACATTAATGGTTTGTTCCTGACTGCATTTATCAGTTCTTTTACCTTGATCCTGGCTGCCTCGGTATCGGCGATCAGAAGAACTATACCAAAATCGTTCCCGCCGAGGCCGCCGACAGGGTCGGTCTTATGCAACGCCACGGAAAAAGAGTTGACCATATGCTCCAGCGCCCGGTCCAGCGCCCTGCGACCATAACGGTTGCGGATGCGTTCACCGTTGAGCAGGTTAACCATTATCAGGCTGGCGCTGTCTCCGAGCTGACCTATGTTGGCCAATATGCGGCCCAGATAACCGAGGAAGGCACGGCGGTTGAGAATATCAAGGAATGAATGAGAATCGCTTCGTTGCTCAAGAAATCTTTCCCTGCCTTTTGCCCTTTCGAGATCAAGGGAAAGGCCGTCAACCCTGGCCATCAGGGCATCAATTATTTTCTGTATTCCGGGCGTTATATCATCGGCCAGGGCGGTGACCATGTCGTTGACATGATGGGGCGAGGGTCTGTATTGCGAAGACGGCTCTTCCTTGTCTCCGGATGTATCATCCCTGCGTTTATCAGTTCCACTGCCGCCGCTGCCGACGACCCCGACAGGAGGTATGGCCGCCGGTGGTTTGATTACTGCCATGGCATATGCCCCGTCCATTAAAGCATTTCACCGCTCATTATCTCATATTTTACGGCAAAAATGGAGAATTTGCAGGCCCGCTACGGAATTGCGGATAGTTCCCGGGCGCGGCGACACACCGCCAGCCCCTTGCCTGAAGCATGTCAAGCCGTATAATCAACTGCCTTTCCCGGGACTTCAGGAGAAAATGGAATGGACGACGCGACTACCCCGGTCGGCGTTATAATGGGCAGCCAGTCTGACTGGAAGACTATGCGCCATGCCACAGACACCTTGGAAATGCTTGGTATCGGGCATGAAACCAGGATTATATCGGCTCATCGTACGCCTGATCGCCTGACCGACTTCGCCGCCGGTGCCAGGGGCAGGGGAATAAAGGTAATAATTGCCGGTGCGGGAATGGCTGCCGCCTTGCCCGGCTCGATAGCCGCGCTTACGACTTTGCCGGTTCTTGGCGTACCCATGGAAGGCAATCTTATGGGCGGCCTTGACGCGTTAATGTCGATGATCCAGATGCCCGGCGGAATTCCCGTCGGGACGCTGGCCGTCGGCAAGGCGGGGGCGGTTAATGCGGCCCTGCTGGCCGGGGCCATACTGGCACTCAGCGACGAGAGGATAGCCGCAAGCCTGGAGAAATTCCGCGCCGAGCAAACCGCCGGTGTCCCGGAAGAACCCCAAGGCCAGGTATAACCGGCTTATTCCTGTTCGCTGTTTGCCGCTGATATGGCGCGCTTCAGTTCTTCGGTGTAGCCAAAATCAATCATATCGCTTATCCGCATCGGATACAGGATCCCGTCCAGGTGATCGCATTCATGCTGAACGACGCGGGCGTGAAAACCCTCCGCTTCGCGCTCAATCGCTTTCCCCTCAAGGTCCAGGCCACTATAACGGATACGAAGATAGCGCTCTACCACTCCGCTCATGCCGGGTAGCGACAGGCAGCTTTCCATACCTTCGACCGTATCCTCGCCCAGAGGCTCCACCTTCGGGTTAATCAACACCGTCAGAGGAACTCCCGCCTCTTCGTCGTCAAGTCCGGCGTTCTGGTAGCGCCCGGCCGTCATCTCGTCCTGTGGAACGTGAAAAATCACCAGTCGCAAAGGCACATGCACCTGGGGGGCGGCTAATCCGACACCTTCCGCATCTTCAAGGGTATCTATCATGTCGGCGACAAGGCCGACTATCTCCAAAGCGCTGGGGTCTTTCACAGGCAGTGCCGAAGATTGCAGAACCGGGTGCCCCATACGGGCAATTTTTAAAATAGACATTTTTTTAATCCAGTAAGTATAATTAGTAACAGTTCTTTCCTTCGGTGAAGGGATGTGCTAGAAGGCCAACCCTCTTGATGAGGTCTAAGTCTTTTATTTTTTATCATCGTTTCACTATGTTGGAGTACCCCGGGACCGTGCATGTAACCGTTCGTGATAACAATGTCGATCAGGCACTTAAAGCCCTGAAAAAAAAGATGCAGCGTGAAGGCGTCTTCCGCGAGATGAAACTTAGGCGGTCCTACGAAAAGCCATCCGAGCGCCGGGCCAGGGAAAAAGCCGAGGCCGTCCGTCGGGCTCGCAAGCTTGAGCGCAAGCGCCTGGAGCGGGAAGGCTTCTAGAACTTGTTCTAGCTGTCGCTGTCGCTGCTTTCGTCTTTCCAGATTACCTCGTACAGGGTTACCGGTTCGGCAAACCCTTTCATATCGTATGGCCCGCGGTTGATAAAGCCGATGTCTTTTCCGGCGCAGATTCCGCGAACTATTTCGGACACGAAGATTTGCTCTGATTGAGCCTTGTCGACGATTCTTGCCGATAATTGCACCGTGGTACCGAAGAGGTCATCGTCTTCGGAAATAGGCTCGCCGGCATTTATACCGATTTTCAGATGCAGTGGCAGATCAGGCTTCTTCAGGTTATGGGCCTTCACACCATTCTGGATAGCGATAGACGCTTCAACGCTGTTTGAGGTCGTCGAGAACGAAGCCATTATACCATCACCGGTATGCTTTATCTCTCTGCCGGCAAATCTGTTCAAGGCATCGCGGACTATTCGGTTGTGGGCGTGTACGACCTTCTGGGCAACGGCGTCGCCTCTGCTTTGGGTCAGCGCGGTAGAGCCAACCATGTCGGTAAACATGACCGTTACGGGACCGGTCTTTTCCTCTTTTTCCTTTGGCTTGTTCCATTCAGCCAACGCTTTTTCCATGCTTTCGGCGGATGTCGATGGATCGTTCATATAGGTGTTCATGGCGTTGCGTCCGGCCTGGAACATCTGCATATATCTGGAATCAGCTAGCAGATAGTCCTCGTATTTTCCGGCGAACGATGCGGCGTCCTCTTTTTTGAAACCCATGATTTGAACGCCCTCGCTGAGAATAGTCTCCACCGATTTCGGAGAAAGCTCATTATCTTTGCCAAGAACCTCGCAGCCGCCGGCCATGAACAGGTTGATGCCGAATTTGTTGAAGCTGTCCAGCTTGTTCTGGCTTGAGTGAACTTTTGCCAGGCCGTCACTGAGAAATTTCATCATAACCAGCTTCTGGCTTTCGGCTTCTTTGGGAAGAGCTCTTTCTTCCTCTTCCTTTTGTTCTTCCTCTACCTCTTTTTCTTCTTCTTCTGCTTCTTCCTCCTCTACTTCTTCGTCCTGATCTTCGGAATCCGCTACATTTTCCAGATCAAGCGTCGGCAGGAAGGAATCAAATGCCTCATCTTCGCTGTAGGTATCACGATTTATCTTTTCACTTTTCTTATCTGCGTCGCCGGTTTTTTCGGTAGTTGCTGTGGTCTGAGCCTGAGCCTGAGCCTGAGCCTGAGCCTGAGCCTGAGCCTGAGCCTGAGC
>CAZEFJ010000052.1:0-12099 GCA_964511465.1 uncultured Hyphomicrobiales bacterium
AAGGATAGTGGAAAATGACCGGGTTCACCCATATCGACAAGGACGGAAACGCGATCATGGTTGACGTCGGCGACAAGGACGAAACGGAAAGGACAGCCACCGCCAAGGGCTCGGTCATGGTCAAAGCGGAAACCATGGACCTGATAATTTCCGGCGGGATGAAGAAGGGCGACGTGCTGGGCGTCGCCCAGTTGGCCGGAATCATGGCCGCCAAGCGAACCCCTGATCTGATCCCCCTGTGCCATCCCCTGGGACTGACATCGGTCAAGGTCGAATTGAGCTGCGATCCGGCCCGCAATGCTGTGGACATTACCGCCACCTGCAAGCTGAAAGGACGCACCGGGGTCGAGATGGAGGCCCTTGGCGCGGTCTCCGTGGCGGCTCTGACCGTTTACGACATGTGCAAGGCGGTGGACAAGGCAATGGTGATAGAAAACATTCGCCTGACCCATAAGGACGGCGGCAGGTCCGGGGCATTTAATGCGCCGTAATTCCAAAAAAACGGCTTGACTGCACACCGGAACCAAACTAGAACATAGGGTAACGTTTGTCTTTTGTTCCGTGCTCGGATTTAATATATGGTTTTCCGGATTTTATATACCGTTCTCTGGATTTAATGCGCTGTTTTATGGAGTGATGTGTGATGTTGACCCGCAGACAATACGAGGTTCTGGTTTACATTAACGATACTCTGCAAAAAACCGGGGTCTCGCCTTCTTACGACGAAATGAAAAAAGCCCTTGGGCTGCATTCCAAGTCGGGTATCCACCGCCTGATTACCGGGCTTGAGGAACGCGGTTTTATCCGTCGTCTTCCTCACCATGCCCGTGCCGTTGAAATACTTCGTATGCCGGAAAACTTTTCCGAGCCGTCCGGGGGTGAACCAGAGGATGTTCCGGCCCGGAATACGGGTGCGCCGACAAATGTTGAGAACGGATTTTCTCCCAACGTCATCAAGGGTAATTTCAGAATACCCGCCGTTAGCGTCGCCGGCGACAGCGCTGCTGTACAGCTTCCCCTGTATGGGAAAATTGCCGCCGGCTCTCCTATTGAAGCCCTGCGAGACAATTCGATGACCACCGATGTTCCAGCCAGCCTTCTCGGGTCGGGGGAACATTTTGCCCTTGAGGTTGATGGTGATTCGATGATTGACGCAGGTATCCACGATGGCGACATGGTCATTATAAGGCGCTCTGAGCAGGCGGAAAACGGTGCCATAGTCGTCGCCAGGCTGGAAGACTCGGAAGTGACATTGAAACGGCTGCGCCGCAGGGGTAATTCGATCGCTCTTGAGCCGGCAAACGCGGCCTACAAAACCCGCATATTCGGTCCCGACCAGATCGAAGTGCAGGGCCTGCTGGTCGGCCTGATCCGCAAGTATTGATCTCTACTACTGGCATTTGCCTCTACTAGTAGATAAAACAGCTTACGCCAAAAGTCGTCAAAGTTCAGTGTTTACGGCTGGTTGGCAGTAAAACCCAGGGTCGTTTTCCCCGCTCTTGATTGACGCTTTCGATTCTTACGCCGCCATCATCAATCCATAGTGCGTGGGCTCCGTTACGCCATAGCTCAAAGCGGTCGATCACCGTATGGGCCGAGGGACATGGCCCGCGCACCGGCACCGCGCTTATGATTACGTCGGCGCTACGACAGTCCTCGAACAAGGCTCCGTTATTCCGGATCAGGGCTATCCGCTGTCCTCCGGCACGATAGATACAGCCCATGGAGTCGCATGTCAGTCTCCGGTCACGGCTAAAACCCTCGTCCGGCCAGCGGGCGGGGGAAGCGCCGTCAAGCCCTGATCGGCGCAGCCATACTTTACGCTCAAAGCGGGCCTTGACCATCGAAGATACCGCCAGGTTGCCGCCCGCCTGTCGTACCGCCATAAGTTTTCCATCCGCCGATACAAGGATATCCGGGGGTCGTACAATAGCTATACTGGCAACCCCGGCGGCGATTGACGCCAGTCCCCAAAGCCGCCACCTGCGCCGCCACAGGCATAGCCAGATTCCACCCAGGGCGACCAGCGATATACCCCAGCTTGGCATTGACGGCAGTATGCTTATCGCCCCCGGCAGGGACGAGATGCTTTCGGCAACCCTTGTTACCACATCAATCCCCCAGCCCATGGGGATCAGCGCCCACTGTTCCAGGCCTACGCCCATCAACACAAAAGCGACAACGGCCCAGGGCATTACCCAGATTGCCGTTACCGGCACCGCGATCATATTGGCGGCAAGGCCGTAGGCCGATAGCTGGTTGAAGTTGTAGATGACGAATGGTGCCGTCGCCGCCGCCGCGATAACGGTGGTTAGCGCCACCCCGCCGATATAGATAAATGCCTTGGCCAAGACCGAGCGGCCATGGATGTTTATATTGGCGTTTCGCGATCGCTCACTAAGCAACTCGTAGGTGGCGATAAGCGCGACGACGGCCCCGAACGACATCTGGAAGCTGGCACCGAGCATGCTTTCCGGCTGAACCAGCAGGACAATCGCTGCGGCCCACGCGATAGTTCGCATTGACAGCGCCCGGCGGTCTACCATCACCGCCAGCAAAACCAGCCCGACCATAAGGAAGGCGCGCTGGGACGGCACCGTTGCTCCGGCCAGCATGGCATAGCTGAAGGCCCCGGCAATTGCCGCCATGGCGGCCCATTTTTTGATCGGAAAGCGTAGCGCCAGCGGTGCGCATAACGAAAGAGCGGCACGAACCCCGAAAAAAAGGATTCCCGCCACCAGACCTATATGGAGTCCTGATATCGCCAACAGGTGGGCCAGGCCGGAATTGCGTATAGAGACTAATGTCGCATCCGGTATGGCACTCCGGTCTCCAGTCATCAGTGCTGCGGCAATCGCTCCGGTTGTCCCCGGCATCGCGGCAAGAATTCTTTCCGATATCTTCTGGCGGGCCACGGCCAGGCCAAGCCACATCGGTTGCAATCCGCTGCCTCCTCCCCTGGCGGTTACTTCAGCCCTGCCAAAGGCAAAGCCGACGGCCCCGAGACGGCGGAAATATGACTGGCGCTGGAAATCGAAGGCCCCGGGGGACGCCGGTTGCGGTGGGGCCATAAGCGCCCCCCTGACCTTGATCCAGTATCCCGGATACATCTCTGGTTGCTTTCCCCGGAGGCGGAGACGGATATTAACCGGGGTTCGTTCCGGGGCCAGTCGGCTGATCCGGGGAAGTTCCAGGGTTAGACGAACGGATTTGGGGAAATGCTCTACCTTGGTTAATCGCCCGATAATGGTGGCGGCATCTATGGGCTTGGCCAACACCGGCGATTCAACCGCTGCGGTTCGCCACTGGGCGACGGTAAAGCCGACCGCAATCACCCCCAGTCCCAGCCCCAGAGCCCGCCATCCTCCGGCCCTTAGCCTGATAATAACAAGGCATAGCGCCAACGTTGCCATCGCCCCGGACCATAGTGGAGGCTCTGTCGGCAAGGCAAAATAAAGTCCTATCCCGAGGCCGAGGAAAACCGGCGCCCACAGTGCCCAGCGTTCATCTTCACTGGCAAGAAGGGAGACCAGCCTTTCCTTCAGAGTAATTAAATTACCGGTTCCCGGATAATTATTTTTGCCCATTGCTGCAAGTGCCAATCTGGTGTGCTATATTCCCGCCCTCTTTTCCCCTTGGTATTCCAGCATATAGCATAATGACCATAGTTACCCGCTTTGCCCCCTCGCCTACCGGCTTCCTCCATATCGGCGGTGCCAGGACTGCGCTGTTCAATTGGCTGTTTGCCAGACACCACGGCGGACGGTTTCTGCTGAGAATCGAGGATACCGACCGTGCCCGCTCGTCAGAGCAGGCGGTGGAAGCTATTTTCAGCGGCCTTAAATGGCTGGGACTGGATTGGGACGGTGACGCGGTTTCTCAGTTTTCACGCATCTCTACCCATGTTGCCGCGGCCCAGCGTCTGCTTGATGAGGGTAATGCGTATCGTTGTTATTGCAGCCCCGATGAACTCTCTGCGATGCGGGCTGAGGCCCGTAGTGAAGGACGCTCTATGCGCTATGACGGGCGATGGCGGGCCCGCGCCCCGCCCGAGGCCCCCAAGGATGTCTCCCCGGTTATTCGCCTGAAGTCTCCCCGACAAGGAGAAACGGTAATCAATGATCTGGTTCAGGGCGAAGTCAGGCTCACCAACGATCAACTGGACGACATGATTCTGCTGCGCAGTGACGGCACACCAACCTATATGCTGGCGGTGGTGGTTGATGACCATGACGCCGGTGTCAGCCATGTAATTCGCGGCGACGACCATCTGAGCAATGCCTTTCGTCAGAGCCATATATATAAGTCCATGGACTGGCCAATCCCGGAATTTGCACATATTCCGCTGATTCACGGCGCCGACGGAGCCAAGTTGTCGAAGCGCCACGGGGCGCTAAACGTCGAAGCCTACCGCGAAATGGGGTTTCTTGCCGATGCCCTTTGCAATTATCTACTACGCCTGGGATGGGGACATGGGGATGATGAGATTATCTCCACCGACCAAGCCATTGAATGGTTCGATTTGAATGGCGTCGGGCGTTCATCGGCGCGTTTCGATATGGACAAGCTGACCAATCTCAACGGCCACTATATTCGCCGCTCGGACGATCTTGATCTGGTTGCCCTGGTTCTGCCGGTGCTTGAAAGGCGCCTCGGCCATGATATTAGCAGTGCCGCCAAAGAGCGCCTGTCAAAGGGTATGGCGGGAATAAAGGAGAGAGCCAAAACAATCGTTGAACTATCTGATATGGCGGAGTTTTATGTTTGCGAAAGGCCGTTAAGTATGAATGAAAAAGCGGCCCGCATTCTCGATCAGGAATCGCTTGAATATTTGCGCCGATTCCATGATATAATCAACGGTATTGATGAGTGGGCGGCGGTTAATATAGAGAGCTCCGTTCGCGCCGTGGCGGAGGCTGGCGGAGTCAAGCTGGGGAAAATTGCCCAGCCATTGCGTGCCGCCTTGACCGGATCGAATATTTCGCCGGGGATTTTTGAGGTAATGGAAACCCTTGGCCGGGAGCAGACTATTGGCCGCATTCGTGACGTTCTTGAAAACCCAAGGAAGGTGTGAGCTATGAGCAAGGCAGACAAGGATCAGGCCGACACATTTACTCTTACCAACAATCGCACCGGTGAAAGCTGCGAGTTGCCGGTCTTTAGCAGTACCGCGGGCCCGGATGTCATAGACGTCCGCAAACTTTACTCTCAGACCGGCTACTTTACCTATGACCCCGGCTTCAAATCCACTGCAAGCTGTGATTCAGCGATTACGTTTATTGACGGTGAGAAGGGAATTTTGCGTCATCGCGGCTATTCGATCGAGGATCTGGCTGAAAAGGCAACTTTTCTTGAGGTTGCATATCTGTTGCTTTTCGGTGAGCTGCCGACAGTCCAGGAAAAAAATGATTTCGACATCCGGATTACCTATCACACCATGCTGCACGAGCAGATGTACTACTTTTTCCGGGGCTTTCGCCGGGATTCCCATCCGATGTCGATAATGTGCGGTGGCGCGGCGGCGCTGTCGGCCTTCTATCATGACAGTACCGACATTAACGACGAGGAATGCCGCATGATCGCGGCGTACCGTCTTATTGCCAAGATGCCGACCATTGCCGCCGTATCTTACAAGTATTCAATTGGCCAGCCCTTCGTCTATCCGAAGAATCACCTAAGCTATTCCGACAATTTCCTTCACATGATGTATTCCAACCCCTGCGAGGAGTACAAAATCAACCCGGTTCTGTCAAAGGCCCTGAACCGGCTTTTCATTCTCCACGCCGATCATGAGCAGAACGCCTCCACCTCTTCGGTACGGCTGGCCAGTTCCAGCGCCGCCAACCCGTTTGCCTGTATCGCCGCCGGGATTGCCTCTTTGTGGGGCCCGGCGCATGGCGGGGCAAATGAAGCGGTGTTGAATATGCTTATGGAAATAGGCTCGAAGGACAAGATACCCGAGTATATCAAACGGGCCAAGGACAAGAACGACCCCTTCCGACTTATGGGGTTCGGCCATCGCGTTTACAAGAATTATGACCCCCGGGCCAAGGTTCTGAAGGAAAGCTGCCACGATGTACTGAATGATTTGGGTGTAGGCAACGATCCACTGCTGGAACTGGCCATGGAGCTGGAGCGGATCGCGCTTGAGGATGACTATTTCATAGCCAAGAAGCTGTTCCCCAACGTCGATTTCTATTCCGGTATAATTTATCGGGCAATGGGCATTCCAACATCCATGTTTACGGTAATGTTCGCAATGGCCAGAACCGCCGGATGGGTCGCTCAATGGCACGAAATGATAAAGGATCCGGCCCTGACGATCGGTCGGCCGCGCCAGCTTTACAATGGCCAGTTATTACGAAAATTTATCCCTATCGAAGACCGGGAATAATTTTCAGCAAGGTTACACAAAAGTGTCTCCCGGATGTCATAAAACTGTAACAATATTTCCCTATTAAAAGGGGGCCATGAATGTCCCCGCATTAAATTGTATATCCGGCCAGCCGTTGTTCAGTGCGGACAGCTTTCTTGAAGCGATCCCCTACTCTATCGAGTATGCATTCCAGCCGATCGTCAATATCAATACCGGCGCGGTTTATGGGTTTGAAGCCTTGCTGCGTGGCCATGAACGTATGGGCCTGTCCAGCATCCAGAGTTTTTTCGATCATGCCTGGCAATTAGGTGTCCTGCATCAGGCCGATCTGGCCCTGCGGCAGAAGGCGCTGCTGGCTTTTTCGAATATCCCCGCCGCGCAGGATAAAAAACTGTTTTTTAATCTGGATGGTCGTTGTTTCGAGTCGCCGGACTACAATCCGGAACAGACGATGATTATGATGAGGGAGCTGGATTTCGCTGCCAGCACACTCTGCCTTGAGCTTTCGGAGAAATACGACAACAGCGCAGCCACTCATGTCGGTGAAATACTGGCACGATGCAGATCGCAATCATTCCATATCGCTATAGATGACTATGGCCAGGGTTTCTCCCAGCTTAAAATGCTTTATGAGCACCAGCCGGACTACCTGAAAATCGACCGGTTTTTTGTCGACGGTATGGCGACCGACAATAAAAAGAAGTTGATGGTCGGAAACGTCGCGCAGATGGCTCACACGCTGGGCATAACGGTAATCGCAGAAGGAATGGAGAGAGAAGAGGATCTGCTGGCCTGTCTCAATGCCGGTTGCGATATGGCTCAGGGCTATCTTATCCAACGCCCGCAAACCGACCTTGTCAAACTGGCCGATTATTATGAGATCGTAACCAGTATCAACAGTCGCAACCGGCGACAGAAGAAGAAAAAAGGCGACCGTTCGCTTATTGACGAGCAAATCGATTCACTGCCATCGGTTATCGAAACCGACAACATGAAAAAAGTGCTGGACGCATTCCAGCGTAATGAAGGACTGACCTTTCTGCCGGTTATTGAGACAACGGGTCATCCGCGCGGTTTGGTGAGTGAATCAAGCCTCAGGGCATTGCTATACAACCCCTTCGGCCATGCCCTGCTGACCAACAAGGGGCTTGGCAACCCGTTGGAGCGGCTGATTGCCAGATGCCCGATCGCCGATATAGACAGTAGCGTCGAGGACATTCTGGCGATTTATACTCAAAGCCAGAATCCGGACGGTATACTTATTGTCGAGGAGCATCGCTATGTCGGGTTTTTGTCGGCCCAGTCTCTGCTCCACTTGTTGCATGAAAAGCGCCTGGAGCAGGCCCGAGACCAGAATCCACTAAGCAAATTACCCGGCAATCATTCGATTATGGACTATATCGCCAGCTGCCTGGAGCAGGACAGCAACGAGTGTCACCTTGTCTATTTTGATTTTAATGATTTCAAGCCATTTAACGACCAATACGGATTTCGTCAGGGGGACAGGGCAATTCTTCTGTTTACGGAAATCATGAAACGCCAGTTATGTGGCGATGGAGTTTTTCTCGGGCATATTGGTGGTGACGATTTTTTTGCAGGATTTTGCGGTGTTGGAGCAGACGTGGTGATGAAGGAAATAAGTACCGCTATTAGCATGTTCGCCAGTGATATTGAGAGTTTTTATGATACGGGTGACCGCAAACGCGGCTACATCGAATGTCAAGATCGCAACGGCGATATGCGTCGCTTTCCATTGCTTAGCTGTTCGGCTGCAATCATCGTATTGGAGGCAACAAGCCGCCCGCACAACCAGGACGCATTGCTTAAAGAAATTTCCCGATTGAAGAAGCAAGCTAAAAAGTCCCCGGATTATATTGCGGTAAAAGATTTCCCCGGAGCGGAACAGGATTTAATCACTGCACCTGCAACTTAGGAATATCAAAAAAGAAGGTTGTACCCTTCCCCGTTTCAGTTTCAAAACCGATGCTACCGCCGTGTTGCTCGACTATCACCTTGGTTATATTCAAGCCCAGTCCGGTACCCCCTTTTTTTCGGGTGTCAGACGAGTCGGCCTGAGAGAACTTGCCGAATATCTTGTTGCGGAATTCCTCCGGGATGCCGGTTCCATGGTCGGCGACGGAAACACGAAAACAGCTCTCACGTTGTGATATGGAGATTTCTATGTCGCCCCCTTCGTGCGAGAATTTCGCGGCATTGGACATCAGGTTTGACAGCACCTGCATCAGACGATCATGATTTCCTTCAACCATTGCCTCCGGCAGGTTTGAAGACAAAACGAAACTTACTCCGTGTTCCTCTCCATATCCCTTATTGGCCTCGACCGCCTGTTCCAGCAGCTGCCCAAAGTTCAGCGACGACATTTGGAAGTCCATCTTGCCGGCTTCGATTTTTTCAATGTCGAGGATGTCATTTATCAGGCGGATCAGGCGGTCGCTGTTGTTATAGGCAATGTCTATCATTGATCCAAGCTTGCCCGGAAGCTCGCCGATGACCCCCGAGCGGATCAGACCCAGCGACCCCTTGATCGAAGTCAGAGGAGTTCTCAACTCGTGACTGACGGTGGAGACGAACTCGCTTTTCATCCGGTCGATTTCCTTGCGCTCGGTGATATCGGTGCGGATCGCGACATACTGGAAGGGCTTGCCCCGCTCGTTCAGGAATGGAACGATGGTTGCCATAACCCAATATTCCCCGCCGTCCTTCTTGAGGTTCTTGAATTCTCCATGCCAGATATTGCCGTTGGCGATGGTCTGCCATAAATTGACATATGATTCCGGCGGGTGTTCTTCGGATTTCAAGATGCGGTGATTCTGCCCCAGCAACTCTTCACGGGAATAACCGCTGATATCACAAAACTTGTCATTAACGTATGTGATGCTCCCTTTGATGTCCGCGATGCTGACGATAGAGTGTTCGTCCAGTGCCCGTTTTTGCGCATTCAACTCTCTGACCGTCCCGGCTTCACTACGGAAAATGTCATACATGCCGGACATCAGACCCGTCAGTACCAGTATGTAGCTGACCTTCTTAAGTGCGTGTGCAACGTCGAATTCGTAATCGAAAAGATTATCCGAATGGGACATGAATACGGCTTGGCTGATAAAACTGACGATCAGCGCCAGAACCAGCCAGTGTTCGAACGCGTCGTCGCGCCAATGCCCCTTCCGCAGGTAGCCGATCAGTGCCAACAGGAAAAACAGGGCCGGCACGAACTCCTCTGGTCGACGAAAAAATAATTCCGGGTAGTAGGCTGTCGGCAGGGGGGCGAAGACAAAGAACAGAAAACTTGCCAGTGTGAAAACGGCGGTACCAACGTAAACCGTACGTTCGGCAATTCGGCCCGCCGTTCCCAAACGTTCTTCGCGGGCCCAGGCAAGCCAGCTGAAAACCATCAGGAGCGACAGGAACTGCCGCGACGCCACCCAGCTCCAGGGAATAAGCGCGGGAAGGTCAGATGGCATCATCGGCCTGAAATAGGACGAGGTCACGATAGCGTGGAAGCCGTCCAGAAAACCCGTTCCGAGAAATCCCGCGCCGATAAACAGAAAGACACTTTCCTTCTTGCTGTAATAACGCACCAGCGCCATCGCCCCGGCAATCCAGGCAAGAAGTGTGGCGATGGTTTCCATCAGCGTGTGAAGCTGGGCACTGCCCCGCCAGCCGATATCCTGACCAAGCATCAGCCCGGCGGTCAGGGTGATGCCAACGATCCAGTAGGTAGTCTGGCGCTGCCGTACGGTTACTAGCACATCCGTCATTTCTGCACCTGCCGTTTCAGCCCAGACGTTGCCTTGAGTTAGTCACGGGGTTCCCGCTGACAGCTCACTTGATTATGTATTCAAGGGGAGACGGTGATACAAGAAGTTCCAGAGGACATTATCTTATATCTATCAACTCTACTCTGTAGCCGTCGGGGTCTTCAATGAAGGCGATTACCGTGCTGCCGTGTTTCATTGGGCCCGGCGGGCGGGGGACGATAACTCCGTCCTTTTCCAAATTTTTGCAGATTTTATGAATATCATTGACGGCTATAGCCAAATGCCCGAAGCCGGTGCCAATCTGATAATCATCGTTCTGCTCCCAATTATGGGTCAGCTCAATCACCGCGGTTTCGGATTCTTCTCCATACCCGACGAATGCCAAGGTGAACTTTCCATCAGGATAATCGGTGCGGCGCAACAGTTTCATGCCCAGGTGGCGAGTATAAAAATCAATTGATTTTTCCAGGTTGCGAACCCGTATCATGGTGTGCATTAAACGGTATTCATCAGTCATTTACGCTTACTCCATTTATTATCGAGAGTACCACTTCGGCGGCGCGGTGGCTGGGTGACGGCCCGCCCAGGCCAAGTAGGCGCATCGCGGTTTTACAGTCATTTACCTGGTTCTGCCTCGCCGCCTCGTTGCCGATCAGTTCATCAACTTCCTTGGCCAAGAGTTGCGGCGTACAATTTTCCTGCAATAATTCCGGCACCGCTTCGCGATCAAGTATGATATTGATTATATTGGCGAATCGGACCCTGATAAGGCGCCGCGCCAGCCACCCGGTCAGTGAATTCATCTTGTAGGCGATCACCGTCGGAGTCCCGGCCATGGCCAGTTCCAGCGCCACCGTGCCGGAAGCGGCAAGCGCCACGTTGGCTGCGGCGAAGGCGGAAAATTTTGGCTCATTTCCTTCAATAATTTTGACCGGTACAGGCCAGCCTGAAACTGCCTCGGCTACCTCTTCGGAGACGTTTTTCATGGTTGGAACCACGGCCTGCAAATTTGGCCTTCCCTGTTTCAATATGCCAAGTGTTTCGGCGAATAGAGGCAATAGCCGTGTGGTTTCACTGTGGCGGCTGCCGGGAAGCACGCATATCAGGGGAATGTCGGCGGAAATATTATGGCGGCGGCGAAATTCCAGGCCATTACCCTTGTCGGCACCGCTTTCCACCACCGGATGGCCGACGAAGGTGGCGGGAAGCCCTTCGGCCTCGAAATATGGCGGCTCGAAAGGCAGAAGTGTCATAATATGATCGAGAAACCCCGCGATCTTGCGGGCCCGGCCAGCTTTCCACGCCCATACCGATGGCGCGACATAGTGAACAAGGGGTATTCCTTCGCCCTTCAGGCGTTTGGCAACACGGAAATTAAAATCCGGCGCGTCTATGGTAATCAGAACATTCGGCTTCAGTTCGCGAACTTTGTTCGCGGTTTGCCGAATACGGCGAAGCAATCGGGGAATATGCGGCAGAACTTCGGCAAGCCCCATAAGTGACAGTTCACGCATTGGAAAAATACTTTTCAGGCCTTGTTCTGCCATGTATGGGCCGCCTATTCCAACAAATCGCATGTCACCACGGTCTTTTAGTGCGGCCATAAGTTTGGCCCCGAGAATGTCGCCGGACGGCTCGCCTGCGATCAGGAAAATCAGAGGGCTTACCGATACCCCGATGATAAACAGACCAGCCTTGTCGGCGGCGGTGACGACTTTATCCTTGTCGACGATTATCGCGCCTCCGGCTTCTATGGCTATTCCTGCAAGCCCTGCCCGCACCGCCGCATCAATCGTCGAAACCCCGATAGTGGGCAGGTCGGCGCGCGATTCCTGGCCTGGCTTTTTCACTTTTACCAGAACCCCGCTACAATCGTCGCCGACATCTATTTGTCCAAGCATGGCGTTAGTGCCTCTGGCATCCTCGACCGCCAGCACCGTTGCC
>CAZEFJ010000053.1:0-1663 GCA_964511465.1 uncultured Hyphomicrobiales bacterium
CACGGCCTTTTGACATTCATCATTGCCAAGCCATGGGTTAAGGCGCGATAACTGCACTTTATGCCGGGTTCCGCCGGTTTGCCGAGGGGGGTACCCTGTTGTTCAGAGCATTAAAAGTTTCCATCGACAATTCAATGATGCGTGTCGAGGCCGGTTTCGATCATGCCTTCGGTTTTACGTGGAATCCTTTACGCCAGCTGGGGACGTTGGCGTTTTTCTGTTTCTGGATCGTCGCGGTCACCGGTCTTTACCTTTACATCCAGTTTGAGACCTCGGTTTCAGGTGCCTACGATTCCGTAGAATACATGACTAATGTACAATGGTATTTCAGCGGCGTAATGCGCAGCCTGCACCGTTATGCATCTGACGCAATGATATTGCTGGCGGCGTCGCATCTTATTCGTGAATTCCTTCGTGACCGTTACCGCGACGTGCGATGGTATGCATGGTTTACCGGGGTTATAATCCTGTGGTTCCTATACACCTCGGGGATCAGCGGTTATTGGCTGGTGTGGGACAAGTTGGCCCAGTATGTCGCGATCAACTTTATGGAATGGCTGGACTGGCTGGGTATCTTCGGCGATTCCATAGCCAATAATTTCCTCACCAGGGGAAGCCTTACCGATCGTTTTTTCAGCCTGTTGGTGTTCATCCATATTTTTGTTGCGCTGATTCTTTTATTTCTTATGTGGATTCACCTTCTCAGGGTCAGCCGGGCCCATTACAACCCGCCGCGCGGCTTGGGGATTGGGGTTTTCCTGATGATGCTGGGATTGTCGATAGTTTTCCCCGCATATAGTCATCCTCCCGCCGACCTGGGGACGGTGGCCTATGAGCTTAACCTCGACTGGTTTTATATACTGTTCTCGGTCATAAATGACAGATGGGGGCCGGGCACTCTTTGGGCCTTGTCCTTGGGAGCCACGTTTTTTGTTATTATTATGCCCTGGATTCCGCCGCTGCGGATGCCTCGGGCGGCGTCCGTCGATCTTGATAAATGCAATGGCTGTGAGCGTTGTTTCGAGGACTGTCCCTTTGGCGCGGTTACGATGCAGGCCCGCACCGACGGCAAGCCCTTTCTCAAGGAGGCAGTGGTCGACCCCAAACTATGCACAGCCTGCGGTATATGTGTCGGGGCCTGTCCGATTTCGACGCCGTTCAGAAGTTCGGAAGAGCTTCCCACCGGCATAGATTTGCCGGACTATCCTTTGACCGAGCTGCGAAAGCGTACGCAGAAGGCAATAGATGAGGCCAAAAAGGGAGCCGAGAAAAGCGGGCGGGCGAGTGTCGTCGTCTATGGCTGTGGTCATGGCGTATACACGGATGGTCTGAAAAAGCCGGGCATCGCTGTGGTGAATATTTCCTGCGTCTCGATGTTGCCGCCGTCCTTCATCGACTTTGATCTTAAAAAGGATGGCGTTGACGGGGTGTTTATCACCGGATGTCGGCAATGTGATTGTTATCATCGCCTGGGCGATCATTGGCTGAAGGAACGGCTTGCCGGAATCCGTGACCCATACTTACGCAGCCGGGTACCGCGTGAAAGAATTAAAACATTCTGGGCATCCCGCATAGATCTGATGGATGTGGTCAAGGGGCTGGATGATTTCCGTACTTCCCTTGAGGCTAAGGATGGTGAAACTGCTTCGTCCGAGGAGACGCA
>CAZEFJ010000053.1:1763-12016 GCA_964511465.1 uncultured Hyphomicrobiales bacterium
AAAATAAGCCTCAACCATCCCGGCAAGCGCAAGGTGCCGTGTCGCCGCCGCACCAGGGAGGAGCTGGCCAAGCTGGCTCCCAACATGCGTGCGCCGTTAAGCTGTACTCGCGAACGCTGGCCGGTCAGTCTCAAGTTGGTGATTGATGGCAAGGTTGTCTATCAGAAAGAGGTTCCACCCTCGGGTCTTTGGCGCGACAGCAAGTCATCCTTCTACAAGTCGTTCTTTATCCCATCGGGGACGTACCGTATGCGGATGGTAATGAACGACGGCGGCGGGACCCCGGATAGCGACTATGTCCTTGAAAAGGACTTTACCTTTATCGCAGCGCATGTGGTTATCGCCGGCTTTGACGACAAATACATGAAGCTGTTTGTAAAATAGGCAAAACGGAAAAGGGACGGACCCTCTGCTCAGGGCCACATAAGGTTGATGCTACTCGATGACTTCATCGCGGCGGATGCCCCAGAAGTCGACCCTCCTTAGCCAGCCGTTTATTCCGTTTATCTCGACACTGCACCATCCGCTGGTCGCCGGGCATGCAAGAAGGTTGGCTATTACCCCGACTTCCATCCGGGCCGCCGGGGGGCTGTCTGCGTCATCCTTCTTGCGTAGATTGCGGACTTTCCCGGTAACGATGACGGTGCGTTTGCCTCCCAGCATGCTCTGATGTATCCATCCTTGAGAGCCTTGCCAGTCGCGGACTTTTCGCCAGGTATCGTACTCGGCAATAATTTCCACCGGCAGGTATCGGCGGCGGTATACCCACTCCACCGGATACTGGACGCCGGGTCCGGCGCGCATGTTAACTTCACCGGCCCGCAGACTGACAAAACGAGGCAGGGCCAGGCCGGTGCCTTTTCTTGCCGCCGCCAGAGCCGGTTTGGCGACTTGCGGCGCATTAAGAAAAATGCCTGTCAAAAGAAGCAAGAGCAAAGCCCGGTTTGTCATTTTGCTCAAATTATCATCCGTCATATGAAAACCATGGAACCGTCTTTCGAGGTGTCATTGAAGAATGTCACCAGGCCGCCGACAGTTATCGGAACGTCATCGCGCAGGCTGTCCGCTTCCATGTCCAGTGCCCGCAGACCCATTTCGCAGACCATGAAGCGTACCTTCAGTTCGATGCATGATTCCAGCAATTCTTCAAAATTTGCTATGCCTCGGCTTTTGAAGCCGTCATCAATCTCACCGCCCTGGCGTATGGCTGACGTACTCACCGGCATTCTCTGCCAGGGCCAGACGCCGTCGTCACCCTGTTTTTCCAGCCCCCGGCAAGCCTCCATGGTGAAAAACAGGGTCGCCGGGGTGCCGATCGCAGCGGCTGCCGCGGCCATCGCCATGGCGTAGTGGACCTTATCCAGTTCTCCCGAGAATACTATTATGGACAGTTTCTTTGTATCATCGCTCATGTTTGGACATATCCCTGATTGTCGGGGCGTTGCCGCATAAGGGGCAACCGGGATCAGGTTTTATTTTGATCTTGCGGAAGGCGGTCGTCAATGCGTCATATATTATCAGCGATCCGGACAGGCTTTCGCCGATGCCAAGCAGCTCTTTGAGGATTTCCGTCGCTTGCAGCGAGCCCATGGTTCCGCACAACGCGCCCAGTACTCCGGCCTCGGCGCAGGTTGGTATTTGCCCCGGCGGCGGCGGCTCGCGAAACAGGCAGCGATAACATGGTCCATGCTCTCCATTGCCGGACGCCTTGAACGTAGACAACTGTCCGTCGAAACGCAGTATGGCGGCCGATACCAGCGGTTTTTCTGCAAAGTAGCAGGCGTCATTTACCAGGAACCGGGTTGGAAAATTATCACTGCCGTCGGCGACAATGTCGTATCCGGAAATAATATCAACGGCGTTGTCCGGGGTTATGCGTTGATGGTGGGCGATAAATTTTACTTCGGGGTTGATCGCCGCGATAGTTTGCCTGGCGCTTTCGACCTTGGTTTTGCCGACCGATGCGGTGGTGTGAACTATCTGGCGCTGAAGATTGGAAAAATCGACGGTATCATCGTCGGCGACGCCAATGGTCCCGACCCCGGCGGCTGCCAGATAAAGCATTACCGGCGAGCCAAGGCCCCCGGCCCCGATCACCAGGGCTTTTGATTGCAAAAGCCGAGCCTGACCTTCGCCGCCGACTTCCCTTAGCAGGATATGGCGGGCATATCGATTGATCTGGGCTTCACTGAAGTCCACGGCGAAGGCGATCCCTTATCCCAGGCTGTACTTATTTCTGGCCCAGCCCTTCGAACAGGGCTGTGGACAGATAGCGCTCGGCAAAGTCGGGCAGTATGACGACGATCAACTTACCTTCCATCTCTGGCCTGGCCCCTATTTCGAGTGCTGCGGCAAGGGCGGCACCGGACGAAATTCCGACCGGCAGACCTTCCATTCTCGCCAGTTTGCGGGAGGTCTCAAAGGCCGTTTCATTGCCGATTTTTATTACTTCGTCGATCTCATCCGTGTTCAGTACTTTAGGTGTAAAGCCGGCCCCTATGCCCTGTATTTTGTGGGGCCCGGGAGCGCCACCCGAAAGAATCGGGCTGTCCTCGGGTTCGACCGCGAACATCTTGAAGCTGGGTCTGCGGGGGCGAATGATTTCGGCTAATCCGGTCAGGGTTCCACCGGTCCCGACGCCGCTGACTACCGCGTCCACCTTGCCGTCGGTATCGTTCCAGATTTCCTCGGCGGTGGTGCGGCGGTGTATCTCCGGGTTTGCCGCGTTCTCGAACTGCTGAGGCATAAAGGCCCCGGGGGTTTCTTCAAGCAACTCTCCGGCCCGCTTAATGGCCCCCGGCATTCCCTTGGCCGCCGGGGTCAACTCGATTTCGGCACCGAGAAAAGCCAGCATCTTGCGCCGTTCAATGGACATGCTTTCCGGCATCGTCAGAATCAGGCGAAAACCCTTGGAGGCGCATATAAAGGCGAGAGCTATCCCGGTGTTTCCCGATGTCGGCTCAATCAGTGTCGATCCCGGCTTCAGTCTCCCCTCGGCCTCGGCGGCCTCGATCATTGCCAGACCGATGCGGTCCTTGACTGAATTCAGAGGATTAAAGCATTCACATTTGGCGACGATGTCCGCCTTGGCCCCGGCATCAACAGCCATCTTGTTCAGTCGCACCAGGGGGGTCGCGCCAATTGTTTCAAGGATGGAATCGTAAATATGTCCGCGGAAAGAAACTATGTTATCAGTCATGTAGATTTTTGCCTTTCGTTGTAGGGGTCTTAGGGTCCAGACTCATATTGAAAAATCCAGGCTCTCGCGGCCTTCGCTTGGTATATTGCAGTCATTGGCGCGGGCACACAGATCATCGACGCTAACGCTGTCCAGGCGTTCCATGAAGCCTTGTCTTAGTTCATCCCATACCGGTTGTACCACGCGTTTGCCGAGTTCCGAAGCACCGCGTTCATCTCGCTTGCCGGCCTCACCCTGGACGACGCGTATTATGTCCCCCAGAGTGACCCGGCGGCGCTCGCGGGCCAGTCGGTAGCCACCATTCGGCCCTCGCACTCCGATCAGAATTTTCTCGCGGACCAGACTTTGCAGAGACTGTTCCAGATAACGCCGTGGAATGCCCTGGCGTCTGGTGATGTCACGACTCTGCACCGGTGGGTCGCCCGCATGGTAGGCTATATCCAGGACAGCCTCGATCGCATAGAGCATTTTTTTGGGCAGATTTATCATTGTCCGGGGTTCCTTTGGTGATTGCCGGTGGAACCGAATCCGCCTTCGCCACGCTCGCTTTCGTCCAGATTTTCGACCTCGTTCCAGGTTATGGCACTTACCGGTGCCACGATCATTTGGGCAATCCTCATTCCATGTTCGACCTTGAAGGAGGTATCGCCAAAATTAACAAGGATGACCCCGATCTCGCCGCGATAGTCGGCGTCGATGGTGCCGGGGCTGTTGAGAATGCCGATGCCGTGTTTCGCCGCCAGCCCCGAACGGGGCCTTATTTGGGCCTCGAAGCCGGGTGGCAGGGCGATGGCGATGCCGGTCGGTATGGTGGCTCTTGCCCCTGGTTCGATCACCAGCGACGTTTCAACCGCCGCCATCAGGTCGACCCCGGCACTTGATCCCGTGGCGTAGGCTGGCAGTTCCAACTCACGGCCATGACCCAGTTTCTTTATTGCAATGGTTGGTGAACTCATGCGGGATTTTCCAAAGTATCGGCTACTCGTTCGGCAAGCCTTGCAGCTACCTCCGACTTGGCCATTTCCGGCCAGGCTTCCGCGCCCTGTGCCGAGATGAAATTAACCGTATTGGTGTCGCCCCCGATTGCCCCCGATTGCCCGGATACATCGTTGGCGATAATCCAGTCGCATCCCTTGGCGGACAGTTTCGCGGTTGCGTTTTCGACCACATTTTCGGTCTCTGCGGCAAAGCCGATAACCAGAGCTGGCCGGTTCCGGTCGGCCTTGCCTAGCCAGGCCAGGATGTCCGGATTTTCTCTCAGGGCCAGGGATTTTGTTGATTTTTTACCGCTCTTCTTGATCTTGTTCTGGCTAGGCTTGGCGGCACGCCAGTCTGAAACCGCGGCCGCGCAAATTGCGATATCGACCGGCAATGCCCGCTTGCAGGCGTCCAGCATCTCAACCGCGGTCTCGACATGTACTACCGTCACGCCTTTGGGGTCGGGCTGACGGGTCGGGCCGGAAATCAATATGGTCTCGGCCCCCTGACGGGCGATCGCGGCGGCAATCGCGTGGCCCTGTTTGCCGGACGAGCGGTTGGCGATAAAACGCACCGGGTCTATGGCTTCAAATGTCGGGCCGCTGGTAACCAGGGCACGGTAGCCTTTGAGGCGGCCGGTTCTTGCCGCCGAGCCCTTGAGAAAATTATTAATTGCGGCGGCGATATCTTCCGCTTCAGCCATCCGTCCAAAGCCCCATTCGCCACAGGCCATGTCGCCCTCTGCCGGGCCGACCATAATCACCCCGCGTTCGCCAAGCGTCCGGATGTTGGCGCGGGTGGCGGGGTTTTCCCACATTGCTACATTCATTGCCGGGGCGACCATAATCGGCGAGCGGGCCGCAAGCAGGGTGGTGGTCGCCAGATCGTCGGCAATCCCGGACGCCATTCTGGCAAGAATATTGGCGGTCGCCGGGGCGACCACGATAAGGTCGGCATCGCGGCCAAGACGGATATGATCCATCCCGGCCTCATCGGCGACTTTATCGGTTGGGGAAAACAAATTCTCGCAGGTCGTCTCTCCGCTAAGAGTGGACAGTGTAAGGGCGGTGACGAATTCGGCCCCGCCACGGCTCAGAATACAGCGCACTCCCAGCCCGTCCCGCTTCAGAAGGCGAATCAGTTGAGGGCACTTGCAGGCGGCGATCCCGCCCGAGACGATCAGAAGAATATTATTGCTTTCAGGCAATTATCGGCAGTCCGGGTTTAACTAAAAAATAGTGTGGTTAATTTAATAATACATTATACGGATGTTGCAAGAATATTTGCTCAAATTATCCAGGCGACAAGCAAGCCTGTTGCGATACCGGCGATCAGCCATGGGATTACGGAGCCGTACCCGCTTTCGCCGCGAAGGGCATGAATTGTGTCGGGGTGCAGTTTTATTTCTCCGTTGGCGATCATTGCGGCACCGGTTTCCAGGTCTCCCAGCATTTTTGGCAGTCGGCCAATGGTTGTCGAAAATTCTTTGGCGGCTTCACGGATTTGTCTGTCGGGGCCTAAATTGGCGGTGACCCAATCATCGACAAGCGGCCGGGCAAGCATCCACATATTCGCCTCGGGGGCCAGTTGTCGGCCTGTTCCCTCACCCACCAGCATGGTTTTCTGAAGCAACAACAGTTGTGGCTGGGCCTCCATATCGAATGTCTTTGCAACCTGAAAAAGCTGTCCCAGCAGACGGGCGAACGAGATTTCGTTCTGCGGCTTGTCCATTATCGGCTCGGCTATCGAACGGCAGGCCTGGGTGAACTGATCGACCGAGCGGTGGGCCGGCACCCATCCGACATCGAAATGGATTTGCGCGGCGCGGCGATAGTCGCGGCTAAGGAAGGCCAGCAGCATCTCGGCCAGGGCAAAGCGGTCGCGCTTGCCGATGCGTCCCATGATTCCGAAATCAACGACGGCAATATTACCGTCGTCGCGGACGAAAAGATTGCCGGCATGGAGATCGGCGTGAAAAAATCCGTCCCGGAACACCTGCTTGAAGAATGCTCCCGATGATTTAGCCAGCACCTGTTGCGGGTCATGTCCGGCGGCAACTATGGCGTCACGATCGTCAAGGCGGACTCCGCTTACCCGTTCGGTGGTAAGTACTCGCCGCCCGGTGCGGGTCCAGTCGACCCGGGGGACATGGAAGGTCTCGTCGTCGGCGAAATTTTCCGCCAGTTCCTGGGCCGCCGAGGCCTCGAAACGCAAATCCATTTCGATAGTCACCGATTCGGCCAGGGTCTTGACCATGTCAATGGGCTTCAGGCGCCGCCATTCCGGGCGTGCCGCCTCGACTCGTTCCGCGATCCACGAAAACATTTCGATATCACGGCTGAAGGCGTCTTCAATTCCTGGCCTCAGTACCTTTACCGCAACTTCACGGCCATCGGTAGTGACGGCAAAATGAACCTGGGCGATTGATGCGGCGGCTATCGCCTGGTCGTTGAATTCGCTGAACAGGTTTTCCAGGTCGGTGCCGAACTCGGCTTCGATGGCGGCTCGCGCCTCGGTGCCGCTAAATGGCAACAGCCGGTCCTGAAGGCCGGACAGATCACCTGCCATTTCCTCGCCGAGAATGTCAGAGCGCGTCGATAACGCCTGACCAAGTTTGATGAAACCCGGCCCGGACTCGCTCATCGCCAGGGCCAGACGTTGCCCCGGGCGGCCTTCTTGTCGGCGTCGGGAAATCAGCTTGGCGCAAAAAACCGCCAGTTCCGCAACTCCCAGATTTTCAAGCAGGAAAAGTGCGTCATGGCGAGCCAGGGTGCGAACGATTCCAAGCAGCCGGGCAATATTTCTGAGAGAACGCAACATTATATTTTCCAGGCCGAGTGCAAGGCCGCGATGCCGCCGGTAAGATTGCGGTATTTTACCTGTTCAAGACCGGCCTTAGCGATCATCCGGGCAAATTCGTCCTGGTCGGGGAATTTGCGGATGCTTTCGGCAAGGTATTGGTAGGCGTCGCGATCGGCCGCCACCTTTTTACCAAGGGCCGGTAAAACCTTGAACGAATAGAGGTCGTACAATTTACTCAGCAGCGGTTTCGTTACATGGCTGAATTCCAGGCAGATAAACCTTCCGCCGGGCCTTAGAACGCGCCACGCCTCCTTGAGCGCGGCGTCAATATGGGTGACGTTGCGGATGCAAAAGGCGATGGTATAGGCATCGACTGAGGCATCGGCAATGGGCAGGTGTTCGGCGTCGCCCCCGGTCCAGGAAATTTTATCTTCCAGCCGTCCCTTGTCGATCGCCCGGTCACGACCGACCGATATCATCGATGTGTTGACGTCGCAGACGACGACCGGGCCGCCGCCCCGTTCGATAAAGCGAAAGGCGACGTCGCCGGTGCCGCCGCCGACATCGACAAGCCGCATCGTCGGGCCGGGGTTCAGCCAGTCGATCATCGCGTTTTTCCACAGTCGGTGTATGCCCATGCTCATCAGGTCGTTCATCAGGTCATAGCTGGGGGCGACGCTGTCGAATACATTGCGGACCAGCGTTCCCTTGTCGCTTTCCGCTACTTCGCGATAGCCGAAATGGGTTGTTCCGCCAGCCTCGTTCGCGTCGCCGTTCGACTGTCTGTCCTGGTGTTTTTCGATCATGTTCAGGACAATAGCCTAAGCATTGTTTTTACGCTACTGTGTCCCCGTGTTTCCGTATGATCGAAATATGCTTTAGATGCCTGAACTTCCCGAAGTTGAAACTGTTTGTCGCGGGCTGGCCTCGGCCCTGGAGGGACGCGAGATTATCCGCGCCGTGGTCAGACGGGCCGATCTCAGGGCGCCGTTTCCGCCCGGCTTGTCGGCCCGGCTTGCCGGGCGGCGTGTGCTCAAGGTTGGGCGGCGGGCAAAGTTTATCCTGATTTATTTGGACAATGATGATGTCATGGTTGCCCATCTTGGGATGTCGGGTTGCTTCAGGGTGTTTGAAGGCACCCCGCCGCAAGCTGGTCGCCATGACCATATGGTCATTGATTTCAGCGGTTCGGTGAGCGCCCATTTTCATGACCCCCGCCGCTTTGGCCTGATTGATATAGTTGGCGGCGAAGATATGAAAAGTTATTCCCGTCTCTCGGGGTTGGGACCGGAACCGCTGGGGCCGGATTTTAACGCCGACTATATAGGCCGTCGCCTTGCTCAACGCAAAGGACCGGTGAAGGTGGCGATTATGGACCAGTCGATAGTTGCCGGGATGGGCAACATATATGCCTCTGAAAGCCTGTTCCGGGCTGCGATTTCGCCCCGGCGCAAGGCTTCGACGATCCCCGGTGTGCGGGCCCGGCGTCTGGTCGCGGCGATAAAGGATGTTCTTGAAGAGGCAATTGCCGCAGGCGGCTCCAGCCTTCGCGATCACCGGCAGGTAAGCGGCGAGATGGGCTACTTTCAGCAGGCTCTGGCGGTCTATGGACAAACCGGCAAAGCATGTCCGGGATGTGATTGTCAGCTTGCAAAAACCGGTGGAGTGCGCCATATCCAACAGTCCGGGCGCTCGACCTTCTATTGCCCCAGGCGGCAACGCTAAGCAGAAGACTACAAGGCCGGGAAGAGGTGTTAAATATGGCAGCTATGATAAACCGTTTTTTGGCAGCTATCCTGTTTGTCACCGTCACCATAGTCCCGGCGGCGGCGGAGGACGCCTTTGTAAGCTCGATAGTTGATCTGCCTTTGATGTCAGCCCTTAGCGAGGACATCGACAGCGGAGTGGTCTTTGACACCCCCTCAGGAAGGATCGTCGAGGCCTACGCATTCGGGACAGTAAGCCGTTCCCGGGTGCTTGATTTTTATTCATCGACACTGCCGCAACTGGGCTGGACCCGGACCGGCAAGGCGGTATTCAGCCGTGAAGGCGAAGTGTTGAAACTGGAGTTTCCCAAAGCCGGTAAGAACGGTGGCGAAAAAGATTTGACGGTTCGTTTCCTGCTCTCGCCGGCAAAATGAAAAACCATAAACAATCGAGGAATACAGATGTCCTACAACAGTATTACGGTCGAAACACGTGGCAATGTCGGGCTGATTACGCTTAATCGTCCAAAAGCGATGAATGCGCTTAACGCCGAGCTGATTGCCGAATTGGGCCGCGCCATTGATCAGTTCGAGGCCGACGATAACATCGGTGCAATGGTTGTTACCGGCAATGACAAGGCATTTGCCGCCGGGGCCGACATAAAGGAAATGCAGCACAAGACCTTTGCCGAGGCCTATCTGGAGGATTTTATTACCTCGGGCTGGGAGCGCATAACCACCTGTCGCAAGCCGGTTATTGCCGCGGTTGCCGGTTACGCCCTGGGTGGCGGGGCCGAGATAGCGATGATGTGCGACTTCATCATTGCCGCCGAAAATGCCAAATTCGGCCAGCCGGAAATCACCATCGGAACTCTTCCCGGGGCCGGAGGCACTCAACGCCTTACCCGCGCCGTGGGCAAGTCCAAGGCTATGGAAATGTGTCTGAGCGGAAGAATGATGGATGCCGGAGAGGCCGAACGGGTCGGTCTGGTCAGCCGTATTGTCGCCATTGAAGAACTTGTAGATACTGCCGTGCAGGCGGGCCAGACGATTGCCGGTTTTTCCAGGCCGTCGGTGATGATGGCCAAGGAGTCGGTCAACCGTGCCTTTGAAGTATCGCTGTCTGAAGGGGTGCGTTTCGAGCGGCGGATGTTTCATGCCAGCTTTGCCACCAGCGACCAAAAAGAGGGAATGGCGGCGTTTACGGAAAAGCGCAAGCCGGATTTTGCCAATAAATAGCCCGATCAGGCCCGGTTTCGTCGCGCCGGGCTTGACTGAAACCGATACGGAATATATAAGCCGGTCTTCAATTTAATAAAATATAATCAAGAGACAGTCTTAGCCCATGGCCAATCATGCTTCATCGAAGAAACGAATTCGTCAGACTAAACGCCGCGCCGAGGTTAACTCCAGGCGGCTCAGCTATGTGCGTACATGCCTGAAAAAAGTTGAAGAGGCGATTGTCGGCGGCGATCAGGGTCAGGCCCGTGACGCATTGCGCGCGGCTCAGCCGGTGATGATGCGCGGGGCTCAGAAAAGCGTAATTCACCGTAATACCGCAGCCCGCA
>CAZEFJ010000054.1:0-7944 GCA_964511465.1 uncultured Hyphomicrobiales bacterium
GAGCGAACTGTTTATAGTCGAGGGTGATTCCGCCGGCGGCTCGGCAAAACAGGGCCGCAACCGGGCCAATCAGGCGATACTTCCGCTCAGGGGCAAGATTCTCAATGTCGAGAGGGCCCGCTTCGACAAGATGCTTTCCTCGGCCGAAATCGGCACCCTGATCGCGGCCCTGGGGGCAAGCATCGGGCGCGATGATTTTAATATCGAAAAGTGCCGCTATCACAAGATAATCATAATGACCGATGCCGATGTTGACGGCAGCCACATCAGAACCCTGCTTTTGACCTTCTTCTACCGTCACATGCCCGAGATAATCGAGCGAGGTTATCTGTATATCGCCCAGCCGCCGCTATATCGTGCCAAGAGAGGTAATTCCGAGGTCTATCTCAAGGATGATTTCGCGATGGAAAACTATTTGTTCAACTCGGCGGTTGATGAGGGGACGGTGTTTGTCGATTACAATAATGTCCAGGTCGCCGGTAGCGACCTGCGGCAACTGGTGGACCGGGCGCGGACGGCGAAAATACTGCTTGAGCACCTTTCCCGTCATGTGCCGATGGCGGTGGTCGAGCAGGCGGCTATTCTGGGGGCGCTCAATCCGGCTATTATTTCCGATGGCGAGCGCTCGGCGGAGACTGCCCAATATATCGCCAAGCGTCTTGACGCATTGCAGGTCGAAAGCGAACGGGGATGGGTCGGAACGCCGATGAAAGATGGCGGGCTTGCCTTCGAGAGAACCAATCGCGGAGTTGGTGAGCGACATGTTATTGATGGTGCGCTAATACGTTCAAGCGAGGCCAGGCGGCTTGACGATATGGCGGCCGAGCTGCAGAAAATATATACCCGTCATGGCACCTTGATCGCCAAGGACGTGGAATATGTAATATCTGGTCCGGTCGCCCTGGTTGACACGATAATGAGTATGGGCCGCAAGGGGGTTGGCGTACAGCGCTACAAGGGGCTGGGCGAAATGAACCCGGACCAACTTTGGCAAACTACACTGGACCCCAATTCACGATCCTTGTTGCAGGTGAGTGTCGGCCATACGGATGACGCAGAGGAAGTGTTCTCGACGCTTATGGGTGATGTTGTAGAACCCCGCCGCGAGTTCATTCAGAACAATGCCCTGAAAGTTGCCAATCTGGATATTTGAAACCCGGCCGTGATATTTGAAATAATGTCATTTTCACTTGCATATGGTAACATCCTTTCAACAATCAGGAACGGGGGTAGATGGGGATGCTTCAGAAAAGTCTGAACCGTATTCTTAGCGAACATGGCGTTTGGGTCCGTCGCGGCGGCGGCCGCCGCGCCTCGCTGTCCGGTCTTGACCTTAAGGATCTGGATTTTCGTGGCGTCGATCTCAGCAATGCCGATCTTAGCTGCTCCGATCTTACCGGAACCGACTTTTCCGGGGCAAATCTCAGCAACGCCAATCTGACCGGGGTTGTCCTGCTTAATTCAAATCTTCGCTGTACCTTGATGAGGGATGCCGACCTCACCGAAGCCGACATGAGGGGTGCGGATCTAAGGGGTGCCGATCTTTCGGGCGCCGAAATATGGCGATGCAACCTCAAAGGCTGTGCCATAGAACCCGATGATCTGCATCGTCTGCTGAGTTGCCGTCGGCCATAATCATCAAGGCGACGATCCCAAAAGCATTCCCCGAAAGAAAAAACTTGTCGACGTTAACCTGATTATAACTCCCGGCGGCTGAAGCTGTGCCCTGAATGCCACGAACCCGGGAATCAACACGCTATGGCAGGCAAGGCCCGTAAAAAACATTCCCGCCATTCAAAGTCGGGGCGCATCGCGTTGGCGGCGGGTTGGCTGGCGCGGTTTCTGAGAGTCGGTATCCATTGGGGGCTGGTGGTCCTGGTCTGGGGCGTGATTGCGACCGGTTTTGTCGTTGCCTGGTACGCCTATGACCTGCCGGATGTGGACAAGCAACTTGCGGCGACCAGACGGCCGTCGGTGACGGTTCTCGGGGCCGACGGGTCGGTATTGGCAACCTACGGTGATCTTTACGGAATACCGGTGAGCGTCAGCCAGTTGCCCGCAGCCCTTCCGGCTGCGGTGCTGGCGACTGAAGATCGGCGTTTTTACCGTCATTTTGGCCTTGATCTAATCGGTCTGGCCCGTGCCGTATGGGTCGATATAATCGCCGGGCGTATAGTTCAGGGCGGCAGCACAATCACCCAGCAGGTTGCCAAGAACCTGTTTCTGACACCTCGCCGGACAATTAAACGCAAGGTCCAGGAAGTACTTTTGGCGCTGTGGCTGGAACGTAAGTTAAGTAAGGACCAGATTCTAAGTGTCTATTTGAACCGGGTCTATCTGGGGGCCGGGACATTCGGCGTCGAGGCCGCATCAAAGAAGTATTTTTCCAAGTCGGTACGGGATGTCTCGCTCTATGAGGCGGCGATGTTGGCCGGTCTTCTCAAGGCACCGTCCAGCTATAATCCACTGGCCAACCCGAAACGATCCGCCAAACGGACCCGTCAGGTGCTGGCCAATATGGTTGCCGCTGGATATCTTAGCAAGGCCCAGTCGCGGGCCGCGATAAAGGACCGGGCAAGCGTTTTGGCCGGGTCCAGGAATTTTTCGGAGGGACGTTATTTCGCCGACTGGGTGATGGAGCGCACGGCGGCGTATCTGAGCCCCGGGGACAGCGACATAACGGTTACGACCACGCTTGATGCAAAACTTCAGCGTCAGGCCGAAGGCGCCGTAGCGGCGGCGCTTGACGGTGCCGGCAGGAAGGCCAGGGTTAGCCAGGCGGCGCTGGTCGCAATCTCGCCGGATGGTGCGGTACGGGCCATGGTCGGCGGTCGCAGTTATTCCAAAAGCCAGTTTAACCGTGCCACCCAGGCCCTTCGTCAGCCCGGCTCGGCGTTCAAGCCGATTGTTTATCTGGCCGGTCTCAGGGCCGGTTTGAATCCTCGCTCGATACTGGTTGACGGACCGATAACCATAGACGGGTGGAGCCCGGAAAATTTCTCCCGTAAATTCAAGGGCCGGGTAACCCTTAGCCAGGCTCTTGCCGGTTCGATAAATACGGTGGCGGTTCGTGTCGCCGAACGGGCCGGGATTAAAAACGTCATAGATACCGCGCACAGATTGGGAATAACTTCGGATTTCAGGCTTGATCCCAGTATCGCCCTGGGGACCGGCGAGGTCAGCCTGATTGAACTTACTTCGGCCTATGGCACGTTTGCCAACGGCGGGACCGGGGTATGGGCCTATGGCATCGTCTCGATCAGCGATGATGAGGGGCGAATCCTGTACCGCCGGTCCGGTTCCGGGCCGGGCCGGGTGGTCAGCCCGGCCAATGTCGCGGCGATAAACAAGATGATGTCCGAAGTAATCAGGAGCGGCACCGGGCGGGCTGCTGCGATACCGCGGGCTGTGGCGGGAAAGACCGGCACCAGCCAGAATTTCCGGGATGCCTGGTTCATCGGCTATTCCGCCGATCTGGTTGCCGGGGTCTGGATGGGTAATGACGATTCAAAGCCGATGCACAGGGTAACCGGCGGCGGTCTGCCTGCCAGGATCTGGAAAAGATTTATGAGCGCGGCCCACCAGGGTCTGCCCCGCCGCCCCCTGCCGGGGATGGAACGGATACCGGAGAAGAAAGGTTTCTGGAAACGCATTTTAGCCAAAATATCCAGCGGCGAAGGATAGAGCCTACCTCAGTGTTTCCATATAGCCGAGACAGGCTCTAGCGTAAAAATGTCGACCGCCTTGCCCCTATATTTTAAGAAACACTGGCCTTTGGGAATATCAGGGAAACCACCGTCCCCACCCCCAGTTTGCTTTGAATGTCGATGGTGCCGCCCATTTCCTTCATCAATATTTTCGAAATGTTGAGGCCCAGACCAGTCCCCGAAGCGCCGGAATTGTCTCTTGCCCGGTATCCCGCGTGGGTGACCAGAAGAAGGCTTTCCGGTGAGATGCCCCGACCTTCGTCTGCAATCACCAGAATTAAAGTTTCGTCGTCTTTCACCACCCCCTTGACTTCAACCACGCCGCCCTTGGGAGTGAATTTAACGGCGTTGGAGATGGTATTGGAAAGAACCTGATGCAAACGAACCGGATCTGTTTTCATAACCGGGAAATTGTCAGGAAAATCAACCTTGATCTTGACATTGCCATCATCGGCTATTTTGGCAAACAATTTTATCACGTCTTTGGCCAGCGCCGCCACGTTGATTTCTTCGCGCACCAGCATTTCCCGGCTCCCCGCTTCCGTAAAGGTACGAATCTCCCTTTCACAAATCTTGATTGTCTGGAGGATTGCTGTGTGGATCAGGGATGAATATTCCCGATACGCATCGATCGGTAACGAGCAGTCTTCATCGGCCATCATTTCGCTAAAACCGGAAATTGCGCTAAGTGGGTTTTTCAATTCGTGACCAAGTCTGGCAAGCGCCACGATATGTTCTTTATCGGCCTTCTTCCTGGCCGCAATTTCTTTTTTCAGAACCTTTTCGGCATTGCGCAGGGCGGCCCTTGCGTCGCTCAGATTTTTAGGTTCATTGGGCTTGATGGTGTGGCTCATTGTCTGTTTTTCTTTTCTTACTATCTTCGTCTACCTCTTTGCGCCGTCGGTCCGGGCCAAAAAATCCATCCGCCTTGACGAAAGGCCGGGAACGATCCAAGACTTCAACAATCTTGCTTAATAGTTGTTTCACTGAAAGAGGCTTGGCCACGAATTCGGTAATTCCAGCGTCCCTGGCGTTGGTAACGTATCTCGATTCGGTGCGGCTGGTTACCATAATGATCGGCACCAGCGGGTCGATGTCGTTTTCGCCCGCCCTTATCGCCTTGACGAATTCCTCACCATTGACGGGTTCCAAATCCCAACAGCATAAGACGAGACTGGTTTTACCCTTCTTTATCTCCAAGAAGGCCTCATCGCTATTAAGGGAGGTTGTCACCTCACCCACACCGATGGCTTTCAACACGCCTTCCAGCAATTCGCAATAGAATGGGTTGTGATCGACAACCAGAACTCTCAGTTTCTCCAGTTTGGCGTTTGCCATGAGACGATCCTCACCATTCCCCGCAACACAACTCTATTATGTTGGGTTCGTGGGCGGTTCTCAATATTAAAAGGAAATTATAGGTTTATTGACGAGAGCCCGTAATCGCAGCAATTCGTCCCTGTGAGTGGTGTCGCTGCGGCGATTTGGTCGCGTGATGGCGATCAATACTGAAATGCTCTACGTGACGCGACCCTTCCAGGGGATGAAGGCCGGGGTTTTCTGACAGTAGTCAGCATAGCTTTCCCCATAATTGGCAAGCAACTTTCTTTCTTCGAAATAAGTTCCGATGAGAAGATAGAGCGAACCCCAGACCGCGGTTACCAGCGCCGTTGAGCCATCAACGCCGCCCCACAGGAAAAGGAATGCCCCGCTGTATATGGGGTGGCGCATATATCGGTGGAGGCCGTCGACTACCAACGGTTCGTCTTGCCCCTCCTTTATGCCATGGCGGTGATCGCGGATTTGCCTGGTCCCGGCAAACAGTCCCAGGTCATAGCCTTGTGCCCCCCATACCATCACCACGACGCCGATAATTTTTATGATAGTGAGAATGTATTCGAGCGGGACGGAAAGTGAATATGGCGTTGATTCTAGATAAAGGTTCCCGACCGCAAAAACCATGGAGATGTAAATCGCGGCAAACAGGTTATAGGAAAGGCGGTAATACGGCCCCGTCAGACGAGCAAGTTTCCCTTTTGCCATTTCGCTTGCAAGCAGCGAGTGGAACAATCCGAAACTGAACCAGGCGGCGGCATAAATGATCTGCTCAACGATCAAGTTGATCAATCTTCCTGTTTATTGATTCTGGCGATGGTTGCGGTGGTGGAATGTCCGTCCTTGAGGCAGGCCAGGACGATTTCGCCACCATATCCCTGAACCAGATCGGCCCCGACCACCTGATCAATCGCGTAATCGGCCCCCTTGATTAAAACTTCCGGCCGGATTGCCCCGATAAGATCAATCGGGGTGTCTTCGGAAAATATTATCACCATATCGACGTTCGCCAGCGAGGCCAGCACCTGGGCCCGGGACGCTTCCGACTGTACCGGGCGGTGGTCACCCTTGAGACGATTGATCGAGCCGTCCGAGTTCAGCCCGACAACCAGTCTGTCACATGCGCTTTTGGCCTGGGATAAAAGCGATATATGGCCCGGATGCAAAAGATCGAAACAGCCGTTGGTAAAGCCGATTCTCTGCCCCTCAAGACGCCATGCCTTGATCCGGTCGAGGCCGGGCCGAAGCGACATAACCTTTGCCTCGGCGCTTGAAATATCACGATGCAGCAGGGCCCTGGTGATATCGTCGGTATAGGCAACTGCGGTACCCACCTTGCCGACGACAATCCCGGCCGCGACATTGGCCAGCCCGGCCGCGCTCGACATTTCGCCGCTGCCTCCCAGCGCCACCGCCAATACCGCCGCTACCGTGTCACCGGCACCGGATACGTCGTAAACCTCGCGGGCCTCGGCGCCAAGCTGATGAACCTCGCCCGAGGCCGCGACCAGCACCATTCCCTCACCGCCCAATGTTGCCAGTACAAACTCGAACCCATACCCGTCAATAAGACATTGCGCGGCCGAAACAACTTCATCCATGCTGTCGGTCGGCATCCGCGAGGCTTCGGTCAATTCCCTGCGGTTGGGCGTGACTATATCCGCTCCGCGATAAACCTCATAGTCAGCCCCCTTTGGATCGACTATTACCGGTTTTCTTGCTTTTTTGGCGGCGGCGATAATTTCGGCTGCGACATGGTTGTCAATCACCCCCTTCCCATAGTCGGAAAGGATTACGACATCGCAATCAGCCATCGCCTTGATCGCCTCGCCAATAAGTTTTTCGCGGATCTTGTCGCTGAGGGGAATTGTAGTTTCCCGATCGGCCCGCAGAATCTGCTGAACATTCGCGATGTAACGGGTTTTGGTCGATGTTCTGCGTCCGTCATCAATGATTGGCTTATCGGCTATGCCAATATCGCTGAACTGCCTGGCAACCTCCTCGCCGGCATGGTCGTCGCCAATAACGGTTATGAAACGAACCGTTGCTTCAAGGGCGGCAACATTGCGCACGACATTGCCCGCCCCTCCCAGCATGGCGTCCTCGCGCTCTATCAACAGCACCGGAATCGGCGCTTCCGGCGATATTCGCTCGACCTTTCCGTAAAGGAAATGATCCAGCATGACATCGCCGACGCAGAGAATCCGTGACTGGCCAAAGGTTTCGACGATAGTTGCCAGGGCGTAACGCTCGCTCATGACGGGGTTAGTTCCTTTTCGATAATGGCGCACAGAATATGGCCCAGGGTGATATGCATTTCCTGAATCCGCGCCGTATCGTCGGACGGCACCACCAGATAAGGATCGGCGCAATCGCTCATCCGCCCGCCATCCCGACCGCCAAGACCGGCAGCGGTAGCGCCCAGTTTACGGGCCTCCATTAATCCCGATATGACGTTTTCACTGTTTCCTGACGTGGAAATGCCTATTGCCACATCACCGTCGCGAACCAGGGCTCCGACCTGACGGGCGAATATGTTGTCGAAACCATAGTCGTTGCCGATTGCGGTCAGTGCCGAACTGTCGGTGGTCAGGGCGATGGCGGCAATCGGCGGTCGCTCCATCTTGTAGCGGCCGGACAGTTCGGCTGCCAGATGCTGGGCGTCGGCGGCGCTGCCGCCATTACCGAAAAGAACTATTTTGCCGCCCTCACGTAGCGCCTCGACGCAGACAGAGGCCAGCCGCAGCAAGGGCTGGCCAAGGGTGGTGCGGGTCGCCGCCAGCACTTCGGCGTGGCGGTCAAATTCGGTTTCGAAAAAAGATTCCACTGGCTACAAGTCCACTCTGTTTCCTGATTGCAGCGATTCCATCACCGCGATGGTGGCGATCGATGTTTCTATTAG
>CAZEFJ010000054.1:8044-12012 GCA_964511465.1 uncultured Hyphomicrobiales bacterium
TTCCTGATTGCAGCGATTCCATCACCGCGATGGTGGCGATCGATGTTTCTATTAGTTCGGCCTCGTCCACGGGCGGCGGAATATCGCCTTTGACGGCGGCGAAGAAATTCTTTAGCTGGTCTCTGAAGCCCTTGTCCTGGGTCTTGTGGGTGCTGTTCGAGGTCTTTCCGTCGACAACGATTTGCAGCGAACGAAAGTTGTCCAGCGAGACTACCGAGCCGCCTGCGTAGCACTCGATCAATTCTTTCGAATATGCGCTGTCGCCAAGCGCGGTATAGGCAATGGTGGCGAGGGAGTTATCCTGAAAGCCAAGTGTAAGCGACATGTCCTCGGCGGTTGTCGCGACCGCCTGGACCGAATTTATCGGCGAGCCGACCAAAAAACGCGCCAGATCGATGAAATGGCAGACTTCGCCAAGGATTCTTCCGCCGCCTTCAAGGCTGTCGTTGACCCAGCTATCGGCGGGGCTGGCCCCGGCGTTTATCCGCATCAGAATGAAACCGGGCCCGGCGGTTGCGGCGAGATGCTGGCGTGCCTTTATCGCCAGCGGTGCAAAACGGCGGTTGAAGCCGATCTGAAAAAATGCATTTGACGAATTGCGGGCCTCCGTTACCCGCCTGATATCGTCGCGGCTAAGACCAAGGGGCTTTTCCACCAGCACCGGCTTGCCCGCGGCAAGGGCCCGGGCCGTCAGTTCGGCGTGGCTGTCGTGCCGGGTGGCGATTATTACCGCGTCAATTTCTGGATCGTCGAAAATATCGGCCTCGTCGCTCGATGCCAGCTTGAAGCCAAATGCCTTGGCTGCGTTTTCGGCGGTCGCACCGCGCCGGGTAACGATCGTTCGCAGCTCCACTCCTTTAAGCTTTCTGATTTCAGGCAGCAGGACGGCTCGGGCGAAATTCCCCGCCCCGATCATTGCCAATGTGCAACTTTTCCTTTGCCCGGTTGTCGCGGGGGAAGAAAATGATGCGGATTGCTGTTTTGGTGATCGCTCGGGGTAATTCAGCACCACCCCCAGATGAGGCTCGCTTCCACTTGATATCATCGCGTATGCCGTCTCGGCATCGTCGAGCGCCCAATGGTGCGTGGTCAGGGCCGTGACATCAAGGCGGCGGTTAGTCTTGCCGGGTGCCATCAGGCGCAGACATTCGCTGATGTTGTCGTTTTCGGTCCAGCGCACCCAGCCTTCGGGATAAGCCATGCCCCGGCCCTCGTAATTGTGATCGTAGCGGCCCGGGCCGTAGGATCTGGAAATTACGATATTCAATTCCTTTTTCATGAATTCGCGATACGGGAAACAGGTTCCGGTCAGACCGACCAGACATACTCTGGCCCGGTCCCTGGCGATTGTTCCGGCGGTCTGAAACGGCTCGTCGGACTTGGTTGCCGCGGCGATAAGGATGCCGTCGCAACCCCTGCCCCCGGTAACCACGGAAATCGTTTGTTGTAAATTTTCATCGCCCAGTTTAACCGCCGCTTCGGCGCCCATGCGCCGGGCCAGTTCCAGGCGTTCCTGATTATAGTCCAGGGCGATCACTCTGGCCCCGGAAAGGCTTAGCAGTTGTGCCGCAAGCTGACCGACCAGGCCGACCCCGATCACCGCGACAATGTCGCCAAGACCGGCATCCAGATTGCGTACAGCGTGCATTGCGATTGCCCCGACGGTTGCGTAACAGGCTTCTTCGTCGGTTACGCCGACGGGGACAGCCGCCGTCAGGTTGAGCGGGACGACGTTGACTTCGGCATGATTGGCCAGCCCGGCCCCGGCGACGGCAACTCTTTGCCCGACATTGAACCGGCCTTCCAGCCCGGCCCCGACTGCGATCACTTCTCCGGCCGCCGAATATCCCAGCGGCAGCGGTTCATCAAGCCGGGCCAGTACCGCCCTGGTTGTCGCTCTGATGCCGTCGCGTTTGGCCTTGGCGAGAACCTTCCTTACCAGGTCGGGCCTCGCCTTCGCCTTGCCGGCCAGGCTTTTGCCGGCAAATTCGACGACCAGCCGTTCGGTCCCCGCCGAAATCAGCGAGGCGGTAGTCTTTACCATGACATGTCCGGCCCGGACTTTTGGTTCCGGCACCTCGTGCAAGGCCAGCTTGCCGGATCGGGTATTCTGAATCAGTTGTTTCATCCTGCCGTTTTACCCTGATTTGCCCCCCGGATGCAAAGCCGGTAATGACAGGGAATAATAAGAGCTTTGCGAAAAGGCTTTATTTCGCCTGCGCCCGGCGGTTATGTATCGTCTATGTGCGGTCTTGCAGCCATATTCGCCTATGCCCCGGATGCGCCCCCGGTGAGCGTTACAGAGCTTCTGGCAATCAGTGAAGCGATGCGCCTGCGCGGGCCTGACGGTGATGGTGACTGGATTTCCGCGGACCGGCGCGTTGGTCTGGCACACCGTCGGTTGTCGATCATAGATTTGGCCGACACCGCCGCCCAGCCAATGGTTTTTTCGTTACCGGATGGCGGCGACGACTTTGCCGAAGGGCGTTACCGCATCGTCTATAATGGTGAAATATATAATTTTCGTGCTCTGCGCGACGAATTGCAAAGCCATGGCGCCGTTTTCAAAAGCCATTCGGATACCGAAGTTCTGCTTCATCTGTATCATCGTTACGGCCGGGAAATGGTATCGTACCTGCGCGGCATGTACGCCTTTGCCATATGGGACGAGGAGCGGCGGGGAATGTTCCTTGGGCGCGATGGTTTCGGCATCAAGCCACTTTATTATGCCGATGACGGAATGACTATCCGGGTCGCATCACAGGTCAAGGCACTGGTTGCCGGAGGAGAGGCCGGAACGGGAGTTGATTCGGCCGGACATGTCGGTTTTTTTCTTTTTGGTTACGTTCCCGAACCCCACACTCTTTATTCGGATATTCGCTCGCTTGAGGCCGGAACGACTCTTTGGATTGATTGTGGAGGCCACTGTCGTAGCAAGAAATTTTTTAACCTTGCGGAGTCTCTTGGGGCGGCCAATCCCGGTGGCGAAATCGGCAAAATAGGGGATTTGCGCCAGGCCTTGATTGACAGCGTGCGCCATCATCTGGTTTCAGACGTTCCGGTTGGCGTTTTTCTTTCTTCGGGCCTTGATTCGGCAACCATCACCGGGCTGGCTTCGGAAATTCAGGACCGCCCGCTTGAAACCATGACCCTGGGTTTCGAGGAATTTCGCGGAACCCGGCGCGACGAAGCACCTCTGGCATTGGAGATAGCCGGTATATATGGCACAAGCCATACAACCAGATGGGCCAACAGCGGTGAATTTCATGATGACATGGAGATGTTTTTCAAGGCCATGGACCAGCCCACCATAGATGGGGTGAACGTCTTTTTCATTGCCAAGGAGGCGGCCAAGATGGGCCTGAAGGTGGCGCTTTCAGGCATTGGTGGTGATGAATTGTTCGGCGGCTATGACAGTTTCAGACATATACCGGCGGTGGTTCGCTCGTTTGGCCATATTCCCGGTGCCCGTTCTTTGGGTAAAGGGTTTCGGGTGGTTTCGGCGCCGCTGCTCAAATATATGACATCGCCAAAATATGCCGGATTGCTGGAATATGGGTGCCGTTTCGAGGATGCCTATATGTTGCGCCGGGGGCTGTTTATGCCGTGGGAACTTACCGACATACTTGATCCAACGCTGGTTGAAGAGGGGTGGCGGACACTGCGCCCCCAGATCGCCCTGGAAGAATGCCATAAAAATATTTCCGAGCCGAAACGAAAAGTGGCGGCAATGGAAATGGCATTTTACATGCGCTCTCAGTTATTGCGTGATGCCGACTGGGCTGGCATGGCTCATTCTCTGGAAATCAGGGTGCCGTTGGTGGATCATGTCTTGTTCAAATCGATCGCGGCCGGCCTGGGACGGGCAAAAGGATATGACAAGCAGGCGATGGCGGCGACGCCGCTGCCGCCACTGCCGGAGGCGGTTATGCGAAGGTCTAAAACAGGTTTTTTCGTTCCGATAAGAG
>CAZEFJ010000055.1:0-11889 GCA_964511465.1 uncultured Hyphomicrobiales bacterium
GGCGTAGGATACATACAGGTGATAGCGTCCGGCCTCGGCCGCGAAGTCACCGTCATCGCCAAGCCAATTGCGGAATTGGGCATCGGGACGGACGAAGCGGCCGCCTGTTTTTTTGGTGTCGTACCATTTGTCGTGCCATACCCCGTCAACCAGAAGCCCCATTACCTTCTCCAACCTTAACTTATCCCTACCTGCCCTCGCGCCACCATGCCGCCATCAGCGAGCCGATTACAAGCCCAAGCAACATCCACCCCGGCACCAGGGAAGTCTGGGATAACCCAGAGACGGCGTAGGAGCCGTTTCGGACAAGCCCGATCCATTCACGACCGGCGCGGGGGCCACCCGGTCGGACGCGGCGAATGTCGGGCAGTCCATCGTCTATCCATTGGACGGAACCACCGCTTGCCTTGGCTATGGGGGCGATTTTATCCCCGCTCGCCCGCAAATCGGAAAGCTCGATCGGATTTAATTCGCCAGCCACCGCCAGGGCGCTCAACGGGCCCTCCTTCAGGCTGTAAATACCGGCTTCGCCAGCCTTGGCAGTGGCCTGGAATTGACCATTGCCCAGCCCCTTCAGCGATACCACAAAAGTTGCTCCCGACGGGGTATCAACCGTTACCGGTGCCACCGATGCGGCGAGACTCTGGCGTTTGATTGTCAGGCTTCCTGCCTCGATCCTGGCGCTAAGTCTTTCCTCTTCCAGGTCCGGTTCCTTCATCAGCCAGTGGGCCAGGCGCCTCAGCAGCTTTGTCGCCGGTCCGCCGCCTTCAAAACCTCTTGCCCACAGCCATATCTGATCGCTCATCAACTGCGCTATACGGCCTTTGCCCAGACGCTCAAGCACCACCAGTGGGTTTTTATTCACCCCGGTCATCAGCACCGTTCCCGAGGTTGGACCGGCCTCGACCTGGCGCAACCAGCGTCCCCATTGAGGTTGCTTCATCAGCCCGGCGGTCACCGGATGGGCCAGGCCGGATTGCGAAACCACCGGACGAAAAGCCTTCTCGATAACCCGCCCGGTCGGCGGAACCGGCATTACCGAACCAAGCGGGGTTCGAAACAAGGTTTCGGGACCGGCGAATTCGGGACCGGAAGCAAGCAGAACAGCGCCGCCCTGTCGTAGATAATCAACAATATTTTTGAGGTACAATTGCGGCAGTACACCACGCACCAGATAACGATCAAAGATTACCAGATCAAATTTATTCAGCTTTTCGCCAAACAGTTCGTCAACCGGAAAGCTGATAAGCGAAAGTTCCCTGAGCGGTGTGTAACTTGCCTCTTCGGGTGTCCGCAAAATGGTGAAATGGGCCAGATCGACGGATGGATCGGACTTCAGAAGATTGCGCCATGTGCGTTCTCCGGGGTATGGCTGGCCCGAAATCAAAAGCACCTTCAGCCGGTCGCGAACGCCGTTGATCGAAATTGCGGCACGATTGTTCAGAGATGAAATCTCACCCTTGTCGTTTGCCACCTCAAGCTCGACGATGGTCGGCCCGGCATGATCCAGATTTATCGAATAGCGCCTGCGTTGGCCGACCCGGACCATCTCGCTTCCGCTTTCCACGCCGTCCCTTTTGAACCTTACCCGCACCGGCCCACCGGTGGTTTTACCTTTTTCCTCAACCCGGTAGACTATCTCCACCGGCTGGCCGACAACGCCATATCCAGGGGCCTTGTCAACGATTATGCGGCGGTCCGTCTCACCTGGCTTTCCGCTCAGCAACACTTGCAGGGGACCGCCTATGGCCTGACCGGGAAGATCATCGACCTGACCGTCGGTAATCACGATCACCCCGGCCAGTCTTTTTTTCGGTATATCGGCAAGCGTTTCGGCAAGCGCCTTGAATAAAAGGGTTCCCTGTTCGGCCCCGCCAACGTCGAGTTCCCGGATTTCAAGGTTTTTAAGCTTGGCCAGCCGGGCCCGGACCGCGGCCAGCGCGGCCTCGCTTTCGGCCATGCGGTTGCCGATCTGCTGGCTTTGCGAGCGATCCATCACGATCACCGCGATATCTGTTTCAGGACGACGGTCTTCACGGACCAGGCGGGGATCAAGCAGCCCCACCAGCAGCGCCGTCAACATCAGCAACCTCAACCACGCACCCCGGGCCCGGCGCGACAAGGCGACGCCGACCAGCCCCAGGGCCGGGACAGCCAGAAGCAAAATCAGCGGCCAGGGAACAAGCGGTGAAAAACTTATTGTCGCAATCATCGACCCAGCCTCTCGATAATCGCCTTGAGGTGAACCTGATCGGATTTGTAATTGCCGGTTAGCGTGTACATAACCAGATTTATGCCGAACCGGTAGGCCATTTCCCGTTGCCTTTCGCCACCTGGAACCGCCGCGAACAGAGGCCTTAACGCGTCGTCCACGGCCCATGCGGCGGCCCAGTCGTTGGCCCCGACAATGACCCTTGAAACGCCGTCGTTGGTGCGCTCACCGGAAGGATTGAGCCACAGGGTCGCGCCGCTCCATCTTCCGGGAAATTCATCAAGCAGATAAAACGAACGGCCAAGAACATGCCCCGGAGGAATTGGCGACAGAGGCCCGATGTCCAGCCGGGATGCCAGTTTTTCCAGCTTTGCCGGCAGACCGCCATCACGCCCTTCGCGGGTATCGAACAATATTGTCCCGCCGCCACGCATATAGGAGTTAAGTCTGGAAACCGCGGTATCCGAAATATCCGCGGCAGTTATCGTAAGCGGCCAGTACAGCAGGGGGAAAAAAACCAGATCATCGGTTTCGGGATTGACCGCCATTGGCTGGCCAAGTTCGACCGCCGTGCGTTGCCGGATGACCTGGCTCAACCCCTTCAATCCGGCCCGGCTTGTTTCGTCGATTGCGCTGTTGCCGGTGATGACATAGGCAAGTCTGGTCTCAAGGCCTGCCGCCATGGCGAAATCGTCGGCCGTTGCCGCCCCTGCCGCGCCACCGGACAAGACGAGCACCGCAATCGCGACACCGACCGTGGTCCTCACCGCCAACAGGCCGCGCAGGACCAGACTCGCCGCCAGATCAATTACCGCAAGAACCATGGCAAGGCCAAGCAGCCACGGCTTAAGGTTGACCTCATCGCCTCCGGCATAGGTTTTGTGATCTGCCCCGGAAATGTTTTTGCCGACCACCAGCGGATCAAGCGTCAAAATACGTCCCGAAAGGTTGAGCGCCCGACGGGACGACGACTTGCCATAAAATCCTGGTGGATGGGACGGCCCCGGACTTTGAGCCGCCAGGGCATCGGCGGCAATCGCCAGGGCGGTCGCCGGGGGCTTGGTCAGTCGCCCCGATCCGTCCAGCGACGACAGCGGTTCAAGTATCTGGCCGTCCGCTTTCGCCGCCACCCCCGCACCCAGCCGGACGACCCGTTGCAGCATCTTCACGAACAGCCCCGAAAGGGCCAGATCTGACCATTCCGCATTGGCAGTGGTATGGACCAGAACAATCCATCCGTTTCCCTTTTTCGCCGCCGTCACCAATGGCGTACCGTCACTCAGACTGGCCCAGGTCCGATCAGCCAGATCGACCGACGGCTGGGCCAGAAGCTGGCGGCGGACCCGTATATCGCCGGGTATTTTGAGACCACGAAAAGGACTTTTGGGATTGAACCTGGCCAGCTTTGCCGGTTTTTCCCAAGTCATGCTTCCGCCCATCGAACGGGCCGCCGGGCGCAACCGCACCGGCAGCAATCGGTCCTCCGTCTGTCCGGTTTCGGCCATCCGGGGACCGACGAAACGAAGCAGAACCCCGCCTTTTTCGACCCATTTGCCTATTATATCCCTGTTGGCGGGCGTTATGTGACCGGGATCTGCCATGACCAGCACCGCCAGCTTACGTTTGACAAGCTCTTCGGGCGGGCCCCGGCGGATTTCGCTGAAAGGCTCGAGGGCGCGTTCTATATAGAAATTCTGGCTAAGCAGGGGAGAACTTGCATCGGCCCCACCTTTCCATGTTGCCAGCCCCACCGGACGCCGCCGCCAGCGTTCGTCAATCAGGGCCACCGCGGCGGCGGTGCTCTCGCCTTCTATGCGCAAACGATCAAGCCGGTTTCGCAATTCGGCAGGCAGATCAAGACGGGTCTCGGCCTTGTTTTCGCCATTGGCAAAGGAGATCGCTTGCCGCGCCAGCAACCTTCCGCCTTCGCCGGTGGCTTTCAGCCAGACCACCTTTCGCGGCCCGCCACCGGCGCGCATCGCAGTTATTTTAAGCGCCCCGCCTTGGTTTTCCGGGGCCATGAGTATTATCGGCAGCCGTGAGCTGTCGTCACTGACGACGGTTAGCTTTCCGATCCGTTTCAGGCGCTCGATAAAGGCCGTGTTTGCGCCATCGTCGAGGCCATCGCTGAACCATATTACCTGCCCCGGCGGATTACCCCCCAGAACACCTGAAGCATCAAGCGCCGCCAGGGCGGCGGCACGGTCACCAAACCAGGGCTTCGGCTGCATGTAGCGAACTACCTTGATCGCCTCATCGGCGCTCAACGGCCGGATCAAGGGCCTTGACGATTTGCTTTGAATGGCGGTGGAAACGATTATTACCGCCCGGTTTGCACGTTTGGCCTGGTTTATTATTTTGACCACGGCCCGGCGGTGCCCCGGCCAGTCGGCAGCCGCGGCCCAACCGTCGTCGATGACAAGAATTAATGGCCCATTACCACTTAAGCCCGGGACCGCGTTAAACAGCGGTTGGGCGAGACCAAGAATAACCGCACCGACAAGGGAAATACGAAGAACCAGAAGCCAGGGCGGAGATTTGGCCGGACTTTGTTCCCTGGTCACCAGTTTTTCAAGCAGCCGCACCGCCGGAAAGCGGGCCTTAAGCGCCTTTGGCGGAATCAGCCGCAACAGCCACCAGATCAGCGGCAGTGCCGTAAATGCGACTAAAAGCCAAGGGGCGACAAAGGAAACAGATCCCGGGCTCAACATGATTTTAAAAAAGCGTCCCGGGGTCGGGACAAAGCCTGAAACATCGCCATAAGCGCGGTTTGGGGCGGATGGTCGGTGCGATGTACGGCAAATGTCCATCCCGCCCGTCCGGCCAGGCTCGTCAGGCTATGATGATGCGCCGCAACGGCGGCACGGTATTTGTCGCGTACCGCTTCTACCCTGGGAACGAGGATTTCCGCCTCGTTTTCCATTCCCTCAAAATTAACTCTTCCACTGAACGGCAGGGTTTCTTCCGCCGGATCCATTACCTTCAGCATATGGCCGCGCAAGCCGCGGGCGGTGAACGAGTCGATAAGCTTGCCGGTCTCTTCCATGGGGGCGAGAAAATCACCGATCAGAACGACGCAGCCATAACGCGGCAGCGGCTCGAACCCAGGCAGGTTCTCCGGGCCATGAGATTCACCTTCGATGGCCGCCGCCATACGCTTCAGCGTCGTTCTGCCGGGCGCCGGGGCACTGGCCGAGCCAAGCAAGCCAACCCGTTCGCCGCCGCGCAGCAGAAGTGAAGCCAGGCCAAGCAGCAGAAGTGAGGCCCGGGCTTCCTTGCAGGGTAATTTTTTTGATGAGCGGTAGTTCATCGAAGCAGAGCAATCCCGCCACATCCAGATGCTCTGCGCCGCCTCCCATTCGTTTTCGCGAACATAGACGGGGCCGCGCTTGGCCGATTGCCGCCAGTCGATGGATTGCCGGCAATCACCCACCTGATAGCGGCGGAATTGCCAGAATGTTTCGCCCTGTCCAACCCGGCGGCGACCATGCACCCCTTGCGACACCGTTGCCGCCACCCTTTCGGCGGCAACCATAAGCGGCGGCAGCGCCGCCGCCAGTTGCTCGGCTTTACCATGAATATTTGGGCCATGAGTATTTGAACGGCGCGGGTTCATCATCCGGTTTCAGGCGATAGATTCGCACAGCCTGTCTATGATTTCGCCGATTTCCGTACCTTCGGCCTGGGCCGCGAAACCAAGCGCCATGCGGTGGCGCAGGACCGGCTGTGCCAGGGCCACGACATCGTCTATCGAAGGAGCCAGTCTTCCTTCGATTACAGCCCTTGCCCTGACCCCCAGCATTAATGCCTGAGAGGCCCGCGGGCCGGGGCCCCAGGAAACGCTTTTTTTGACCTGGTCAATCGAAGTGGTCTCGGGACGGCCTTGGCGGACCAGGCTCAGTATAGCCTCGCTGACACTTTCACCGACCGGCACATGGCGGACCAGTTCCTGGGCCTCGATCAGTGCCGCTCCGTCCATCACCTTAGTGGGAACCTCGGCTTCCACACCGGTGGTGGATGCAATGATCATCCGCTCGGCATCAAGTTCCGGATAGCCTACATCAACCTGCATAAAGAATCGATCCAACTGGGCCTCGGGCAACGGATAGGTGCCTTCCTGCTCAAGCGGGTTCTGGGTCGCCAGAACATGAAACGGCCTCGGCAGCGGGTGATATTGTCCGGCCACCGATACCCTTCGTTCCTGCATTGCCTGCAACAGCGCCGACTGGGTCCGCGGGCTGGCCCGGTTAATCTCGTCGGCCATCAGAAGCTGGCAGAACACCGGCCCTCTTATAAAACGGAACGAGCGGCGCCCGTTTTCATCCTCCTCCAGCACCTCGGAGCCGAGAATGTCGGCGGGCATCAGGTCGGGGGTGAACTGAACCCGGCGTTCCTCAAGCCCGAAGACCTGCCCCAGAGTTTCGACCAGCCGGGTTTTGCCCAGCCCCGGCACCCCGACCAGCAACAGGTGACCACCGGCCAGCAGGGTTATCAGGGTTTCGTCAATCACCCTGGATTGTCCGAAGATAACCTTGCCGATACCCTGGCGGGCCCTGGCGATGGTCGCGGCAAGGCCATCCATGGCATCGACAAGTCGTTGCGGATTATCCATATCAATGCCTTTATTGCCGTTGGCCTTGGCCGTTGCTTCCACTTTAGGCATCTCCCTTGCGTCGGTATCTTATTTTCTGCCGCCAAAGACAGGACTGCAAACGGAATCTGCCAAGACGCAATTTCAGGGTATAATACGCTGTATTACATTTTACCGTATTTATGAGATGATACTTCGATGAGCAGAATTCTGTTGAACTATTTCTTGCCGATTTTGATTCCTCTGGCGGTCTACCTTTTATGGACGCGGTTGTCGGGACGCCGCCGGGGCGATGACGCCATATCCCTGGCCGAAGAAGGACCCTGGTTCTGGATACTGTTTTCCGGTTTTTTTCTTGCCGCCGCCGGGCTTGTCTGGCTGGCGTTGGTCGACAACAACGGGATCGAAGGCATATATCAGGCCCCGCGGATCGAGAACGGCATGATTATCCCCGGAACAATCGACACTCCTGAATGATCTATTGGCATGAATGATCTACTGGCCGAAGAGCGGCGCCTGCCAACCGGCAAGATCGAACCCCAGGGCTGGCTGAACGCCCCGGAAACCAGGGCGGTGATGGCGGCCCTGAGTGCAAACGGCAAAGAGCCCCGGTTCATTGGCGGGTGTGTGCGTGATGCGGTGCTTAAAATTCCCGTAAACGATATTGACATAGCCACCCCGGAGCGGCCGGAAACGGTAATCGAACTGCTTGAAAAAGCCGACATCAAGGCCATTCCCACCGGCCTCAAACACGGCACGGTAACAGCCGTTATCAATGACGCCAAGTTTGAAATCACCACGCTTCGCGTCGATGTCGAGACCGATGGACGCCACGCCAGGGTCGCTTTTACCGATGACTGGCTTGCCGATGCCAAACGCCGGGATTTCACCATAAACACCCTGTCCGCGAATATTGACGGCGAGGTTTACGATCCACTTGGCGGTCTCGAAGACCTGGGGGCGAAAAGAGTCGTTTTTGTCGGCCTGCCACGTCAGCGCATTGAAGAGGATGTGCTTAGGATATTGCGATTTTTTCGCTTCTTCGCAACTTATGGCAAACCACCGGCAAATATTGAGGCACGGGGAGCCTGCCGGGTTCTGGCGCCAAGGCTGGCCGAGCTTTCCGGCGAAAGAATAAGAGACGAAATGTTTCGCATTCTGCTTGCCCCCAATCCCGCCGACGTCGCCTTGATGATGCAGGGCGAGAAGATTTTTGACGCCTTCCTGCCGCAAGTCGGCGGGGTTGGTCAACTGCGCCAGTTAAGCTGGCTGGAGACCGCCGCAATCAAGATAAAGTCCGTGGCCCCAGACCCGGTGCGTCGTCTCGCTGCGTTGCTGGATACCGACGCCGACGGGGCATTGGCGGCGGCCGAAAGACTGGCGCTTTCAAAAAAACAAACGGCCCGGCTGATTGCCATGAGTGAGCCAACGGCAGACATTGATCCGAACGCCGACATTCGCAGCCACCGTCGTATCCTGCATCGCCTGGGGGGAGAGCGGACAAGAGACCTTGCGCTTCTTGCCTGGGCATCTGAAAGGTCGGTCAACCCGCGCCAGCCGAGCCATCGAACGAAGGCCTGGATAGACATTATCGAGGCCGCCGCAAAATGGACTCCTTTGAACTTTCCCCTGAAGGGAGGCGATGTAATAGAGCTTGGCGTCGCCGCCGGACCGGAAGTCGGTAAAAGGCTTGAGGAAGTGGAAAAGTGGTGGGAAGAGGGCGATTTCCAAGCCTCGCGCCAGGAATGCCTGGAAAGGCTCAGAGACGGTTTATACCAACTGCACTAAGTCTGGCGCAGAGCCTCGCCGAGAACCATGGCGGCGGCAACGGCAACGTTGAGAGACCGTGCCCCCGCCACCATCGGAATGCCAACCCTGGCGGCACATGCCTGGCGCACGGCGTCCGTGACCCCGGCACTTTCGCGTCCAAGCACCAGAATATCGCCCCGCTCAAAGCGGAAATCGGTATATGGCGTATTCGCGTGGGTGCTCAACAGAACAAGCCGGGCAGGCGGTAATCCCGAATCTTCAAGAAACGCGGCCCACGAAACATGGCGGGCAATCACCACCATATCAAGATAGTCCATGCCTACACGTTTAAGGTGTTTGTCGGAAAAAACGAAGCCACAAGGCTCGATAATATCCACCGGAACCCCAAGACATGCCGCAGTGCGCAGAATGGCGGCGGTATTCTGGGGAATGTCCGGTTCGAACAGGGCTAACCGCATGAAGCCCTCTGATAAAACGATATTTTGATCTTAGCCCCTTCCAAATTCTGTAATTTTCATTATATTCTTTGACCGCTCGGCCCAGTGTCGGGCAAAAGATTATAAAAGTGCATCTTACTTATGTAAATTGAGGGGCCTTCCAAAGGTAGTTAAAAGGAATAAAAAATGACGGATACACCCGCCACCGTCCCGGAAGATAATGGAGATGGCAAGACCCGGCGTGATTTTTTGCTTATTGCAGCTGGAACCATGGGGGCTGTTGGTGCGGCCATGACGATCTGGCCGTTTATAAATTCGATGAACCCTGCCGCCGATACTCTCGCCCTGTCTTCGATCGAGGTCGATCTTTCCCCGATTGAGCTGGGCCAACGGATTACCGTGGTTTGGCGTGGCAAGCCGGTGTTCATTGATCACCGACCGGAAAAGCGGATCGAGGAGGCAAAAGCCGACGACAAGGCAAAACTGCGGGATCCCGAAACTGACGCCGAAAGGGTAAAAAATCCCGAATGGCTGGTCATGATCGGCATCTGCACCCATCTTGGCTGTATTCCGCTGGGCCAGAAAGCGAGCGACCCGAGAGGCGACTGGGACGGCTGGTTCTGCCCCTGTCACGGCTCCGAGTACGACACTGCGGGACGCATCCGCAAAGGTCCCGCCCCCAGGAATCTCGATCTTCCCGAGTACGTATTCCTTAATGATAACCGCATCAAGATAGGCTAGGTGAATAACATCATGACAAGAAAACCATGGAAAAACCCGGTCGTCGAATGGATCGACTACCGTCTGCCTATCTTTACCTTCATGAAACACGAGACGGTAGATTATCCGACACCAAAAAACCTTAATTACTGGTGGAACTTTGGTTCGCTGGCCGGAATCGCGCTGGTGATCATGGTCCTGTCGGGCATATTTCTGGCGATGAACTATGTCCCGAATTCTACTATGGCCTTCGAGAGCGTCGAGCGCATAGTCCGTGACGTCAATTACGGATGGCTGTTGCGTTTTATCCACATGAACGGCGGCTCAATGTTCTTTATCGCCGTCTATATCCATCTTTTCCGCGGCCTATATTTCGGTTCCTACAAATCCCCGCGTGAGATTTTGTGGATATTGGGAGTTGTCATCATCATCTTGATGGATGCCACAGCCTTCATGGGCTATGTGCTGCCATGGGGGCAGATGAGCTTCTGGGGCGCTACCGTGATTACCAGCCTGTTCTCGGCAATTCCGGTGGTCGGAGAGTATATCGTGACCCTGTTGTGGGGTGGTTTCGGGGTTGGCAATCCAACGCTTAACCGGTTCTTCTCTCTGCATTATCTTTTACCGTTTGTCTTGTTCGCCGTCGTATTTGTGCACCTGTGGGCATTGCATGTTCACAGGTCCAACAATCCGCTTGGGGTTGAAATTAAAAGCGACGGGGACTGCATTCCGTTCCATCCCTACTACACCATTAAAGATGCCTTCGGGCTGGGCGTGTTTCTGACTATCTTCTCTTATTTTGTCTTCTTTCAGCCTGATTTTTTCGGTGAGCCGGACAATTACATCAAGGCCAACCCGATGCTTACACCGTCGGAAATTGTACCCGAATGGTATCTGCTGCCCTTTTACGCGATCCTGCGTTCGATCACCTTCGACCTGTGGTTCATACCGGCCAAGCTGATCGGCGTGATTGCCATGTTCTCGGCACTGATCGTCCTGGCTTTCGTGCCCTGGCTTGATACCTCCAAGGTCCGCAGCGCCAGATTTAGGCCCATTTACAAGCAGGTCTACTGGATTTTTGTCGTCGATACCATCGTTCTCGGTTATGTCGGGGCAAATCCTCCGGCGGAACCTCTGATAACCATCGGCCAGATCGGGACAGCCTACTATTTCGCCCATTTTCTAATCATAATGCCGCTGCTAGGCAAGTTTGAGAAAACCAAGCCGCTGCCGGAAAGCATCAGCAAGGCGGTTCTTGAAAACGCCGCCCCGGCAAAGGGAGAATCGTGATGCGCAGGCTTATAATTTACGCCGCAATGGCGATGATACTTGCCTCTGTTTCAACGGCTAAAGCGGCTGAAGAGGCCGCATTACCGGCACAAAAATGGTCTTTCGACGGAATGTTCGGACGGTTCGATAAGGCCTCCCTTAAACGCGGTTTCCAGATTTACCAGGAGGTTTGTTCGTCGTGCCATTCGCTACGTCTTTTATCTTATCGTAACCTGACCAAAATCGGTTTTACCAAAGATGAAGTTAAAAGCATCGCCGCCGATTACGAAACTCAGGACGGACCCAACGACGAGGGCGAAATGTTCATGCGCCCGTCTCTGCCGTCGGATCGTTTTGTTTCCCCGTTTGCCAACGAAAAGGCGGCCCGGGCATCGAACAACGGTTCCCTGCCACCTGATTTGTCGCTTATTGTCAAGGCCAGAAAGGGCGGTGCCGACTATATTTATGCCCTGCTGACCGGCTTTAGCGATGAGTTGCCGGAAGGCTTCAAGTTGATGGACGGGATGAACTACAACGAATATTACTCAGGCAACCAGATTGCCATGCCCATGCCGATTGAGGATGACTCGGTCGAATACACCGACGGCACCAAGGCAACACTGGATCAGGAGGCCCGTGACATCACCACATTCCTGACCTGGGCGTCGTCGCCGGAGATGGACACTCGCAAGAGTATGGGGCTGAAGGTTCTGCTGTTCCTGATCGTACTTACGGCACTGCTTTACGCACTGAAACGCCGTATATGGTCGGACGTGCATTAAATTCTTTACGGATGACTTTTGAAAAGCACACGGCCCGCCTTTGGCGGGCCGTTGTTGCTTGCGGGTTCGTCAATTAAATAAATGGTGCCCAGGGGCGGATTCGAACCA
>CAZEFJ010000056.1:0-6132 GCA_964511465.1 uncultured Hyphomicrobiales bacterium
ACTCGAATACCATGTTGCGGGCCGACGGAAGGTCGGGGGCGGTTCTCAGTTCTTCAGATGAATGTTTAAGAGCGCCGCAAAATTCCGTCATCTCGCCTTCCACTTCGGACAGTCCCGCCAGCACCGAGCCGAGCGAGGTATGAGCCTCGATGAGAGAGTCGAAAAATTCCGGACAATCGGCGAGCAGCAGTAAAACCTTGCATACACCATCCTTGAACTCACGTTCCGACAGAACCTTGCGGTTCTCGATAAGTTTATCCAGTCGCACCATGGATTCCGAATTGGCGTCGCTAAAGTAGGCGTACCAGACCATCATATTTTCGGCTGACGGAGGAATATCGTGATCCTTCATCAGCTTGATCGCCTTGGCGCTTGCTTCGAGTGATATTCTGTATCTTTCCATATGTATATAATTCCCCTGTCCGGGATTATCCGAACAACGTTCTCTCCGCCGGAAAGCTGACAATAACCATCGTGCCCTTACCGACCTGGCTGCTGATTTCCAGCCTGCCGCCGTGTAATTCGATCAGACTATTGGTGAGCGGCACGCCAAGACCGTGGCCCTTGTGCTTGCGGGCAAGCATGCTGTCGACCTGAACATAGGGGGAAAGCATACTGGTAATATCTTCGCTGGCGATACCGATGCCGGTATCCACAACCTTGAAGGTGATACCGCCGACACTGTCCAATGCAGTGCTTAGCGTCACTCGTCCACCTTCGGGGGTGAACTTTATCGCGTTGGAAAGAAGGTTAAGCAGTATCTGCCTGAGCATCCGTCTGTCGGCAAACAGCCGGGGCAATGATTTATCCAATTCGCTATCCAGCGCCACCTTTACCGAAGCCGCCTGTTCGCGAACCATGGCGATTGAATAGCGAACCACCTCTTTGGTATCGACCTCCTCTTCTTTAAGTTCGAGTTTGCCAGCTTCTACCCTGGACAGGTCAAGAATATCATTTATCAGATCAAGCAGATGCGCTCCGCTGCCAAGTATGTCATTTGCATAATCTTCATAGTGGGAGTCGCCAAGCGGGCCAAAAGCATGAAACGCCATCATCTGGGAAAAGCCCATGATCGCATTTAGCGGTGTACGCAACTCGTGGCTCATTGAGGCCAGGAAGGCCGATTTGGCAACGCTTGCCCTTAATGCCTGGTCACGCGACAAAGACATCTCTTCGGCCATCACTGCTATTCTCGCTCCCTCCTCTTCGAGCCTGCACTTTGCATCATTCAGTTCAAGAACCCGCGCATGCAAGGTCTCCTCGCTATTGTGCAGTTTCTCTTCCACTTCCTTCCGATCGGTAATGTCGATCATGATGCCGCTGAGAGAAACCGGAACACCGTTATCCGAATGCACCGTAACGATGTCACGCAGCCACACGATAGCTCCGTCATTGGCAATCATCCGGTAATCAAGCTCGTGGTTGCTGCAACACCTGGTGGCGTCGATGCAGTATTCTATGGCCATATCCCGGTCGTCTTCGTAGAGATGGTCCGCCCAGAAGTCCTTCTCGTACCAGCGCTCGACGGGATAACCCAGAAGCTTGACCGCATAATCTGAAACGTAGGTAAAGCACCATGTGGAAATATCCATTTCCCAGGCAATGGCGTTGGCTGTTTCGGTAAGGCGTTGGTATTTTTCCCCGCTTTTGCGGAGCTTTTTTTCCATCCCGTGCTTGTAAACGGCCAGTTCAATCGTATTAGACAATATTTCCTTGCCGAAAGGCTTGAGCACATAACCGTAGGGATCGATTTTTTTGGCCCGATCAAGGAACTCCTTGTCCCCGTGCGCGGTCACGAAGACAATGGGGATATCATGTTGTTTGCGAATTTTGCTTGCCGTCTTGATACCGTCCATTTTGCCTTTCAGCTTGATATCCATCAGCACCAGATCAGGCCTGTTCTCGTTGACCGAAAGAACCGCATCTTCGCCCGAGGGAACTATGCCGGTGACGTTGTATCCGGCGGCCTCAAGAATTCGCTGCTCGTCCATGGCGGTTATCGGCTGATCTTCGACAACCAGAATGCGCTTGTTGTTCATGACGGGTCCCTCTCAAAGACCATACTGAATTTGGTTCCCCTCGAACAATCGACGTTTATTTTTCCGCCCAGTCCGGTCGCCAGCGCCGCCACCAGCTTTAAGCCCAGCGAGGTGCTTTTTTCTATATCCAGTCCTTCCGGCAGGCCGACACCATCGTCAACGACAATCAGTTCGACACTGCCTTCACCCTTTTGCCGCAGCGACACATCTACGCTTCCGCCTTTACCTTTTGGAAATGCGTGCTTGAGAGTGTTTGAAATCAACTCGCTGATAATTTGTCCGACTGAAATTGCCCGGTCTATGTCGAAGACCACATCATCCACTTTCTCGTTGAATCTTATTTCCCTTGGATCTCCGGCGTAGCTTAATTTCACGTCGTCTATGATCGAGCCCAGGTAGTCTCCGGCGTTGACCCTGGGCATATCGTCGGAACGGCAGAAACTCTCGTGAATTCTCGCCATGACATTGACCCGGCGGTTGCTTTCTTCAAGCGCGTTAACAATCTTTATATCCGACTCCGCACTTGCCTGAAGTGCCAGCATGCTTGAGACAACCTGCAGGTTATTCTTCACCCGGTGGCTGATTTCCTGGACCAGAACTTCCTTTTCCTTAAGTGATGCCTTTACCTTTTCTTCCGCCTTCTTATGGTCGGAAATATCGGTCAGATAGCCGATTATCTCGTGTGGCGTTTCGTCTTTTGAATAAACCACCTTAAGCTCGTCATGCACCCACCCGTATGAGCCGTCTTTGCGCCGCAACCTGTATTCATGGTCAAGGCGGCCATGGGTGATAAAACCGCCAAAGGCCTCCAGCACCCCGGAAACATCATCGGGATGGATGTTATCGATCCAAAATGACCGGTCTTCTATGAAATTGTCGGAATCCCATCCAACCAGCTGACTGATATTGTTACCGATGAATTTAATCGGAAAGCCATCGCTGATATCACGACTATAGATAACCGCCGGCCCCAAAGTAACCAGTGTCCTGAAACGTTCCTCGTTTAGTTCACGATCCTGCCGGGCCTTGCGTTCAAGTTTTTTATAGGCTTTTTCAAGCAGGTCCATCATATGGTTGAAGGCGACGCTTAGGCTGCTTACTTCATCATTCCCCTCAACCACAAAGCGACCGGTGACGGAACCGCAGTCTGCGGCTATTGCCGAGGCTTCGTCCTGTAGCCGTTTCAGACGCCGGGTGAGCCTGTTGGCACCGATAATGCTAATGACGACGACAAGGCAAAGTAAAATAAATCCAACAATCAGATAAATATAAAGAAGCCGGTTAACAGGTTTGTCTATGGCATTTGCGTCCGCCGCCAGGACCAGCGATATGCCCAGGTGCGACAACTGCTGGGGAAGTTTAAGCCGCTTGTAAACAAGAGGTCCATTCGTCGGCGGCGCTTTGTTGCCGGAGTATTTCATTTTATTCGTATCGGGATCCCGGTAGCCAAGATAGAATGCCGACATCCAGGGCCATGTGGCAATTGCGCGGTACCTTGAATGAGCAATCAACAGTCTTTTGAATGGTAATTGGTAAACCAGCACCCCTTCCATAGTACCGGTTGTGGCGAAAAAAATGGGTTTTGCCATAACCAGCACCGGCTGGCCATCCTTAACAAGGACTATTGATCGCTCTTGCCCGTTATTCGCCGCCTCCGCCACCCATTGATTTTCCGGTAGCAGTATCGAGTCTTTTTTAATGCTGGCAGAAGGCCTGCCAAGAACATCGGTCACGATAATGTCGGCCTTGATGTTGTTAGCACCGGAAAGAACGCCGGCCAGAGAACCGGCACCCTCCATACTATCCACAAAAGCGCTACCTTTCAGATAGCTGACAGACATGGATACAAGGCTGTCGTACATCGCGTTTATGTTTCCGCTTATGTGTTCGGCGAGAATATCAGCGCTGCCAAGCATGTTGGTTTTGGTATTCGTCTCGACCATTTTACGCATGAATAAATAGGTTGTGCCGCCAATGGAGAAAATGATCACGGAGGCAAGTAGCGACGCCGCCACCGCTATACGCAAGGCCAAGGTGGCCTGCCATCTCTCCGTTCTGTTCGACATACTTATTTTTCCCCATCCTCCAGAAAAACAGGGCCGATCACACCATCGGCCCTGTAACTCGAGATAAATGCCTGCCCCATATTCAACGCATCATAATTGTCAAAGGTGAACGGTCGTTCGCAACTACGGCCCCGTCTCCGGTAATTTAGGACTTTATCCAAAGCATCGAGTATCCCAACGTGGTCGGGAAACTTGGCGGAAGTGTTATTTTTCAGGCTATACTCACCGTATATCCAGATAATAGGCGGGGACGCCCCGGCAAGTCCGGCGGTTGCCGTAAAAGGTGCAACAAACGAAAAAACAAACGGTAAACGACACATCACCCTTGCTCTATCTTTTTTTTATTCTTAAAACGAATACTAGAAACACTGGTCTGCACGTAGGCTAACCTACCGTTAAGAGTTTACAGAACGCATGTTGCACTAAGGTGTTACGGGTGTTTCATGCATGTTTCAGTGCGTTACAGTGATGCAAGCTACAATGATCGGGTTTCCAGTCATGAAACGTAACGTGCTAATCGTCGAGGACGACAAGATAGTGCAGGTGCTGCTGGCCCTTCATCTGGAGAATGAGGGCTTCAAGGTCAGTTGCGCCGCCACCGGCGAGGAAATGTTCTCCATACTTGGCAAGGAGGCAATCAATTTCATCCTTCTTGATTTGAACCTGCCGGACGAGGATGGTCTGGTTCTTGCGCGGCAGGTCCGGGCACGCTCCACGGTTCCGATTATAGTTCTGACTGCCCGCAAGGCTCATGAGGATTGCTTTACCGCCCTGAAAATCGGCGTTGACGACTATTTAACCAAGCCGTTCGAGCCCAGGGAATTGGCGTTGCGGATGCATAACATTCTGGGGCGCAGCGAGGCTCACGGATCGGTACACGGCTCTGATATACTGAAATTTAACGGCTGGATACTAGATATAACCGGGCACACTCTGACCGCACCGCAAGGCGAAGAGGTGTCCTTGAGCCCCGGCGAGTTCAATATTCTCGTGGCATTCGCTAAGGCCCCTAACCGTGTGCTTTACCGCGATCATCTTCTGGATGCGATCAGCGTCCACAACGCCACCTCGTCCCGCAGGGCAATCGATGTCGCGATCAGCCGTCTACGCAAAAAGATTGAGAAAAATCCGGCAAATCCCAAGCTGATAATCACCATAGCTGGCCACGGCTACAAGTTTGCCGGGACGCTGGAGTGATATTATTTCGATATAATATTTTATGCCAGGGTTGGCCAGGGTTGGCCCCATGGTTGGCTAACGAGATATTTTATTGATCCGAACCGTCGCCGCTGGCGGTATCCGGCAGTTCCCCTGTAGTGTCGGCCAACTCAAGGCCTTCGTTATCGGCCTTTTTTCTTTCCGCTTTTTCCTTGCTGGCCTCTAGCCGGGTGGCTTTCTTGGCGGCTTTTGCCCTCTGGCGTTCCAGCCGTTCAAATTTGTAATTAGGTTTACGACCCATATTGGTTCTTTCAATCGGCCCGCCCTGTTTTGCAGGCCCACCAGACGACTACAAAAAGTCGCGGTGTACGGCACAACGGCGAGCGGCAGCCACCCCCGGCAATAAAGCCGGGGGCGGCGCCATGCATAATCAGTCGATTACAGCCAGATTCTCGGCGGAAGATTTGCCGTTCTGTCCGGGCTGAAGCTCGTAAGAGACCTTTTGGCCTTCGCTAAGCGTGCTCAGTCCGGCGCGTTCGACCGCCGAAATGTGGACGAAAGCGTCCTTTGAGCCATCTTCAGGCTCGATGAATCCAAAACCCTTGGTCGGGTTAAACCACTTTACAGTACCATTAGCCATAGTCATTTCCTCTAACAGGAGTCTTAATTTAAGCGCCTCACACCATGTGACGACGCAGTCGATTTAACGCTCACATTGTCAGGGTATAACTAAGCTAATCGGCGTACCGGTTATTTAGGTAACACAAAACAAACGTAACACGTATGTGGGATATGTAGAGTATATCCCACATAAGTCAATAACCATATGAAGACAATGGAGATACTATAGCCAAGCCGGGGAGATACTA
>CAZEFJ010000056.1:6232-11841 GCA_964511465.1 uncultured Hyphomicrobiales bacterium
GGAGATACTATAGCCAAGCCGGGGAGATACTACAGCCAAGCCGGAACGGCCCCCGGCCATTTATATCGAAATCAATGGGGTGGCTGATGGGAATTGAACCCACGACCCCTAGAATCACAATCTAGTGCTCTAACCAACTGAGCTACAGCCACCATAAACTTGAAGAAGTGGCATGGTTTATCCCCAAGCGGCAAATGCGTCAAGCTCACAGCCATAGTATTTACGGTAACAACATTCCAAAGCAAGCTGACTGTATTTTCGGCACACGCCCTTTTTTTAGGCATAGATGAGTTGGCGCGGACGAAACAATGTTTTAGTATCAGTCCGCAACGTGTTGTGATAGAAAACCAAATTAGTTATTGGGCGGGTTGGCACGAGTTGTGCTTTAGTGTTGCCGTGTGTTTCACTGACGACAGGGGCATAGCTGTATGATCGGACGATCCCCCTAACAGGAAACGCAATTAAATTTACAGGTAGCCCACAGGTAGCCCGATGAAGAAAATAGAAGCCATAATCAAGCCATTCAAACTGGATGAGGTAAAGGAGGCCCTGCACGAAATCGGCCTACAGGGACTTACCGTTATCGAGGCCAAGGGCTTCGGACGGCAAAAAGGCCATACCGAACTTTATCGCGGGGCCGAGTATGTAGTCGATTTTCTGCCCAAGGTAAAAATCGAACTGGTACTGGACGACGATCTGGTCGAACGGGCCATCGAGGCGATCACCCAGGCGGCCCATACGGGCAAGATCGGCGACGGTAAAATTTTTGTCCTTCCGGTTGACGAGGCGGTGCGGGTGCGCACCGGTGAACGGGGACCGGAAGCCGTTTAATGTCAGCACCATTCTGAGACCGACAAACAAAATTCCTAAACCAGCTACAACGAACAGGGAGAGCCCAGACCATGCCTTTGAACTGTAAAACGCCGGCCGATGTACTCAAGGCGATCAAGGATAACGAAGTCCCGTTTGTCGATTTGCGCTTTACCGACCCACGCGGCAAGTGGCAGCACCTGACCATGACCTCGGCATTCATCAATGATGATTCCTTCAGTGACGGGATCATGTTCGATGGTTCCTCGATCGCCGGGTGGAAGGTAATCAACGATTCCGATATGTCGCTTATTCCCGATCCGACAACCGCGGTTATGGACCCGTTTGCGGCCCAGCCGTCGCTTATCCTGGTTTGCGATATTGTCGAGCCGACCACCGGACAGGCCTATGGCCGCGACCCTCGTTCGCTGGCTAAAAAAGCAGAGGCCTATCTGGCTTCCACCGGTGTCGGCGATACCGCTTACTTTGGCTCCGAGGCCGAGTTTTTCGTTTTCGACGATGTCCGTTTCAACGTTACCATGAACCATTGTTTCTACGAGTTCGACCACGAAGAAGGCCCATATGTTTCGGGCAAGATATTGCCCGAGGGTAATATCGGTCACCGCCCCCCGATAAAGGGCGGTTATTTCCCCGTACCGCCGGTTGATTCCGCACATGACCTGCGCGCCGAAATGGTCACAGTGATGCAGGAAATGGGACTGTCCATGGACAAGCACCATCATGAAGTGGCCCCCAGCCAGCATGAACTGGGGATGGAATTTTCGACCCTGGTCCGGGCTGCCGACAACCTGCAAATTTACAAGTATTGCACCCATATGACGGCCCATACCTATGGCAAGACGGCGACCTTCATGCCCAAGCCGGTTAGCGGTGATAACGGCTCCGGAATGCATACCCACCAATCCATATGGAAAGACGGCAAGCCGACTTTCGCGGGCAACGGATACGCTGATCTTTCCGATACCGCACTGCATTATATTGGCGGTATCATGAAGCATGCCAAGGCACTGAACGCCTTTACCAACCCATCCACCAACAGCTACAAGCGCCTTATTCCGGGCTTTGAGGCCCCGGTTCTGCTGGCCTATTCGGCTCGCAACCGATCTGCCTCGTGCCGTATTCCGTTCTCCACATCACCCAACGGCAAAAGGGTCGAGATAAGGTTCCCAGATGCCACGGCAAACCCCTACCTGGCGTTTGCGGCAATGATGATGGCGGGCCTTGACGGCATCCAGAACAAGATCAATCCCGGCGGTCCGATGGACAAGAACCTCTACGACCTGCCGCCCGAAGAGCTGGATAACGTGCCGGTGGTTTGTGGATCACTGCGCGAGGCGATGGAAGCGCTCAACGCCGACCGCGACTTCCTCAAAAAAGGAGATGTGTTCAGCGACGACCTTATAGATTCCTATATGGAGCTCAAGTGGGAGGAAATATACAACTTCGAACATACCCCCCACCCGGTCGAGTTCCAGATGTATTATTCGTCCTGACAACAAGACACCATAGACAAGCATCAAGGGCCGCCGGTTAATTCAGGCGGCCCTTTTTTATCCCCTTTGTTCCCCTTTCGACCGTTTTCCGCACTTGCCAAGAACCTACTCAAACCCTATGTTTCCTGCGACACGGGGAGTGGCGCAGCCTGGTAGCGCATCTGCTTTGGGAGCAGAGGGTCGCTGGTTCGAATCCAGTCTCCCCGACCATGAGGCAGATTCTTCAAAGGATCCGACATATGACGAGTGTGCGCATATACCAACCGACAAAGAACGCGATGCAATCCGGGCGTGCCAGAACCGATAAGTGGGTGCTGGAATACGTGCCGTCGGAGGCAAATATCATTGATCCAATGATGGGATGGACCGGCACCAAAGACACCAGTGCCCAGATTCGCATAACTTTCGACAGCAAAGAGGCGGCTATCGGCTTTGCCGAAAAGAACGGCATGGCGGCAGAAGTCGTAGAGCCGAAACAACGGCGAATTAGCACAAAAAATTACGCGGATAATTTCAGCTTTAACCGTATCTGTTAAATTACAGGGCTACAATGCGCCCGTAGCTCAGATGGATAGAGCAGCGGACTTCTAATCCGCAGGTCAGAGGTTCGAATCCTCTCGGGCGCGCCAATTTATCAAGGGGTTAGAGGTTATGCGGCATCTTCCGGCAAGATGACCGTTGCCCGCAGACCATCTTCGCCATCACCTACCTCGGCCAGGTTTGCAAGTGAGACTTCGCCTCCATGGGTTTCCATCACCGCCCGGACAACGGCAAGCCCCAGCCCGACACCTCCCGTATCTTTAGCGCGCGAAGACTCGAGCCGGTAAAACGGGGTGAATACATTTTCCAATTCATCGTCAGCTATTCCCGGTCCCTGGTCGTCTATGATAATCCGCAGGCGGCCCGGTTCATGGCAAAGCGTGACTTTGCAGCTACCGCCATACTTGAGCGCATTTCCGACAAGGTTCTCGAAGGCCCGCTTCAGGGCCAGGGGCCGTCCGGTATATTGGGCCGTTGCCGGACCGTCGAACGAAACTTGCTCGCCGGTTTCGGTCGCCTCCACGCAGACTTGCCGCAAAAGCCGACATATATCCAGGGGGATGGGTTTCTCTGTCGCCGCTTCGTCGCGGGCAAATGCCAGCGAAGCTGAAATCATATCTTCCATTTCGCCAAGATCGGACAGCATTTTTTTTTGTTGCTCATCATCTTCAACGAACTCGGCCCGCAGCCTGAGGCGGGTGATCGGAGTCCGCAGGTCATGGGATATGGCAGCGAACATCTGAGTCCGTCCTCGGATCAGAGTTCTTAGTCTTTCCTGCATTTCGTTAAAAGCACGGGCGGCTCGATAAACCTCGAGCGGGCCACATTCGGAAAGGGGCGGAGCATTTACGTCGCGGCCGAACTTTTCGGCGGCCATTGCAAATTGTTTCAGCGGAACCGTCGCCCGCCACACCGCCCATACCGAAAGCAGGAAAACGCCGGCGGTTATCGCAAGAACGGTCAAAAAGAACCTTGACGTCCAGAATGGTTCAAGCCGTAAAAATGGTGCCGATACGTTAAGCCAGCTTTTGTCCGCCAATTCGACCGAGACAAAAAGAAGCGGCCCTTTTCCCGTGCCTGAAACAGTATCCAGGCGGCTTTTAGGAAGCCACCTTTCCATATTTGGCGATGTCATCATTGATTGCATCGTTCGGCCCATCATTTCCCGGCCGTAAAACAACTTTCGCTCGTCACTCCACTCGTTCTTCAGAGAAACACGAATCCGGCGAAAAATTTTCTTATCCAGCTCTTTTTCAAGGGCCGCGAGAACCCGACGTTCGTCCCTTCCCGCCTGATTATCCCCTTCATGCTTTTTTCCATTGCCTACTACAGCCCTGTCAATCGACCAGTTAAGAAGCATTCCCGGGCCGCGCAACGACCAGATCAACATCGGGCGGGAGCCAGCGTTCGCCTGATCGACGGCGCGGGCCGCCGAAGAAATTCTTTCAGACAGCTCTTTCAGGCGGGCGTTTGCGGCAACGGTGGACCGGTCCGTGGCATAAAACATCAGGCTGGCAAGCTGGGAAACTACAAGCCCTCCAAGCAACACCAGTATAGTGCGCCCCAAAATAGTCCGTGGAGGCAGCATCCTCATAGACGCTTCACCTGGGCTGTAAAGATATACCCATCTCCTCGAGCTGTTTTTATCAATACCGCTTTTCTTGGATCGTCCCCAAGTGTCGCACGCAAACGGCTGACCTGAACATCAATGCTTCGGTCAAAGGGTTGGGCCTCCCGCCCTCTCGCCATGTCAAGCAACTGGTCGCGGTTAAGGACACGATTTGGATGGGTTGCAAAGGCCTTAAGAAGTTTGAACTCGCCGCCACTCATCGACACCCGCAGGCCATCCGGCGATGTCAGTTCGCGTTTGTCGACATTGAAAACCCAACCTTCAAAGCCGAGGACCAAGCCTTCTGGATCGCTGTCGTCGTTTATGTTAGCCGGTGCGCCTCTTCGTAATACTGCCTTGATCCGGGCGAGAAGTTCACGGGGGTTAAAAGGCTTTGCCAAATAATCGTCGGCGCCAATTTCCAAACCGATAATGCGGTCCAGTTCCTCGCCCATCGCGGTCAGCATTATTACCGGAATATCAGAGCGCGCCCGCAGGTCGCGGCAGAGTGTCAGGCCATCGTCCCCCGGCAGCATTAGATCAAGCACGATCAGCTCGATGGCCCAATCAGACAGCGCCTTTTTCATCTCACGACCGTCGGCGGCGGTGATAACACGAAAGCCGTGCCTTACCAGAAACCGGGAAAGCAGATTACGTATTTCACTGTCGTCATCGACGATCAGGATATGGTTCGATTTTATCATCGCGAGAACTATAGCTCATTTGGAATCGCGATCAGGGGAAACTTGGTTACCCACTGTAACAACCGCTTGTCCGGCAACAATCCGTTACAGTTCGGGCCCTTTTTTGACATCAACCTGCAACATTGCAGCGTTTAAATGACCTCATTGGAAACAATCAGACCAGAGGAAAAGATCATGAAAATCAAGACCTTTATTTTAACTGCCAGCACAGTCGGGCTATTGGGAATTGCAACTGTCATCGCAGCCCCCGCACCGGCTACGAACAATAACGATGGAAATGGTCGAACCTTCCCGACAACCGAGGAGATGTCAAAGTTATGCGGCCAGTCCACATTCTGTAGCCAAATGCGAGAAGCCATGTTCTCCAAAGACGGGGAAATGTCCCGAATGGGCATGATGGGTACGATGATGGGTGGCGAAATGATGGGCGGC
>CAZEFJ010000057.1:0-11840 GCA_964511465.1 uncultured Hyphomicrobiales bacterium
AAGGCCTGCCGGGATAAAGCCGATGTCCAGTTCGTACGCCTGACGGGCCCGTTTCAGCGCCTGTCTGGGGTCGTTTGAGACCGTACTTATCTGATGACAAAGCACCGCTCTTTTGCGGCGCCCATCGGCGACGCTCAGCAGTTTTTTACGAACCGAGCCGGCCAGGGTCTCCTCGGCCTCGGCCCAACGGGATGCCTGGGTCTGAAGCTCGAAGAGGCTGGTTGCCACCCATTTACTTTCCGGTTTCAGACGGTTAGCCTTGCGCACCAGTTGCAAGGCCTCTTCCTTATCGTCTTTTTTTACCGCCTGGCTAAACAGTCCGCGCAATCCAAGGAACTCGGTCTCGGGGACGTCCAGCATCGCTTTAAAAAATCGTCCCGCCGCTTTTTCATCACCCTCAAGCTGGGCTGTTTGGGCAGATAACAGCATTGTTAGCGGTGGCTCATTTAGCAGCACGTCGGCTCGTTTTACCTGACGCGCGGCGTCGATTGAATCTCCTGCCGCGACCGCTACCATGCCCCGCGTCAGCGCCTTATAACCCCTTTGGCGGCGAGCCTCTTTACGGGAGCAGGCTATTCTGGCCGGAGCGCGGGTGACAAACACCCATAACCTGGAAGCCAGCATCGCCAATACTATGACAATGCCGAGCAGCATACCCAGCGAGGTATCCACCCGATAGTTGAACAATCTCAACGTTACCGGCTGGGAATGACCCGCCAGCCACACCGAAACCACAGCCAGAATGGCGAAGGCGATAATATATCCGAGTGTACGTATCATCGGGTTTGCTCTTTCTTGGGGGCGATAAGCGAAAGCGCGAAAACATGCAGCGCCGCTATAGCGCTTTCCGCGGCCAGACGTTTTCGTGCCGCGCCGACCCATGCCGCAACTTTCGGCGAAGCGTCGGAATAGTCGGCCAGCACATTGATCGCCCCGCTCAGGTCTCCGTCATTCAAAAGGTTATTGGTTTTGCTGATTACGGCATCCATTTTGCCGTTGATCCGGCGCAGGGATATAAGCGAAGAGAGCCGCTTCTTGACGCTGTCCAACCAGCCATTGCCCGGGGTGACGGGACCAATTTCGCTCAGGGACAGCGAAACATCGGCAAACCGTGAGCGCAACTGGTCCAGGTTGGGAATTCCGGATGATGCGTAAGGTTCAATTTTGTTCAGCGAACCGGCGATCTCACTATCATCCCCCGCCAGTTCCATAAGCGCCGCCAGTTGGCTCGGAAAGGGATCGGAGCTGTGCAATATTTCCCGCAATTGGCTAATTGCCAGCATTAACGCAGAGCCACCATAGGGATCCTTGCCAAGGCCTGCCTGCTCAAGAGCTCCCACCCGCTGCGAGATTTCGTCAATAGCGTCGGAAAGGCCTTTGTCAATGGCTGTCGGCTGGTCCTGGGCCGCCGGGATGTTTTTCTCCAGCATGTCCATTCGCTGAAGAAGGTTGCCCAGGGTCTCGCTGCTTTTCTCTATTTTGGCGAAGCGATCCGACAGCTTTTGCAGGGATTTGTTTGCATTTGCCGCCTGAGACGAGGGCGGGGTTGTTGCCTCGACCATCTGCCTTACCGATTTAAGTGCCGCATCCAAAGAATTTATTTTTACCATCAACTTGTCCAGGCGTTCCTTGACACGATTTTTCTCGTCTAGAAGATCCTGAATCGTGTTGCCGTTAGTGGCATTATTCGCAATGTCTTTTTCAATATTTTTTTCAAGATTGCCCAGCCTCTCCGCAACGCTGAGCTGAGCCTGGACACTTTTTGATGCGGCCGTACCCGGGACAACATATGAAGACCAGAACGGCCAGGTGGCGGCCCCGGCCCCGATAGCTGCGGCCACCCCGACAAGCCATAGGAACAGAGTGAGCCCGCCGCTCTTGCGCTTGCCTGATTTCGGCTGCGACTGCGGCGGTGTGGTGGCCGATGCATTGATGGTGACGGTTGGAGCTTCGCCGGCGTCCGCCAATCCAGCCTTGGCTGTGTCGGCCTTGGTCGCTTCAGTCTTGTCCTTGGCCGCCTCAGTCTTGGGCGCGACCTCAGTCTTGGGCGCCTCGACTTTGTCCTTGGCCGCGTCGGTCTTGGCTGCTTTAGCCTTGATCGCCTCACCCGCCTTGGCCGCACGGGTAGTCGCGGTCTTTTTCTCGTCGGGGGCAGGCTTTTTCGTCGCCGCCGTGGATTTTTCAGGTTTGACTTGTTTTGTGGTGCTTTTCATGGATATGGCTTTTTTCAATTATCGTTAAATCACTGCCTCGACGGACCCAGAGCGGAGAGCCTCGTCAATAGCAGCCAAAAGGGCATTTTGATCGCATTGCCTGGCGACAGATATTTTATTCCAGCTTAAACCGTTAACCTCATCCGCCACCGCCGGACTAAGGCAAAAGGCCGTCAAACCCGAACAACCGTCGGCAACTCCCCCTCGACGGGCCAGACTAACAAATGTCGAGGCAGTTCGTGGAGAGAAAAATACCACACCGTCAATAAAATTTGATTTAATCGCTTTCAGGCTCTCCGAAGACAGGCTTTCGGCACGGCAGGCCTGGTACAGGACTTTGCGGCGATATGTAAAACCCGCCTTTTCCAGCATCCCGGCCAAATCCCCGGCGACCTTTGATCCCGCTACGTGCAGCACAGCGCCGTGGCTTGGGTTGAGCCGCTCGATCACCATCCCGGCGAGGGACTGAACATCACCGGAGGCACTTTCGACATCTTCAAAGCCAACCTCGGTCGCGGCCCGTGCCGAGGCATCGCCGACCGCCAGAACACTCACCGAACGCCCCGGACTGCGGCGGGCAAAGGCGCGGGCTCCGTTAGCGCTGGTCACCAGCAAGGCCTGAACATCTTTCATGTCGATATCGGGGCCGTCTTGATATTCTATGGCAAGCAACGGATCAACCAGCGCGCCGATACCCTTCTTGGCAAGCGTCCGGGCCAGGATTTGGGAATCTTCAAGCGGTCGTGTCAAAAGCAAACGCATTAGCCCGGAATATCCAAAAAGCCCGGACCGGCACGACCTTTCAGCTCTTCGCCGACCTCACGGCCAAGCGCCTCGGCGGCATTGATAGTGCCGACGGCCATGGTTCTGATGATCTCTGATCCATCCGGTCGTGCGACCAACCCCCGCAGAGTCAACTCACCATCCTCGCCGATCTCGGCCAGCGCCCCTATCGGGGTCCGGCACGAACCGTCAAGAACCTCCAGCATCGCCCGCTCGGCGTTAACCCTTATCGTCGTTGGTACATGGTTCAGCATCTCCAGCCATTGTCTGGCCTTGGCATCGTCGGTGCGACATGTAACCCCGACGGCCCCCTGAGCCACTGCCGGCAAAATTTCGTCGGCTTCGATTATCGAGGTCGCGACATCGGCCATACCCAACCGCCTGAGCCCGGCCAGCGCCAGCAGGGTGGCATCGACCACGCCTTGTTCGAGTTTACGAAGCCTGCTTTGAACGTTGCCGCGAAAAAGTTCCACCTTGATGTCGGGTCGGTGATGGAGAATCTGGGCCTGACGCCGTAACGATGCGGTCCCGACCACCGAACCGGGCGCCAGGGCGGCAATATTTTGTGCCTTGGCGGAAATGAAAACATCGCGTGGATCCTCGCGCTCAAGCATACAGGGCAGAACGATACCCTGGGGCAGCCAGGTTGGAACGTCCTTCATCGAATGTACCGCCAGATCGATACGATCGCTCAGCATCGCATCGTCTATTTCCTTGGTGAACAGTCCCTTGCCGCCGATATCCGCAAGCGCCCGGTCAAGGATATTGTCGCCGGTGGTCTTGATAATCACGATCTCTATCGCCCCGGGGACAGCCAGTTCCCGATCCGCCGCCGCCAATCGGTCACGGACGTCTTCGGTCTGGGCAACCGCAAGAGGCGATCCCCTGGTACCGATCCGCAATATCGGAGTCTTGGTCATTAGAGCGTGTCCGCCATTTATATAAATTGGTTGAAACAAGGATATTAAAGTAAAGTCCCGGCTGGCTTCCCGAAAGGACTTTTTTAGATGATTGTGTTGGGTATTGAAACCAGTTGCGACGAAACCGCCGCCGCAGTAGTCGATGATGATCGGCAAATTCTCGCCGACGAGGTTTTGTCACAGGTTGCCGAACATAGTCCATACGGTGGCGTGGTGCCGGAAATTGCGGCCCGCGCCCATCTTGAAAATATCGACGTTATGGTCTCCCGGGCGATGAAAAAAGCCGGGATCGGATTCGCCGATCTGGATGGGGTTGCGGTAACCGGAGGGCCGGGACTGATCGGCGGCGTACTGGTCGGGGTAATGTGCGCCAAGGCGATATCATGTGTTCACCGACTACCTTTTCTGGCGGTCAATCATCTGGAAGGTCACGCCTTGAGCGCCCGGCTGTGTTCGGATGTCGATTTCCCATATTTGTTGCTACTGGTATCGGGCGGTCATTGCCAGTTGCTGATCGTCGAGGGTGTCGGGCGCTATCGCCGTCTCGGAACCACCCTGGACGACGCGCTGGGAGAGGCTTTCGATAAAACCGCAAAGATGCTCGGTCTGGGATTTCCCGGCGGGCCCAGGGTCGAGAAAGCGGCCCTTGACGGCGACGAGAGCCGTTTCAGCCTGCCCCGTCCGATGAAAGGACGCAAAGGATGTCATTTTTCTTTTTCCGGTCTCAAAACAGCGGTAAGGCACGCTATTAGCGCCTTGCCGCCGGGCCGGATCAGTGAGCGGGACGCCGCCGATATTTGCGCCTCGTTCCAGGCTGCGGCGGCGGATGTGCTGGCGGATCGAAGCGCAAACGCGATCGCCGAATTGCGCTCATCCCACCCCCGGGCCGGAACCATGGTTATCGCCGGCGGAGTCGCCGCCAACCGCTACCTGCGGGAGAGGATGGAAAAACTCGCCGAAAACGAGGGATTTAGGCTTATCGCCCCGCCCCGCAATCTGTGCACCGACAACGCGGCGATGATCGCATGGGCCGGGATAGAACGGCTTGAACTGGGACTTGTAGATGATCTTGACTTTGCCCCCCGGCCCCGCTGGCCGCTTGACGCAAATGCCCCGCCCGCGGCATTCGCCGGGGCAAAAGCCTAGTTTTTTATCACGCTTGCCCGGTTGCCTTAGACGGTGCATAAACAGGTAATGAAAAATATCGCTATCATTGGCGCCGGGGCATGGGGCACCGCACTGGCAATGACTACTCGCCGGGCCGGTCTGAAGACGGTCATCTGGGCTTATGAAGCGGAAGTCGCCAAGGCGATAAATAACGACAATGAGAACCCGCTGTATCTTCCCTCGATCAAACTGGACCCGGAAATAACCGCGACTACCGATCTTGGCATTGCCGCCGATGCCGATATCGTAATGCTGGTCACCCCGGCCCAGTGCCTGAGAGACATATGCAACCGGATGAAGACAAGACCCGGACAGAACATGGTAATCTGCTGCAAGGGGATCGAACAGGATAGCGGCGCGCTAATGAGCGAGGTGGTTGCGGAAACCCTGCCCGAAGCAGACATAGCGGTTCTTTCAGGCCCGACATTTGCCGCCGAGGTGGCCCGCGAATTGCCTACCGCGGTTACTCTCGCAACAACCGACCGGGAACGGGGCCGTCGGCTGGCCGATGCCCTGGGCAGCCGGATGTTTCGTATCTACAACGGAGCCGATCTGCCGGGGGCCCAGATCGGCGGCGCGGTAAAGAACGTGCTGGCCATAGCATGCGGCATCGTCGAGGGCCGCAAGATGGGAGACAACGCCCGCGCCGCCCTTATAACCCGTGGTCTGGCGGAAATTATCCGTCTCGGCATGGCCAAGGGAGCGAGTCTGGAAACCCTTATCGGACTTTCCGGCCTGGGCGATATAACCCTTACCTGTAACGCCATGCAGTCGAGAAATTTTTCGCTTGGCGTGGCGCTTGGCGAAGGAAAAACCCTGGATCAAATACTTGGCCGTCGAAAATCGGTGGCGGAAGGAGTGTTCACCGCCGCATCGGTAGCCAAACTGGCAAGACGGCTTGACGTCGAAATGCCTATATCGAACGCAATTGAGGCAATTCTAAACCATTCCGCCGACATTGACGAAACCATCGCCGGGCTGCTTTCACGGCCTCAAAGGAACGAATGATAAATGCTTTACCTGATCTACTGCACCGACAAGCCCGACCATCACCATGTCCGCGCCGCCGTGCGCCCGGCCCACCTTGAATATATCGGCGGTTTCATGGATCAGGTATTCACCGCCGGGCCGACCCTTTCGGATGACCTGAACGAGATGAGCGGCAGCCTCCTGATAATCGAATTCGAGGACCGCCAGGCGGCAGAAAAATTTGCCGACGGCGACCCCTACAACAAGGCCGGGCTGTTCGAAAGCGTGACTATAAAGCCGTGGAAAAAGGTTCTGCCAAAAGACTGAAACGATATGGTATTAATCCGTCGCAGGACTTCAATCCAACTGACGCAGGCCACTCACTATGCAGGAATATAAATGAGCAAAACCGTTGCACGCATTCTAGCCTCCACCGTTACGGTTCTGACAAAATTCCAACGCCCGGAGAGGGCGGAAAGAAACCGTCTTATGGTGCGCAACCTGCTCACGGAACAGCATACGATCAGCACTCAACGAGGCCGGATAAAACTTATTTGCAAGGACCGCCGTGAAGTTCACTACGCTTACCATTTTTTCGACCGTGAGCCGTCCGCGCTAAGATGGATAGATAGTTTCGAGGCACCGTGTACGTTTTGGGACGTCGGTGCAAATACGGGAATATACTCGCTTTATGCGGCATTGGACGACGGTATAACTGTCCATGCGTTCGAGCCGGTGGCGTCAAGCTACGCCGCGCTTTATGACAATATCCACGCCAATTCCCTGGATGATCGCATCACCGGCTTGTGCATGGGCTTTTTTAACAATACTGAACTGGGCGAACTCCGCATGAGCACCACCGAAGCCGGGAGTGCGATGCACGATTTCAGCGGATCGACAGAACCGTCCGGCCCCGACAATCCGGCCAAGCATCTACAGCGGACAATTACTTTCTCCATTGATGATTTCCGGCGTATTTATCAATTAGACCCGCCAAATTACCTGAAGATCGACGTCGACGGTGTCGAGGAAGAGATATTGCGCGGGGCGACACAGACACTCGGCGACAAGCATGTCCGTTCGGTCCTGATCGAGCTGGCAAGTGGAGAGGACGTGCGTAACGAACGTATCATCGAGTTTTTTGAGAGTCACAACTTCGTCGAACAGGCGGAGTTCAGCGAGGGGCACAACGTGGTCTTCAGCCGCTGACGGGGGATGTCCGCAGGGCCGGTTCTATCCGTTCCGGGTAATCGCTGAAAACCGTTTCCACCCCCATGGCGTAAAATTTTGCCGCCTCGGCGGCGGAGTTCACGGTAAAACACCGCAAGGCGTAGCCCGCGCTCCGTACCTCGTGCGCCATCCCGGCACTCAATGACCTGGCGACGGTATGTATCGCCGGACATTCAAGTTTACTCAACCGCTCACGCCAGTCCCCCCTGATTCGGTCGACCAGCAGGGCGCGTTCGATATCGGGGGCGATGGTGCGGGCGGCGGCCAGGGCCTGAACGCTAAAACTGGATATCAACGGCGGCGGTAAATTATCGGGCCAGCTTTCCCTCAACAAACCGGCGACCATGCCGCCGGTCTGTTTTTCGTATCCTTTGGCCGGTTTTATTTCGACATTGGCGCCCAGCCCAAGATCGGCCAGCGCCGTTATCGCCTGGACCAGGCTCGGTATTCTCTCACCGGCAAATTCTTCGGCAAACCATCCTCCGGCATCAAGGCCTTGAATTTCGGCCAGATCCATGTCGGCAATTTTGCCGGTCCCGTCGGTAGTGCGGCGAACATCTTGATCATGAATTACTACCGCCTTGCCGTCGCGGCTTAGCATTACATCAAATTCAACCCACGGCACCCCCAGTTCGGCGGCTTTGCCGAACGAGGCGATTGTGTTTTCCGGTGCATGCCCCATGGCGCCCCGGTGGCCGACAACTGGTGGAAGTTTCATTATGCTTCAAAAAGTCCTGAACTTTTCCTTAAATTCAATCCTGATCATATAAAGGTTGATTTGCACCGGCCTTGATATGATCTGAAGGAAAGGCGTAGAGTATCTCTCGCAAAGGATGATAACAAATGTTTCAGGTGCGCATTCACGGACGCGGTGGTCAGGGCGTTGTTAGCGGCGCCGAAATGCTGTCCATAGCGGCCTTTCTCGAGGGCAAACATGCCCAGGCGTTCCCCAGTTTTGGCTCGGAACGTATGGGCGCGCCGGTGGTTTCCTATTGCCGCATGGATGATCGGGAAATACGTCTGCGTGAGCCTATCCTCGCCCCTGATGCGTTGATTATCCAGGATCCTACGCTGCTCCAGTCAATCGACGTTTTCCAGGGTTTGTCGGAACATGGATATCTTCTCATAAATTCGCGGAAATCATTTGCCGAACTGGGAATAGATGAATTTATCGGGGGATTTCCGAAAGATCATGTATGCGCCGTCAACGCCACCGAACTGGCGGTAAAGCATGTAAAAAGGCCGGTTCCCAACGCCGCGCTGCTCGGCGGGTTCGCCGCGATCAGCGGCGAGATAAGCATCGATTCCGTTGAAGCCGCGATTATGAGCAAGTTCCCCGGCCCGATCGGCGAAGCCAACGTCGCCGCCGCCAGGGAAGCCTTTGGAACGATAACCGGAGACTGATAAAATGCTAAAGCAAGCCGAAGGTTCACACGCCGTTGCCGAGGCTATAGCGCTTTGTCGTCCCCAGGTGGTTTGCGCCTATCCGATCACCCCCCAGACTCATATCGTCGAAGGGATAGGGGCGATGATAAAAAGCGGCGAGCTGGAAAACTGTGAATTCATCAATGTCGAATCCGAATTCGCCGCGCTGAGCGTCGCCATCGGCTCATCGGCGGCCGGGGTACGCAGCTATACCGCAACCGCCAGCCAGGGAATACTGTTCATGGCCGAGGCGGTATACAACGCCGCCGGACTGGGACTGCCGATAGTGATGACCGTCGGCAACCGGGCTATCGGTGCGCCGATAAATATCTGGAACGATCATACGGATTCCATGTCGATGCGCGATTCCGGATGGATTCAACTGTTTGCCGAAACCAACCAGGAAGCGATTGATCTGCATATTCAGGCCTTTCGCATTGCCGAGGAACTAAGCTGCCCGGTAATGGTCTGCATGGACGGTTTCATCCTTACCCACGCCTACGAGCGTGTCGATGTCCCCGAACAGGATCAGGTCGACGCATTTCTGCCTCCGTTCGTTCCGGTCCAGGAACTGGACCCGGCCGATCCCTGTTCGATGGGTGCGATGGTCGGGCCCGAGGCTTTTTCAGAAGTTCGTTATCTGGCGCATCACAAGCAGATTCAGGCGCTTGAACTTATTCCTTCGATTGGTAACGAGTTCAAGGATCGATTCGGCAGGGATTCCGGCGGCCTGATGCATACCTACAAGATCGAAGATGCCGAAACCATTGTCTTTGCACTGGGATCGGTCAACGGCACGATAAAGGATGTTATCGACGAAATGCGAAACGACGGGCTCAGTATCGGATCAATCAGCCTGTGTTCGTTCCGACCGTTCCCGCTGGCCGAATTACGGGCCCTGGTCGAAAATGCGGCCCGGGTAGTGGTGGTCGAAAAAAGTCTCGCCGTCGGCCTCGGCGGTGTTGTCGCGGCTAATGTTCGAATGTCTTTGAGGGGACTTAGTCTGGCCGTCTACACGGTGATTGCCGGGCTCGGCGGAAGGGCGATCACCATGCATTCCCTTAAAAAACTTTTCGAGAGCGCCGGGCGTGACCAGCTTGAAGACGTGACCTTTCTTGATCTCAACTGGGATGTCATCGACCGTGAGCTGGCACGCGGCAAAGACAAGCGCCGGTCCGGGGCAATCGCCGAAAATATTCTCCGGGACGTCGGAGTATGAAAAACAAAGCAATGAAAAAATCCGGGCAACAGCGGGTAAAATTCTACCAGAAAGGCACTTTTACCGTCGGCAACCGGCTGGTCGATGAAGGCGAACGCAGCGTTCAGGCAAGTATGGACCGGTCCAACTCGCTTACTTCCGGGCATCGGGCATGCCAGGGATGCGGTGAGGCGCTGGGGGCGCGTTACGCTATTGATGCCGCGATGCGGGCAACCGACAACAAACTTATCGCGGTTAACGCAACCGGCTGCCTCGAAGTGTTCACCACCCCCTACCCTGAAACATCATGGCAGATACCCTGGCTTCACTCGCTGTTCGGCAATGCCGCGGCGGTCGCCACCGGGGTTGCCGCGGCAATGCGGGCGAAGGGCAGGACGGATGTCCGGGTGATCGCCCAGGGCGGCGACGGCGGGACCACCGATATCGGCTTCGGCTGCCTGTCGGGAATGTTCGAGCGTAACGACGACGTGCTTTATATCTGCTACGATAACGAAGCCTATATGAACACCGGGGTTCAACGATCCAGCGCCACCCCGCCGACGGCCCGCACCGCCACCACCCCGCCGCTCGGCGACGAGCCGGGCAATGTTTTCGGAACCGGCAAAAACGTCCCGCTGATCGCCATGGCCCATAACATTCCCTATGTCGCCACCGCCAATGTCGCGGCCCTTTATGATCTTGAACAAAAAGTCATAAAGGCGATGGGGATGCGCGGGGCACGCTATATTCAGATATATGTTCCCTGTCCACTTGGCTGGGGTACCGCCGCCTGCGATACCATCACGATCGCCCGGCTGGCGATAAAGTGCGGATTGTTCCCGGTTTTCGAGGCCGAGAATGGCGAACTGACCGGATCACTTAAAATCCGCCAGAAAGTGGCGGTGGAGGAATATCTGAAGCCCCAACGCCGGTTTGCCCATTTATTTAAAAAGGGCAAAGTAGACACCGTGAGAATAGCCAAAATGCAGGCTATAGCGGACGCTAACATCAAGCGTTTCAACCTTATGGACGGAGGTGGAACAGGCCGATGAAACCTTTTGCCACCACCCTCGACGTCGGCACCAGCCTGTCCAATCTGACCGGATCATGGCGCACCGAACGGCCAGTCTATCTTGACCGGCTTCCCCCCTGCAATCATGCCTGCCCGGCCGGCGAGAATATCCAGGAATGGCTTTATCTGGCCGAGGAAGGCGATTACGAAGGGGCGTGGCAGGTGATCATGCGCGACAACCCGATGCCGGCGGTGATGGGCCGGGCCTGTTATCATTCGTGCGAGACCGCCTGCAACCGGGGCCATCTGGATGAAGCCGTCGGCATTCATGCGGTTGAAAGGTTTCTTGGCGACCAGGCCATAAAAGAAGGCTGGAAGCCGAAAGGAATAAAGCCGGATAGCGGCAAAAAGGTGATCGTTGTAGGTTCCGGTCCGGGTGGATTGTCGGCCGCCTATCACCTTCGCCGTATGGGCCATAAGGCGGTAATCTACGAGGCATCGGGAAAGTCGGGGGGGATGATGCGCTATGGCATGCCAGCCTATCGTCTGCCCCGGGATATTCTCGATGTCGCGATATCCAGGATCGAGGATATCGGGGTTACGATAAACCTCAACAGCCCGGTTGACGATTTACCGGGACTTATGGCGTCGGAAGGTTTCGATGCCGCGTTCCTCGCCGTTGGTGCGGGACAGGCAAAAACCATCGAGATCGAGAACGACGGCTCGGTTGAAGTCATTGAAGCGATCAGAATGCTGCGCGAGATCGAAGACGGAGCGAAAACCACGGTATCCGACAAAAGCGTGATCATTTACGGCGGCGGCAATGTCGCCATGGACGCGGCCCGTTCGGTTCGCCGCCTCGGCGCGGTCGATATTACCGTCATCGCGGTTGAATCCGCCGAGAGGATGCCAGCCCATGAATT
>CAZEFJ010000058.1:0-11581 GCA_964511465.1 uncultured Hyphomicrobiales bacterium
TCCATTGTCATTTCTCCAGTCTCTGGCGTACGGCGGATTCTATTTCCGATATCATAAACGGCTGACCGGTGACCTTGTTGAGCCCCTCGGCATCAATCAGGTATTCACTGCGCAGCAGTTTGACCAGTTGGCCGTTATTCATTTCCGCGACCAGGACATGCTCAAACCTTGACAACAGTTCTTTCAGGTTTCTTGGCAAAGGCCATATGTAGCGTAGATGGATGTGCGAGACCTCAAGACCGTCACCATGCAGACGCATCACGGCCTGGCTTATTGAACCGTATGTTGAACCCCATCCGACCACTGCGATCTTCCCGCTTTCGCCGCCGACGGCTATTTCCTGCAATGGGATATCATTGGCGATGCCGTCGATTTTGGCGGCGCGGGTGTCGGTCATGCGCTGATGGTTGGCCGCATCATACGAGATATTACCGTTGTCGTAGCCTTTCTCTATGCCGCCTATACGATGCTCCAGCCCAGCCGTGCCCGGTCTTGCCCAGACCCGTGCCAGGGTTCCCGGATCACGCATCAGCGGATGAAAGTTCTCCCGGTCGGTGTGAAAGGTTACCGGGAATTTGGTCATGCTGTAAACATCGGGAATCCGCCACGGTTCGGCTGCGTTGGTTATATATCCGTCGCTTAGAATTATTACCGGGCTCATATATTTTGTTGCGATTCGCACCGCCTCAATGGCGACATCGAAGCAGTCCGACGACGACCTGGCCGCCAGCACCACCAGCGGGCTGTCGCCGTTGCGGCCGACAACCGCCTGAAAGAGATCCGACTGTTCGGTCTTGGTGGGCAGGCCGGTGGATGGCCCGGCCCGCTGTACATTGACCACAACCAACGGCAATTCGGTGCTGATAGCCAGCCCCAGGGCCTCACCTTTCAACGCGATACCGGGGCCGGAACTGACGGTAACCCCAAGCGAGCCGGCAAATGAGGCCCCTATGGCAAAACATATTGCGGCAATTTCGTCTTCCGCCTGAAATGTTACGATGCCGAATTCCTTGAGGTTGGCAAGGGTGTGAAGGATGACCGAGGCCGGGGTGATCGGATAGGAACCAAGTTCCAGCTTGAGTTCTGCCAGATGAGCCCCGACCACAAGTCCCCACGCCATCGCCTCGCCGCCGGTAACGGTGCGGTAAAGGCCGGGCGTTATGTAGGTAGCTGGCTGAACCGAGAAACCGGAGAAACCGTCGGGCATCTCCACGGTCTCGCCAAAAGCATGTCCGGCGTTCAGCGCGGCAATGTTGGCGGCGGCCAGTTCCGGTTTGGAGGCGAACTTCTGGTTAAGCCAGTCGATGGTCGGGCGGCGCGAACGCCCGAACATCCAATAGACCAGGCCCAGCGTCCAAAGGTTTTTGCATCGGATCGAATCTTTCTTGGAAAGGCCGATCTTTCTGACCGCCTCCAGGGTCAGTTTCGATATGTCGATTTTGAATAGCTGATAGGAATCCAGGCTGCCGTTTTCCAGGGGATTGGCGTCGTATCCGGCTTTTTTAAGGTTTCTCGCAGTGAATGCACCGGTATCGGCAATCAATACACCGCCTTGCTTGAGCCCCTTTATTTCGACCATCAGTGCGGCCGGGTTCATCACCACCAGCGCGTCCAGTGCATCACCTGAGGTGCTGACCATGTGCGAGCCGAAATTTATCTGAAACGAGGATACTCCGAAGGGTGTTCCGGCAGGGGCGCGAATTTCGGCCGGATAATCGGCAAAAGTCGCAAGGTCGTTACCGGCGAGGGCGGTAGCCAGGGTAAACTGGCCGCCGGTAAGCTGCATTCCATCGCCTGAATCGCCAGCGAACCGAACCACCACAGAGCCCCGCTCACTGCGCCCGCCGCCGCCGGTATTACTACTGGATAAGTCCGATTTTGTCCGTTTAGACATATGCAGCCACCATTATTATCGTGACCTGTTTTGCGTTCTGTGCTTCAGCTATAACATTATTCCTTGAACTGTTCCACATTGGTGCCATGAAAAACATAAACGATCAGCTTGATATCATCACTGACCTTATCGCCAGAGCCAAAGCCGCCGGGGCTGACGATGCCGACGCCGTATTCCTGAGGGGAATGTCGGTTTCGCTTGCATATCGGATGGGCCGGCTTGAACATCTTGAACGCTCGGAAGGTGCGGATTTGGGACTTAGGGTGTTTATTGGACGCCGACAGGCCATGGTCTCGTCATCGGACCTGTCCCGGCGGGCGATTGGCGAATTGCTGGATCGTGCCATGGCAATGGCCCGGGAGGTCCCGGAAGACCCCTGGTGCGGGCTTGCCGGACCGGAGGCCCTGGCCACCGATTTCCCTGATCTTGACATCTTTGACAGTTCCGAGCCGGGCGATGCGGAATTGGCGGATATGGCGGCTTGTGCCGAGGAAGTGGCAATGAGCGTCAAAGGCATCACCAATTCGGAAGGAGCCGAGGCAGGCTGGAGTCGGGGTTCTATATCACTGGCTTCTTCCAACGGCTTCGCCCGGTCATATTGCACATCTTCCAACAGCCTTGCTGTGTCGGTTCTGGCGGGTGAGGGAACTGCGATGGAGCGCGACTATGACTATGGCAGATCGGTTCATGCCGAAGATCTGCGTCGTCCCGAAGATATAGGTCGCAAAGCCGGAGAGCTGGCGGTGCGCCGCCTTAATCCGCGCAAGGTCAAGACGACCCAGGTGCCGGTGGTATTCGACCCCAGGGTTTCCAACAGCCTTATCGGGCATCTTTCCAGCGCCATCAACGGCACTGCGGTGGCAAGGGCCACGACTTTCCTGAAGGACAAGATGGGGGAAGCAATATTCGCCAAATCAATAAACATAATCGATGATCCCAATCGCCTCCGGGGCCTGAAATCAAGGCCTTTCGATGGTGAAGGACTGGCCTCACAAAAGCGTAAAATCATTGATGACGGCGTACTCGTGAGCTGGATAACCGACCTTGGCTCTAGCCGTCAACTGGGAACGGAATCGACCGGACATGCAAGGCGCGGAACTTCGTCGCCGCCTTCGCCCGGGGCTTCCAACTTTTATATGGAACCGGGTTCAATATCACCGACAAAACTGATGGCTGATATCAAAAGCGGTTTTTACGTTACCGAATTGATAGGTTTCGGGATCAATCAGCTAACCGGTGATTACAGTCGTGGTGCGGGCGGATTCTGGATCGAGGACGGAGAAATCGCGTATCCGGTCAGCGAGGTCACCGTCGCCGGCAACCTCAATCATATTTTTGCCAATATGACCGCCGCCGACGATCTGGAATTCCGTTTTGGAACCGACGCCCCGACATTGCGGGTCGAAGGCATGACCGTCGCTGGCAGGTGAGGCCGTTAGTCATGCATTTCGGGTATTGCGGGGCTGCGTTTTTTGCACTTTTAGGTATGCCGTAACTCTTTATCATGCAAACGGGGTAATAATCCGTAAAATCACTGGAATACCATTAAAGGACACCCAAATATCGATATGGCAATAAATTTCACCACAACGATTGGAGGTATTGTCCGATGTTGTACAAGGAAATTATACGGTGTGTCGGCATTATGTCGGCAGGGTTGGCTGCGATGCTTTCAACCACGGCGCAGGCCGCACCTCCTGCCGATTGGTCGACAATTCCGGTAAAGGTGGTAAAACTTTTCTATCCCGGTCAATCAAGCCTTGGTTGGCTGCGCAGCAAACAACACAAGCGAGCCTATCGCAAAGTTCTGAAAGGAGATTCCTGCATATCCTGCCATGAGGGCGAGGAGGCGGATATGGGAAATCTTCTGGTCTCTGGTAAAAAGCTGGAGCCGCACCCGGTCGCGGGCAAACCGGGCGTTATCGACCTTGCGGTACAAGCCGCTTACGACAATGAAAACGCATATTTGCGGTTTAAATGGAAAACCCGCAACAACTTCCCCGGCTCGGCCCATCCACACTGGCGTTTCGACGGTGCGAAATGGAGCGCATACGGCTCCCCGCGTCTCGAAAGTAAAGTCTGGAAGGATGGCAAACCGGCTATATACGAAGATCGCCTGTCACTTATGATCGACGATGGCGGAGTTCCAATGTTCGCTGAACAGGGATGTTGGCTGACCTGCCATAACGGCATGCGCGACATGCCGGATGTCGCCAAGGCAAACGACGTCAAGAATCATTCCCTGCTTGGCAAGATCCTGCACAAAAAAGATGTTCGCAAATATCTGCCGGAATCACGAACCGATTCCGATGCCTCATGGGACAAGACCAAGTCGCCCGAAGAAATTGCCAAAATCAAGGCGGCGGGCGGTTTCCTTGATCTTATGCAGTGGCGGGCGCACCGTTCCAATCCTGTCGGTATGGCCGATGACGGATATGTTCTGGAATATCGCCTGTCCGATTCCGGCAAGGGTGTATTTTCCAAGAACTGGGATAAAAAACTACACCAGCCGAAATATATGTTCGACAAGTCAAAGGTCGGATTCAGGGTGCACAGGGCGGAAACATTGCGGGATATCTCAAAAGCCCCCAGCCTGATCGCCGAAGGGAACGCCGTGGCGTTCGATCCCAAGGCGGAGTGGAAGGAAGGAGACCTTATTCCGGAATATTATGTCACCCGTACCGGCGCCTCCGGGTCGGCCGCCGACAACCAGGACGTCAGAGGAGTATGGAAAGACGGTATGTGGACAGTCGAATGGGTTCGCAAGATGAATACCGGACATGATGACGACAAGGTTCTGAAACCGGGTGGGGTAGTGACTGTTGGGTTTGCGGTTCACGACGACAATATAACTACCCGCGGCCATAACGTATCATTCCCGATGACGCTGGGATTTGGAGTAAAGGCCGACATTATGGCGGTAAAAACGGACTGACATACAAAATGCCTGGACCGGGGTTCTTGCCGTGCAGCATACGACGAGAATCCCGGTTGCCATAAGGGGGGATCATGGCGTCTCTATCGGTTGCAGGTAAGCGAACCTTCATGGTTGGTGTCTTCTGCGGAGTCCTTGTCCTGCTGGTCGCCGAAAAGATGGATGATATTTATACTACGGACACATTTTGCACATCCTGTCATACGATGAAGGCATATGTGGCTGACGACGAGACTTTTCTCTCATCAAGCCACAGAACCACGAGTAGCGGCGTGGTCCCCGGTTGTGCCGATTGCCATATTCCCAAGGGAATTATCGCCGCCACCTATACCCACATCGTCAATGGCGTTGGTGATATATGGGGAGAGTTGAGCAACAATTATGATGACCCCGGGGTATGGCAGGAAAAACGTTCAGGACTGGCCTACGCCGTACGGGACTGGATGCGGGCCAACGATAGTGTTACCTGCAGGTCGTGCCATGCCGAGGACAAGATCAAACCGGCGCGAAGACGCGGCAAACGTCAGCACGAGAGTGCGAAAGCTGAAGACATGACTTGCATCGACTGTCACTATAATATTGTTCACAAGCCGGTGGAACCACGCGAAAGCTTTCTCGATGATGCCGGATAATTTCCGCGTACATTTCAGGGCTTGGCCATTACTGATGAAAAGGCGAATGTGATGACATCCAGGGTACTATCCAAAACCTTATGCGCCCCAATCCGCGATGCCGACACTTTGGCTGGGCGGTTGCCGTCCGATCTGACAAACCCCATTCCGTCATATTTGAGTGAAGTATATGGCTGGGCCTACCTGAACCCGCGCAATGTCGCCTTGCTTGACCGGGAATCGGTGGTTGCGACAATACTGTGGGGTAACAATTTAAGATTGAAAAGGGCGCTGTTATCCGAATTGCGGCTTGGTCAGCGGGTGTTACAGGCGGCGCATGTTTACGGAAACCTGATTTCCGAAATGGCCGACAGTGTCGGAGCCGACGGTTGTCTTGACGTTGTTGACGTCTCTTCGGTACAGGTCGCCGCCTGTGAAGGCAAACTTTGCAACAGGCCATGGGCGACGGTGCAGCTCGGCGACGCGGCCGACATAGATGGTAGAAATTACGATATTGCATCGAGTTTCTTTCTTCTTCACGAACTGCCGTCGGACTACAAGCGCTCGGTAGTTGACGCATTGCTGGCAAGCATTGGGCCGGGTGGGCGGGCGGTCTTCATCGACTATCACCGGATGCACCCATGGCACCCGTTGAAGATGGTCATGAGTCTTATCTATGATTGGTTCGAGCCCTTTGCCAAAGAGCTATGGCAATGTGAAATCGCCGATATGGCGGCCCAGGGTGACGAGTTTACCTGGCACAAGGAGACTTTTTTCGGCGGTCTCTATCAGAAAGTGGTGGCCATTCGCAAGGTCGGCTAAATCGTTTACGAAGCCAAGTTTCATGCTATGGTCCGGGGCACCGATAACGCATGGACCATGGCCATTGAACGACCTTTCCAAAGATAGCAACCACCATCACACCCCCACCTACGAGTTGATGCACCGCCTGATGCGCGAAAGTGTGCGGCCGTATCTGAGTCGCATCTGTCTTGCCGTTTTTTTCATGGCGCTGATGGCCGCCGCCACCTCGATGACGGCATGGTTGATGCAGCCTATAGTCAATCGGGTATTCGTTGCCAAGGAAGAAGGAATGCTGTGGCTGATCGGCGGGGCGGTGTTTGCCACATTTACCATCAAGGGGCTGGCCAATTACGCCCAGACCACGATGATGAGCTACGTCGGCCTGAAAATTATCGCCGACAACCAAAACCGCCTGTTCGCACATCTGGCGCGGATGGACGTTTCATTTTTCAACAGCGCACCTACCGGAAAGCTGGTATCGCGCTTCACTGTCGATATCAACCAGATGCAGGTTGCGGTATCGAATGCGCTGACCGGGTTGGGCAAGGATACGCTCTCCCTGTTCGGTCTGGTCGGGGTGATGTTGTACCAGGACTGGATGTTGACTATCGTCTCGTTCTTTATCTTTCCCATAGCTATCGTTTTTATCGTCAGGCTGGGCAAAAAAATGCGCCGGGTGACCGCTGATACCCAGGAGGAAATGGGTCAGTTTACCACCTTGCTAGAGCAGACTTTCCAGGGCATTCGTATCGTCAAGGCCTATGTTATGGAGGAATATGAGAAAAAGCGCATTGCCGCTATTATCGAGCAAATATTAAAGCTCAATCTGAAAGCGGCACGAACCAGGGCGCTTTCAAGCCCGATCATGGAAACCCTGGGCGGCTCGGCGGTCTCCGTGGTGATTATATACGGCGGCCATCAGGTGGTCGGAGGCAAGATGGACGCGGGGTCGTTTTTCTCCTTCATAACCGCATTGCTGCTGGCGTATGAGCCGATGAAGCGCCTCGCCAATCTCAATTCAAGCCTTCAGGGAGGACTGGCCGGGGCGCAGCGATTGTTCGAGATGATCGATCTTAAGCCGGGGATAGTCGAAAAGCCGGGAGCCCGTGATATCAGCATATCCGGCGGCAATATTCGACTTGAAGATGCGCACTTCTCATATGTCCACGAAAGGCCCGCCATCCGGGGGATTAATCTGGAAGTGCCGGCGGGAAAGACGGCGGCGCTGGTTGGGCCGTCCGGGGCCGGTAAAACCACCATCCTTAACCTGATACCACGCTTTTATGATCTCGATTCCGGCCGCGTTATTATTGATGGAACCGATGTCCGCGAGGCAACCTTTGCCTCGCTGCACGCCAATATAGCCCTGGTCAGTCAGGAAATAACCCTGTTCGACGACACCGTGCGCGCCAACATAGCCTACGGCCGGGCCGGGGCCTGCGACGATGAAATAATCGAAGCCGCGAAAAACGCGGCGGCGCATGACTTCATACTTGAACTTCCCGACGGCTACGACACCATAGTCGGAGAACGCGGGGTAAAAATTTCAGGCGGACAGCGCCAACGTCTGGCGATTGCCAGGGCAATGCTGAAGAACGCCCCGATACTGCTTCTTGATGAGGCGACGTCGTCACTGGACAGCGAATCGGAACGCAAGGTGCAACTCGCGCTGAGCAAGCTCATGGATGGCCGCACCACCCTGGTCATCGCCCATCGGCTATCGACGGTAGTTGACGCCGACGTGATCTACGTAATCGAAAAGGGCGAGGTGACGGAGTCCGGCAATCACGCCGCTCTTATCGACTTGGGCGGTGCATATGCCAGGCTTTACGCGATGCAGTTCGCCGATTAGTCGTGAGGATAAAAAAAATACTTAAGAATGAGACCCTGTGCCGGTTTCTTTGCTGGCTGGGTCATCTGTATATTCGCCTGGTCTATGCAACCAGCAAATGGACAGTGGTACGCGGCGATATACCAAAACGTTTCTGGGACGGCGATCGGCCTTTTATACTTGGATTCTGGCATGGCCGATTGATGATGATGCCGTATTGCTGGAGCAGGAGCAAGGCCATTAACATGCTGATTTCCGGGCACCGTGACGGCCAGTTGATTGCCCGCACGGTTGGCTATTTTGGCATTGACACTATCGAAGGGTCGTCAAGCAAGGGTGGCACGGCTGCACTGAGGACGATGGTAAGGTTTTTAAAACTTGGAGAATACGTCGGCATCACCCCGGACGGACCACGCGGCCCGAGGATGAGGGTCGGCGGCGCCATCGTCGGTATGGCCCGGCTTTCCGGGGTGCCGATAATTCCCGTCGCCTACGCCACCAACAAGCGCAAGATACTTGGATCCTGGGACAAGTTCATAATCGCCAAACCGTTTGGACGTGGGGTTATCGTCTGGGGTGAGCCGATCGAAGTCGCTGGCGATGCCGACGAAGACGCTCTTGAGGCGGCGCGTCTTGATGTCGAGAACGCTCTCACCGCCATAACCAATGAGGCGGACGGCCTGTGCGATGTGGAGACTGTCGCGCCGGCCGAAATTGCGGATAAAGAGGCGGTGTCATGACGCTTGCCGTTTACCGTGTCGTTGCCACGTTATCTCTGCCGCTGATTCGGCTTTACCTTGCCCTGAGAAAGGCCCGTGGCAAGGAGGACGTAAAGCGGTTCCCGGAACGTTGCGGCATCACCTCGATGGCCCGGCCGGGTGGTCCGCTGGTCTGGCTGCATGCCGCCAGCGTCGGAGAATCGCTGTCGATGCTGACGCTGATCGAACGAATCAGAAAAGATTATCCCCGCCTTAATGTGCTGGTTACCACCGGCACCGTGACCTCGGCAGCACTGCTGGCCGAACGACTGCCTCAGGGGGCCTTCCATCAGTATGTTCCGGTTGATCGCACAAGTTACGTAAAACGTTTTCTGGACCATTGGAAACCGGACCTGATCTTGTGGTCGGAGTCTGAATTCTGGCCCAACCTGGTTAGTCTGCCTGCCGAAATGGGGGTGCCTATGGTGTTGGTAAACGGTCGCGTTTCGCCATCGTCTTTCGTCGGCTGGCAAAGGTTTGGGGGGCTTATAAGAACCCTTCTCGGGGGCTTCGACTTATGTCTTGGCCAGACCGAGCGCGACACCGAACGCCTGGCTGCGCTGGGTGCGAAAAATACCAAATGCCTTGGCAACATAAAATTTTCCGCCAATGACCTGCCGGTTGACGAGCCCGAACTGGCGGCCCTTCGCCTGAGCATTGACGGTCGGAGATGCTGGCTGGCGTCCAGCACCCACGCCGGAGAGGAAGATATAGTCGGGCGGGTGCATTCGGCGGTCAAAAAGGGCTATCCCGGCCTTCTGACAATTATCGTTCCACGCCATCCCGGACGTGGAGCCGAAATAGCCGCCGGGCTGAAAGCCGCCGGTCTTGATGTGGCGCGCCGTTCCGCCGGGGACGCGATAGGCGATCAGACGGATATCTATATAGCCGACACCATGGGCGAGTTGGGATTGTTTTACCGACTTGTCGATATTGTCTTTATCGGCAAGTCGCTGGTTACGCTGGGTGGCCAGAACCCGATCGAGGCGGCCCGGCTTGATTGCGCCATAGTCATGGGGCCGCACATGACCAATTTTGCCGATATTTGCCAAAGCCTTAAGCAAGTCGGCGGGGCGGTCGAAGTCGCCGACGAGGCAGAACTGGCGGTGACCGTAGCAAGGCTTATGGAAAGCAGGAAAGAGCGCACCGATATGGCTGCCGCCGCCAGCTCTTTTGCATTAAGACAGAGCGGCGTTCTTGACATGGTAATGGCTGAGTTGAACCCATTTCTTGACACCTGCTACGCGGCCCGGGGCGATCATGCTGAGCCCTGATTTCTGGAAACAGGGAAGGGGTTCTGCCCTGTTGTCGCCCCTGGGCTGGATTTACGGAATGGCGACCGGGCTCCGCCGGGCCATGGCCTCACCGCTGAAAGTTCCGGTCCCGGTCATTTGCATCGGCAACCTTACCGTCGGCGGGACCGGTAAGACGCCGCTGGCGACAGGCATCGGCCAACATCTGGCCAAAGGCGGGCTGAACGTTCATTTTCTGACCAGGGGCTATGGAGGCAGCGCATCCGGGCCGTTGCGGGTGGAACTGGAAGATCATGGTTACAGGGAGGTAGGTGACGAGGCATTGCTGTTGGCAACCGCTTGTCCGACCTGGGTTGCCCGGGACCGGGCGGCAGGGGCGATGGCGGCGGTGGCCGACGGGGCCGAAGTAATCATCATGGACGATGGTTTTCAGAACCCTGGCCTGGCCAAGGATATTTCGCTGATTGCGATTGATGGCGGCTATGGTTTTGGCAACCGTCGTATGATACCGGCGGGGCCATTGCGGGAACCGCTTGCAAAAGGACTTGATCTGGCCGACGGGGCGGTCCTGATCGGAACCGACGAGACCGGTGTTACGGCGGCAATCTCCGGGTTGCCGGTACTTCGGGCCAGCCTGGTGCCAACCGACGGGGCAAAGCGTCTAAAGGGTAAAAAGGTGCTCGCCTTCGCCGGTATCGGCAGACCGGAAAAATTCTTTACCACCCTTGGCCAAACAGGGGCCGAGGTTGTCGCAACCCGATCATTCGCCGACCACCACCCATACACCGACGGCGATATGGAAAGCCTGCGACGTGCCGCCGACGAACTGGGAGCGATACTGGCAACCACCGCCAAGGACGCGGTGCGCCTGCCCGGAGGATCGGATAATAAGCTAGAAGTTCTGAGCGTTGCCATCAAATGGCAGGACGAAGATGCGCTGGAACGGTTACTGGCACCGCTGTTTACATCTTGCCCGCCGTCAGGGCCGGGTCCAGATGGGTCGAAAAAAGGCTGAGACCCCAGTGCAGATGCGGCCCGGTGGTCCGGCCCGACTTTCCCACCCTGCCGATTATATCGCCCTTCATCACCGTTTGGCCCGGCTTAACGAGAATCTTGCTCATATGGGCGTAGACGCTGGTCAGACCATAGCCATGGTCGATCATAAGGGTCTTGCCGGTATAGAACATGTCACCGGCCACCAGGGCCACTACTCCGTCCGCCGGGGCCTTGATCGGGGTGCCCGTGGGGGCGGCTATATCGACACCGTTGTGTGGGTTCTTGGGCTTTCCGTTGAGTATACGCAGGCTGCCGAATACCCCAGACAGGCGCCCCCGCAATGGCCATGCAAAGCCTGATTCGAAGTATGGTTTTGCGCTGTCGCTGGCCCGCACCTTGCTGATCGATGCGTTGTCGGCGCTGATCCGCCGGATATCTTGCGGGCGTGGTGTAACCTTGCGTTTGGCCAGGCCGTCGATCCGCTGGATTCTGTAGTTGC
>CAZEFJ010000059.1:0-11543 GCA_964511465.1 uncultured Hyphomicrobiales bacterium
TCCGCCTTGAAGGAACACACCTTGGGCGGATAAATGACTATGCGTCCGCCGGAAAGACCCTTGCCGACATAGTCGTTGGCGTCGCCTTCCAGTTCCATTGTCACCCCATGCGCCAGCCAGGCCCCGAAACTTTGTCCGGCCGACCCACTGGCCTTGATGTAGATGGTGTCTTCAGCCAATCCCTCATGGCCGTAACGCCGGGCGATTTCGCTGGACAGCATGGTCCCGATTGTCCGGTTTACGTTGCGGATTGATACCTTGATATTCACCGGTGTCCTGTTTTCCAGTGCCGGACCGGCTTGTTTTATCAGTTGGTGGTCGAGTGCCTTGTCCAGGCCATGTTCCTGGCTTTCGCAATTGTAGACCGCAACATCGGTAGCGACTTCGGGGCGAAACAAAAGCCGGGACAGATCCAGTCCGTCGGCCTTCCAGTGATCGGCGGCCCGGCGGAGCTCGATTCGGTCGGTACGGCCAATCATTTCGTTAAAGGTTCTGAAACCCATCCCGGCCATCAATTCACGCACTTCCTCGGCGATGAAGGTAAACAGATTGACGATATGTTCCGGCTTGCCGGTAAAGCGCTTGCGCAGTTCTGGGTCCTGGGTGGCGATTCCCGCCGGGCAGGTGTTAAGATGACACTTGCGCATCATGATGCAGCCCTGGGCGATCAGCGCACCGGTGGCGAAGCCGATCTCGTCGGCCCCCAGCAAGGCCCCGATGACCACGTCCCGCCCGGTTCTGAAACCGCCATCCACCTGAACCGCGATGCGCCCGCGCAGCCGGTTCATCACCAGTGTCTGGTGGGTTTCCGAAAGGCCTATTTCCCAGGGTGATCCGGCATGCATGATCGAGGTTACCGGGCTGGCCCCGGTGCCGCCATCGAAACCCGAAATCAGGACATGATCCGCGTGGGCCTTTGAAACCCCGGCGGCGATCGTTCCAACGCCGATTTCACTGACCAGCTTGACGCTGATCCGGGCCTTCGTATTGGCGTTCTTGAGATCGTGGATCAGTTGCGCCAGATCCTCGATGGAATAGATATCATGGTGCGGTGGCGGTGAAATCAAACCTACCCCCGGGGTCGAATGGCGGACTCTGGCGATGGTGCTGTCAACCTTGTGTCCGGGAAGCTGGCCGCCTTCGCCGGGCTTTGCCCCCTGGGCCATCTTGATCTGGATTTCATCGGCGTTGGCAAGGTATTCCGCGCTTACGCCAAATCGTCCCGATGCCACCTGCTTGATTGCCGAGCGCATCGAATCTCCGTTTGGAAGACGGCTGAAACGCTCTACCTCTTCGCCGCCCTCGCCGGTGTTTGATTTTCCGCCAAGCCGGTTCATCGCAATCGCAAGGTTGGTATGGGCTTCGTAGGATATGGAGCCGAACGACATTGCCCCGGTAACGAATCTTTTGACGATTTCGCTTGCCGGTTCGACCTCTTCCAGGGGGATCGGATTGTCGGCGAAACTGATCCCGAAAAGCCCTCTCAGATACATCAGACGTTCGTTCTGGGCATTTACATAATCGGAATACTGGGTGAATTTTTCCCGATCACCCGAACGCACCGCGTGCTGAAGCATGGATATGCTTTCCGGGGTCCAGACATGTTCCTCGCCACGAATCCGGTAGGCCAGCTCCCCGCCGTCCGCCAGATCATTGCGGTAAATGCTCTTGTCGCCATAGGCATCATGGTGCCTTTGCACGGTTTCCGCGGCTATTTCATCCAGGCCGACGCCGCCGATGCGGCTTGCGGTGTTGGTAAAATACTTGCCTATGAACTCTTCCGAGAGGCCGACCGCATCAAAAATCTGGGCCCCGCAATAGGACTGATATGTCGATATGCCCATTTTTGACATGACCTTGAGAATGCCCTTGTTTATCGCCTTGATATAATTTTTATGGGCATCTTCTTCGCTGATCTTTTCGGCCAGGTCGGGAAGTAGCGAGGAAATTGTCTCAAACGCCAGATAGGGGTTTATCGCCTCGGCCCCGTAGCCGGCAAGCAGACAGAAATCGTGCACCTGATGTGCCTCGCCGGTTTCCACCACCAGCCCGACTTCGGTGCGAAGGCCCTCGCGGATCAGATGATGATGAACCGCCGAACATGCAAGTAATGACGGGACAGCCACATGGTCGGCGTCGGTTGAACGATCCGAGAGGACAATAATATTGAACCCGGCCCGGACTTTTTCCTCGACCAGATTGCAGATGCCGTGCAGCGCCCGTTCCATGCCCGCGGCACCCAGCCCGACATCATAGCAGATATCCAGCGTGTAGGAGCGAAAGGCGTTGTCCACCTTTTCATGAATATGGCGAATCTTTTCCAGGTCGATATTGCTTAGTATGGGTTGCTTTACTTCAAGGCGCTTGTGGCTGCCGCCGGTGTTCAGTTCCAAAATATTCGGTCGGGGCCCGATCAGGGATACCAGAGACATAACCAGTTCTTCGCGAATCGGGTCGATCGGCGGGTTGGTGACCTGGGCGAAACATTGCTTGAAATAGTCGAACAACAGCTTTGGCCGACGAGACAGCACGGCCAGCGGGATATCGCGTCCCATCGAGCCGATCGGGTCCTGTCCCCCGACGATCATCGGCACCAGGAAAAACTTCAGGCTTTCCCGGGTGTAGCCAAAGGCCTGCTGCAAATCGAGCATGGTCGGGGCGTTGGGGGCCATGGCCGCGATTTCGGGCGGCAGGTCTTCAAGCATGATCTGTGTTTCGGACAACCATCTTTTGTATGGTTTGGCCTCTGACAGAGTCTTTTTCAGTTCGGTGTCGCCGATGATCCTGCCCTGCTCAAGATCGGCAAGAAACATCTTGCCCGGCTGAAGCCGCCATTTCTTGACGATTTTTTCTTCCGGTATGTCAAGGACTCCGACTTCGGAAGCGGCGACCACCATGTCGTCGTCGGTTATCACATAACGGGCCGGGCGCAGGCCATTGCGATCAAGTGTTGCGCCGATATGGCGGCCATCGGTAAAGGCAACCGCCGCGGGTCCGTCCCATGGCTCCATCAGGGCCGCATGATATTCGTAGAAGGCCCGGCGTTTGCTGCCCATCAGCGGGTTGTCGTCCCAGGCCTCGGGGATCATCAGCATCATCGCGTGCGATAGTGAATAACCGCCCATAACCAGAAGTTCCAGGGCGTTATCGAAAGTTGCCGAATCCGATTTTCCATCCCCTATCAGCGGCCACATTTTTTCAAGATCGTCGCCGAGAAGCTTTGACACCATGTTGTGGCGCCGCGCCATCATCCAGTTGATATTGCCGCGAAGGGTGTTGATCTCGCCGTTGTGGCAGAGAAAGCGGAACGGCTGGGCCAGTTCCCACGACGGAAAGGTGTTGGTGGAAAAACGCTGATGGGCCAGTGCCAGCGCCGATTCCATACGCTCGTCGGCAAGATCCTTGTAATAATGTTCAAGGTTAGGGGCCAGCACCATTCCCTTGTAGACCAGGGTTCGGGCCGACAACGACGGGATATAGAACAACGCCTGATCATCGAGACCGCGTTTGCGTATGGCACGATGCGAACGCTTGCGAATAACTATCAGCTTGCGCTCGAAGGCGTCGGTATCGGCGCAGTTGTCGCCACGTTCTATAAATACCTGACGGATAACCGGCTCGGCCGGTTTGACGCTGTCGCCAAGGCAGCCGTTGTCACGCGGCACATCGCGCCAGCCAATGACTTTTTGTCCCTCTTCCTCGACCAGCCGGATCAGGTGCTTTTCACATTCGCCACGGTTATCGTCGCCCTGGGGCAGGAAAACCATGCCGACCCCGTAATCACCTGGTTGAGGAAGGGTGAAGCCAAGCGCCTTGGCTTCGGCTCGAAGCAGACGATCGGGAATTTGTATAAGAATTCCGGCACCGTCACCGGCCAGCGGATCGGCCCCGACCGCACCCCGGTGATCGAGATTGACGAGAATTTTCAAACCCTGTTGTACAATCGAATGGCTTTTTCGATTCTTGATGTTGGCGACAAAGCCTATACCGCAGGCGTCATGCTCTTTGTCAGGGTAGTAAAGTCCTTGCGAACGTGGGTATCCCGGTTTCTTCATACGGCCATTATGCTTTCAGAGTTGATCTTGATCCGCGTTGGATATCAGGGTAAATGACGATTTGCCACAGCGAAATGATTCTTGGCAGAGCCCCTTATAAAGGATAACAACTGTGATCGGCAAGATCGGGCTTGGCCAAAGCTTGGCTTAGTATTATACGTGATGCTACATATATTAAGGGGTTGATGTGCCTATCCTACATATAGTGGTCCTTGCCCTGGTTCAGGGTGTTACCGAATTTCTTCCGATAAGTTCTTCGGCCCATCTGGTGCTGGTTCCGGTGATTGCCGGCTGGCCGGATCAGGGGCCGATTGTCGATGTTGCCGTGCATGTCGGCACCCTGGGCGCGGTGATGGTTTATTTCTGGCGCGATCTGTTCGCAATGGTCGCCGGGATATACCATATGCTTTTGGGGCGACGCGACCCCAATGTCCGGCTGGTAGGGTGGGTGATAGTGGCGACGCTTCCGGTTATCGTCGCCGGTTTTGCGATGAACCACTATTTTCCCGACGGGCTGCGAAGCATCAAGGTGATCGCCTGGGCGACACTGGGATTTGGCATTGTCCTTTACCTTGCCGACAAGCTTGGCATGACCATGCGTCGGGTTGAACATCTGGGGCTAAGCGACGCCGTTGTAATCGGTCTGGCCCAGGTTCTTGCCTTGATTCCCGGCACCAGCCGCTCGGGCATTACAATTTCCGCGGCCCGGATACTCGGCATGGAAAGGTCGGAGGCGGCACGATTTTCGATGTTGATTTCGATGCCGACAATCCTTGGTGCCGGTATTCTCAAAGGTCTTGATCTTTACAAGTCAGGCGACGCCGCATTGACCCAGACCGCATTGATCGCGGTGGGCTTGTCCTTTGTTTCGGCGTTTATAAGCTTGTCAGTGATGATGTTGTGGATTCGGCGGTCAACTTTTAGCCCGTTCGTGGTCTATCGGATTTTGCTGGGGGTCGGTCTTCTTGCCGTTACTTATGGGTGGTTGGCATAGGGGCTCATACCCCCACCACCCCGCTTTCGTCCGCTTTTATCTCGAACGCCGCAGCCAGCAGGGCACGGGTGTAGGGGTGTTTCGGATTCGAAAATATTTCATCTGCCGGTCCCCTTTCGACCACCCGGCCGTTGCGCATTACCAGTAAATGATGGGCCATGGCGCGAACCACTTTCAGATCATGGCTGATGAACAGGTAGGCCAACTTATGGCGTCGCTGCAGGTCTCGCAGCAGTTCGACAATCTGGGCCTGGACCGAAACGTCAAGGGCACTGGTCGGCTCGTCAAGGACAATGAATTCAGGCTTGAGCACCAGGGCCCTGGCGATTGATATCCGCTGTCGCTGGCCACCGGAAAACTCGTGCGGATAACGGTCCATCATCGACGCTTCCAGGCCGACCTCGTTGAGGGTCTCGGCGATTAACCGGCGGCGTTCGTCCGGGCCGGAACCAAGGCTGTGGACATCAAGGCCCTCACCGACTATCTGGCGTAGCGAAAAGCGCGGGTTCAGGCTTCCGAACGGATCCTGAAAAACGATCTGCATTTTCTTGCGCAGGGGGCGCAGTTCCCTGGTTGAAAGCGAACGAATGCTTTTCCCCTGAAAAACTATATCGCCCTGGCTGCGCTCAAGCCGCAGCAGAGCCCGGCCAAGGGTGCTTTTGCCGGAGCCGCTCTCCCCTACCACCCCCAGGGTATGTCCCCGGCGCAGGTTGAATGAAATGCCGTCGACAGCCCTGATATGATCGACGGTGCGTCGCAGTATTCCTTTTTTGATCGGGAACCAGACCTTGATATCATCGGCGGCGACTATTTCGGCGGCGCCTTCGGCTATCGGATCGGGCACGCCGGACGGCTCGGATGCCAGCAGGTGCTTGGTATAGGCATCCCTGGGGCGTTCGAAAATATCCGATACCGAACCTCTCTCGACAATTTTGCCGTCATGCATGACGCAAACCCGCTCGGCCATGGAGCGGACCACCGAAAGGTCATGGGTAATCAGCAACAGCGCCATTCCCATCCGTTGCTGGATGTTTTTAAGCAGTTTTAGAATTTGCGCCTGGATGGTCACATCGACGGCGGTGGTCGGCTCGTCGGCAATAAGAATGTCGGGCTCGTTGGCCAGGGCCATTGCAATCATCACCCGTTGCTGCTGGCCGCCGGAAAACTCGTGCGGCAGGGCGTTGAGGCGATCTTTAGCCGCTTCAAAACCAACCATATCCAGCAATTCGAGAACCCTGTCACGGACCTCGGACGGGCTCATCATCCGGTGCAGACGCAGTACCTCGCTGATCTGGCGTTCTATCGAATGCAGGGGATTTAGAGAGCTCAGTGGTTCCTGGAAAATCATCGCTATACGGTCGCCGCGCAGGCGTCGCATATGGGCTTCCGGGGCGCTTAGAAGTTCTTTGTCGGCAAAGCGGATAGAGCCGCCGGGATGACGGGCGTGAGGATAGGGAAGAAGCCGCATTATCGAAAGCGCGGTAACCGACTTGCCGGATCCGGATTCACCGACCAGGGCCAGGGTCTCGCCCTTGTCTATCTCCAGCGACACCCCCCGCACCGCCTTTACTTCGCGTTTTCCCTCGCCGAACGAAACCGAGAGGTCGGTAATTTGCAGAAGTTTGCTCATTTAAAGGTCTTTCTCGGATCAAAGGCGTCGCGGACCGCCTCGCCGATGAAAATCAGCAAACTCAGCATGATCGCGAGGACTGAGAATGCGCTCAGGCCCAGCCACGGGGCCTGGATGTTGGCCTTGCCCTGATTAAGCAGCTCGCCCAGGCTGGCCGAGCCGGGAGGCAGGCCAAAGCCGAGGAAATCAAGCGCCGTCAGGGTGGTGATCGAGCCGTTGAGGATAAAAGGCAGGAAGGTCAGGGCGGCAACCATGGCGTTGGGTAGAATATGCCTGAACATGGTTACCCGGTTGCTGACGCCGAGGGCGCGGGCAGCCCGGACATAATCAAAATTCCGGGCCCGCAGGAATTCGGCGCGGACCACCCCGACCAGCGACATCCAGGAAAACATCAGCATCAGTCCAAGCAACCACCAGAAGTTGGGCTCGACAATGCTGGCCAGGATAATCAGAAGATAAAGCATCGGCAGGCCGGACCATATTTCGATGAAACGCTGGAATAAAAGGTCGGTCAGGCCGCCGAAATAGCCCTGCACCGCACCGGCCGCGACACCGATGATCGAACTCAGGATGGTCAGAACCAGACCGAACAATACCGAAATGCGAAAACCGTAAATTATTCTCGCCACCACGTCGCGTCCTTGATCGTCGGTGCCGAGCCAGTTTTCCGATGAAGGCGGCGATGGGGCAGGGGTATTCATCTGGTAGTTGATGGTATCGAAACTGTAACGGATCGGGGGCCAGATCACCCATCCCTTGGCCTCGATCATCGCCATTACTTCCGGGTCGCGGTATTCGGCCTCGGTTTCAAGAAACCCACCGAACGCGGTCTCTGGATATTCGACCATTACAGGAACGTAAAAATTCCCCTGATAGCTAATAAATATAGGTTTGTCGTTGGCAATCAGCTCGGCAAACAGACTGAGGACAAACAGCCCGAGGAAAAGCCAGAGCGACCAGAAACCGCGCCGGTTGGCGCAAAAGTTAGCCAGTCGTCTAAGGGTGATCGGGCTTGGAGAAAAGCCGAAAAAAGATTTTTTTGCCACCGGTCAGTTATCCCGGCTTTCAAAATCAATCCTCGGGTCAACCAGATGATACATCAGGTCGCCGATAAGGTTCATCACCAGCCCCAGCAGGGTGAAAAAATACAAGGTTCCGAACATTACCGGATAGTCGCGTTTTATCGCCGCCTCGAAACCCAGCAGGCCAAGTCCGTCGAGCGAAAAAATAATCTCGGTCAGCAGTGCGCCGGTAAACAATATGCCGATGAAGGCGCTGGGGAACCCGGCGATTACGATCAGCATTGCGTTGCGGAAAACATGGCCGTAGATCACCCGGTTTTCGCTCAGCCCCTTGGCCCGCGCGGTGACCACATATTGTTTGTTTATTTCTTCCAGGAACGAATTTTTAGTCAGCATCGCCAGACCGGCAAAACCGCCGATGACCATTGACAGTATGGGTAGCGCAATATGCCAGAAATAGTCCCCTATCCTAGCAAAAAAGCCCAAACTGGAAAAATTATCGGAGGTCAGGCCGCGGATCGGGAACCAGTCAAAATAGCGCCCGCCGGCAAACAGGACAATCAGCAGAATGGCGAACAGAAAACTTGGTATGGCATTGCCGAAGACGATGACGGCGCTGGTCCAGATGTCGAATTGTTCGCCGTCGCGCACCGCCTTGGCGATGCCGAGCGGAATCGATATAGTATATACCAGCAGCAGCGTCCATAGCCCCAGGCTTATCGAAACCGGCATTTTTTCAAGCACCAGATCGACCACCTTGCGGTCACGGAAAAAGCTGGTCCCGAAATCGAAGCGGACATAATCGCCGATCATTTTGAAAAACCGTTCGGACGCCGACTTGTCAAAGCCGTACATCTTTTCAATTTCCTTTATGAATTCGGGGTCCAGCCCCTGTGCACCGCGATACTTCGTACTCTGTCCCTGGCTCAGGCCCGGGTTTTTCGGGCGGCCTGCGGTTTCCGATCCGCTGCCGCTTACCCTTGCCGTCGCCGCCACGTCGAGCCCCTGTATCTGGGCGATCATCTGTTCCACCGGCCCTCCCGGCGCGGCCTGGACGATGATGAAGTTGACTACCATTATCCCGAACAGGGTCGGGACAATCAGAATAAGGCGACGGACTATGTATGCGAGCATGTTACCTCCAGCCGACGGTTATCATACATCTTTAACCGTCCTACCGATTGGCCAGCTTTACCTCTTCCGGGGTTTCCTGGTGGGCCTTTATTACGCCCCGGCGGATGTCGCGGGTGCGTCTGAAGGCCTCGATTAACCTGTTTCCGTCGCTGTCGCGGATGGCGTTTTTCATTTTTTCCAGATCGGCACCAAAACGATCAAGGACTTCAATAATGGAGTCCCGGTTGGCGAGAAAAATATCGCGCCACATTACCGGGTCCGAGGCGGCGATGCGGGTAAAATCGCGGAACCCTCCGGCCGAGAATTTTGCCACTTCCTTTTTCAGGTAATCTTCGAGCCCGGTAGTGGTATCGACTATGGTGTAAGCGATAAGGTGAGGCAGGTGCGAGGTCATCGCCAGCACCCGGTCATGGTGATCGGCGTCCATTATCTCTATCATCATTCCGGCCCGGCGCCACAGTTCAGATATCTTTTCCACCGCCGTGGGTTCGGCGTCTTTGCCGGGGGTTATTATGCACCAGTGGCCCTCGAACAATTCGGCGAACCCGGCTTTGGGGCCGGAATGTTCGGTCCCCGCCACCGGGTGGGCCGGAATTATATGGACGTTATCCGGCAGCTGCGGGGCAAGTTCGGAGAATACGCAACGCTTGACCGAGCCGACATCCGAGACGATGCAGCCCTGGTCAAGGGCGGGGGCTATGGTTTTGGCGATCTCGGCGTAGGCGCCAAGCGGGGTGCATATCATTACCAGATCGGCGTTCTTGACCGCCTCGGCCGGATCAAGGCTAACGCTGTCGGCAAGCCTCAGTTCAACCGCCGCATCAAGTGTCGCCTGACTGCGCGCCGCAACCGCTATATGGGCGGCGATGTTGTCGCGCCGGATTATCCGCGCCAGCGACGATCCGATAAGGCCAAAGCCGATAAACGCGACATGTTCAAACATTGGGCTATCCGGGCTCATTCCACGTTTCCGCCGACAAATTCGGTCAGCGCCTCGATCAGCGACTTCATTTGGTCTTCTCGCCCGATTGTAATGCGCAGGTATTGGTCAAGGCCATATGCCTCCATTCTTCTGACTATTATGCCCCGGCTTTTCAAAAAGACGTCGGCGGCGGCGGCGCTTGTATCACGGTTGCCGCCCGGTCGGGCATCGGTGAATTTTGCCAGCAGGAAGTTGCCGACGCCGGGGGTGGTCTCAAGACCCAGTCGGGCAAGTTTATCCGCCGTCCATTGTCGCCAGACAAGGTTGTGTCGGCGCGCCTTTTCGGTAAAGGCAGTGTCATTCAACGCCGCAACCCCGGCGGCCAGCGATGGCGCACCAACATTGAACGGGTTGCGGACCCGGTTCAGTACATCGGCAACCGGGGGCGGGCAGTAGGCCCATCCCAGACGAGCCCCGCCAAGCCCGAAAATCTTGGAAAAAGTGCGGGTCATGACGACATTTTCCAGGCCGTTATCGACCAGATCTATGCCCGGTGTATAATCATCTTCGACGACGAACTCGGCATAGGCGGCGTCAATCACCAGCAGCACGTTATCCGCCAGCCGATCCCGCAGCCGGGCCAGCTCTGCCGTCTGAAGATATGTTCCGGTCGGGTTGTTGGGGTTGGCGAGAAAGATGATTTTGGTCTTTTCCGTGACCGCATCAAGCAGCGCCTCGACATTGGCGGTAAGATCCGTTTCGGCGGCCGCTACCGGCTTTGCCCCGACCGATCTGGCGGCTATCGGGTACATCAGAAAACCGTGTTCCGAATAAACCACCTCGTCGCCGATCCCGGCATAGGCGCGGCTGAGCAAGCTAATCAGTTCGTCGGACCCGGCCCCGCAAACGATGCGTTCGGGATCAAGGCCGTAGTGCCGGGCGAGGGTCAGGCGCAACTCGGTGGCGCCGCCATCGGGATAGCGGTGCAGACTGTCCGCCACCGCGTGATAGGCTTCACATGCCTTTGGACTGGGGCCCAGCGCACCTTCGTTGGAGGCCAGCTTGATAACCTTATTACGGCCGGATATTTCGGATTGCCCGCCGACGTAAGGGGTTATTTTCATAATCCCGGGAGTTGGGGTCGGTTGGCTCATTCTACAGCATCCCCGGTTTTTTCCGTCGCCAGTTCGTCATCGCTTAGCGGTATCGCGTAGCCGCCAATCGGAATGATTCGTATAAGTGCCGAGCCAAGGTCCTGGCTAATATTTTTTAATCTCTGATCGTCATCGGCGACAAAATCGTCGATCTCGACCAGATACAGCGCGCCGCCGGATTCCAGATTATCGTGTCCCATGTCATCGAGCCATCGGGTCGTAAGTTCGTATTTTATCCCCGATTTTGCCAATTTTGTCCTTATCTGCCCAAGTGAGATATCGGAGGTTGTCTCGAAGACAAAAAGCGACCGGTCATGGCCTGTCGGTTCCTGTGGTACCGGACATATAACCAGGGCTTCGATGTTTTTTCCCGGCCCGTTACCCGGCCCGGCGAACGGCAGGCGAGCGATAATCCTTGGCGCGTCTTTATCGATAAAGGCAATATGTCTCCACCATGGCTCGTCTTCGCCGTCGATAACCGGCAGAATGCCCAGCGTGGCTTGCCGCCGGTGTACCGCATCAACAACCAGACGGGTGCTGGCGTAGCCTTTCATCGGGGTAAACGAGCCAAACTGGTCGCGGGCCGGATCCCATAACCCTTTGCCGTCGCCGGGGTCATGGACGGCGACCGA
>CAZEFJ010000060.1:0-4060 GCA_964511465.1 uncultured Hyphomicrobiales bacterium
GTCATCGGTCATAATTTTCCCCTGTGGCTGAAATTTCGCGGCGGCAAGGGGGTGGCGACCACTATCGGAGTATTAACCGCGATCGCCTGGCCTGTCGGTATCATGGTATGCCTTAGCTGGATTGCGGTGGCGGCGGTAAGCCGGTTTTCATCGCTGGCCGCCCTGGTCTCGCTGGCTGCTTCGCCGGTCTATATGTATTTTATCGGTGGTCTCGGGCAAGCCGGACTGGCTCTGGTTCTGGCGGTTCTTTCGCTTGCCCGTCATCACCAGAATATCCGCCGCCTTATCAACGGCGAGGAAACCAAAATCGGTCGATTGGATTAGCGGTTTATCGTTTTTTCAAGCCAGTCGGCCAGCGGCTTGTACAGCAGTTTTTCGGCCCGCCCGCCGACCATCATGCCAATATGCCCGGCGGCTATATTCAGGGTTTGCGCCCGGGGCAGCAGGCTGGACAGGGGGGCGGCCGACAGAGGGGGTACGATATGGTCTTTTTTGGGGATTACCACCAGCGACGGCGTTTTCACCTCGCCGGGGACGACGGCTCGTTGGCGAATTTTCCAAAGTCCACGCATCGGCTTGTTTTCCAGATACCAGCCGAACAGACACTGCCGCGCCACCGGCCCGCTCAGGGCTATCCCGTCGTTTAGCCAGTCCTCAAGCACGACGAAGCTTTTAGCTTCCTTGCTGTCCATCGCGAGGTTGGCGAAGCGGCGGAATTTGCGGGCCGCCAGAAACGGGTTGAGACTGGTAAACATCGCTTGCAGCAGATCAACCGGCAATTCACCCAGGCTATCCACGGTAAAGGCAATCTGCGGTGCGACCGCCTTTAGCATTAGCCTTGCCGCGGCGGATGTTGCGCTAAAGTCCCATGGAGTGGCGAGAAGGGCCAGTGCCGCGGTTTGTTCGGGACGCCGTTGGGCCAGCCCCAGTGCCAGAAGTCCCCCCATACAATATCCGACGACGCCTGCGGGGCCTCCGCTGATCCGGCAAACCGCGTCAAGAGCAGCTTCCAGACGATCGGCTATATAGTCATCAAGGCTGAATTTGCGCTCGACCTCCGTCGGGGCCCCCCAGTCGACAAGGAAAGGGTGAAATCCACGCTCTCTGAGGAATCTCATAAGGCTGTAGCCGGGCGCCAGGTCAAGGATATAGGCGCGGTTTATCAGTGACGGAACCACCAGGACGGGCTTGCCTCTGGCTTTCCCTACGGCACCCTCTGAGATCGCCCCATAATCGAGCAAACATGTGGAACCCTGGCGCCATACCGACGGCGGCCGATCAAGGGTTCTTCGATGGCGATGGCGTCGATAGGCGCTTAATCCGTCGCTAAAGGCGTTTTGTCGGCGGCGCGCCTCGGCGTCCAGCGCGGCGGTAAAGACTGCCGGATCAACCAGGTTTAGGTTTTTTGCCAGCTCCCCGGCCGCTTTTGCCGTATGCGCTTTCCAGATTGCTGATCCGCTGCTCAAGTGCGGCAAGGCGATGCGCGAACTCATCCAGGTCATGGTCTGTATTGCCATGTGCAGCGGAAGCGGTCGGGGTTCGCGATTGCCCTGAACTGCCGGCGGGCGGGGTATAATCTTTTTTGGCATCATCCTTGGGCTCTTTGCCGTCTTTCGGCGGGGCAGCGGAATCGGATACCGCTGATTGTGCCATGGAAGCAAAGGCGGCGGTACTGGAATTCATCAGTTCAATGGTTTTGGCCATTACTTCGGCAACTTCGCGGTCGTCGGCCATGCGGGACAGATTTTCCTCCCAAAGGTCAAGGTATCGCCGCGCCAGTTCTCCCAAATCACCGGGTTCCGTCATAGTTACCTCACATTGAAATAAACAGGTTATATCAAGTGCAATGCAGCATTTAACCGGTTATTGCTATATACTCAAACCTTATAGGGTGGAATACATTGGCGCATGTGGGAAATATGGGGGCTAAAATGACAGAAAAGAAAAGTCCTGACGACAGTGAAACCGGTAAGGCTAAGATAACCATAAAAAAATATGCCAACCGCCGCCTGTATAATACTGCAACCAGCAGCTATGTTACGCTGGACGATCTGGCGCAGATGGTCAGGGACGGTGATGACTTCTCCGTCCATAACGCCAAGTCCGGCGAGGATATCACAAGAAGCGTGCTGACCCAGATAATCGTCGAGGAAGAGGCAAAAGGGCACAACCTTCTTCCCATCGGTTTCCTTCGCCACCTTATCGGTCTTTACGGCGATAGTTTACAGTCTCTGGTTCCCGGTTATCTGGACCAGTCGATGCAGTCGTTTAGCCGTAATCAGGAACAGATCCGCGGCTATATGAATGATGCCATGGGGCCGATGATGCCAATCAATCGGCTTGAAGAAATGAGCCGGAATAATATGGCGATATTTAAAAATGCGATAAAGATGTTCTCGCCATTTAAGGGAGCATCCCAGGGACATGACGGGGGCGGGAACAGTCACGACGCGAACGGTGTCGGCGAAACCGAAACAACAAAAGAGACCGGCCATCGCGATGAAATTCTGGAAGAACTAAAGGGCAAGATAGAGGTTATGCAAAAACAACTGAACCGCCTTGGCTCAGGTGAAAAGTAGTGCATATTTCCGGGGCCTATTCGTTCTTGCCGACGGCCTTTAAAATAATCTTTTTGTAGGCATCTTCGATACAGGCGGTAAATCCGGCCTGGTCGCACAGCGTACTTTCCTTCATCGTCGTCCTCAGGGATTTTCTGATATTACCCAGCCCGGCCCTGTCGGAGGCCAGCCCACCGGCTATGGATACATATTCCGAACGATCATCGGCGATCCATTCAGGACGCCCCAGAGAGGTCAGTATGCTTGCCCCCATCAGCGCCGTACGCCGTGTGCCTCGGGGGGTTACTACCGGAATTCCCATCCACAGGGCGTCGCAAGTTTCATGTATGCCGTTGACGAACTCCGTGTCCAGCAGAATGTCTATGGATGAGAACAAGTGCCTTCGATGGTTCTCATCTTCGGTATTGTCCTGCACCTGCACCTGCACCCGGTCGCCTACCCCCAGATCCGCGAACAGGGATGAAACAAGGTCGCAGATGGCTTTATGAGCCTCTCCGGCTCCGCCGATAATCAGTCGGGCATCTTCAACTTCATTCAGGACGGCGGCCCAGGTTTCCGCAGAATTAGCGATACGCGGCATATCAAGGATGCCGCCGAATGTCACAAATCCGTTTTTGTCGACCGGGGATTTATATTTATCACCCGTTTCAAGTGCCACCGATCCCATGCCATAACAGAACAGGCCGGTCCCCAGACTGAAACACTCGACCTCCGGCAAATATTTTTTATCGGCATCAATCATCTCGTCGCACGACAGCAGGACATCCGTCGTCGCCGTATTAGCGCCGACGGGAAAGCCGAGCCAACTGGCACGGACAAGAGCCGGTTTCGAGGCAAGTACCTTCTCGCGGTTGCCGGGGGTTCCTCCACACATATCGACGATAATGTGAATGGCGTCGTTACGGATGAAAAAGGCTAATGTTTCATCGTCAATATTGTAGATTTCACGCCAGTTGTCGGTCTCTTTTTTCAAACGCTCTGTATCTGCAAAAGGCTGGTTGTACTGCTGATATACGTAGCTTGTAATATTGGCGTCTTTATGGTGACGCAGAATCACCTCGAGAAAATCGGCGCTATTGGAAATTGCCCACTCGTTGACCAGATAGGCAACTCTGATTTTTTCCGGAAACGGTCCATCGAATGTGCTTGTCGGCGCCTCGGCTGAGGCGTCGTTCAACAGCTCCGATATTTTTGAAATCTCTGCGATATGTGTTTGCCACTCATCGTCAGGGCAGTAGGCCAGATCACGAACAAGGCGGTTTCTGGTATTCGCGGAATCCGGATTGTATTTTATTGCCTCACGGTGGACTTCGATTGCCGTATTGATGTTTCCCTGGGCCATAAGGGCCTCGGCCATGCCGTTGAAGTTGTCGGTATTATCGGGTTCCAGTCGTGCCGCCGCGGTAAAGGCGGCAACCGCCCGGTCATATTCGTGAATATGGATCAGCGACTGCCCAAGCATCCTTTGACACTCGGCGTTG
>CAZEFJ010000060.1:4160-11387 GCA_964511465.1 uncultured Hyphomicrobiales bacterium
ATATTCGTGAATATGGATCAGCGACTGCCCAAGCATCCTTTGACACTCGGCGTTGCCGGCGTCGATCATCAGTTCGCGTTCGCACAGTTTTGCCGCTTCGTCGTATTTGCGTTCATGGAAGGCGATGGATGCTTCGACAAAAGAATGGGAAACATCTACATGTTCCATATTCTTTTCAAAATCACCAAAATTTTCGGGGGAGAATTTTGCCAATAGCGGCTCGGATTCAAGAACCAGGGCAAGTTTAGAAAAATATACGCTGTCACTAAGTCGGCTAATTTTGGAAAACAGCATTGCCAGGGCGTCCGCGTATTCCTTGCAGTCGGGGGCCAGTCTGTGGCCTTCTTCCATGAACTTTACCGCCCTGCCAAGATCCCCCATGGAAATTGAAATCAGCCCCAGGATGAATAGAACCTCATGCCTTTGGCTATCCATTTCCCGCGCTTTTTCGCAATCCGCTATCGCCGTCTCGTTATTGCTTGCCAGAAGATTCCCGAAGGCTTCTTCGAGCTTGACAAGGTAGTCGGAATTTTCAGTCTCGGACATATTCAACAGCCTCTCTTGCCCAATATTTTATCCAGGCCAATCATCGTGACGCGCATGATATCGGCAATCGTAGAGCCATGCGATTATTACTTTGGGGTGATCCGTATAAATTTAATTAATTATTGCGTGCAAACCGGCACAAACTTCCCTGGTTGCCTGGTCATATATTGCCGACATGGAAAAAATCACACCCGTATTAGCCACGGCAATAAAACTATTTATTATTTTTTCTCAATGCATTAGCGGCAAAAGTCCGAGTTGGCCCAGAGATTGCTAGGTAGATGTCGGTTAAAGGCGGGAAACGTTGACACGAAATTTATCAAGGGACTATGCGGCCATGGAAAATTTTTTGATAAGAACCAAGGAAACATCAGCCACGTCACAGCAGACGCAGAGGGGCGCAAAGGCGACTTCCTCATCCGGTGGATTTCAGGATTCTTTCAAGGAATTTATGAAAAAAGTTGGATCGAGTGCGGGTAACGGCATCAATGTCGCTATCGGTAATTCAGCAATTGTTAAAGTTGAAGAACGTCCCGGCCAGGCGCTGGATCGCAGTGAGCGGGACTATGATCGCAACGGTGATTATCGGCGCCAGGCGGATCGTGCCGACACGGGTGGTCGTGGTGAGCGCTACGATTATAATGACCGGCCTCCCGCGGAAAGACGCGACGAGCGGGCTCGTGACAATGTTTCGCAAAGCGATAACAACGCCAAAGACAAGGGATATGGCGAGGAGCGCACGGCTCGTGCAAGTGATGCACCCGACAGCCCCAGGTCGGACCCCCGTCCCGGCGGCGAGCGGGAAGACCTTTCCAAGGCTTCCGCCGATGCCCCTGCCAAGAAGCCGGACCAGGAGAATAGCGACAAAGCCAGCAAAGATGCCTCGGCCAAGGGGGAAAAGTCTCAGGATTCTGCGGATAAGAATGAGGCATCTTCGAAGAAAGTCGCCAAGTCCGGTAGCGAAGACACAACCGTCGTCAACCCCGCGGTCGTCGCCAATGTCGTCGTCGTCGCCAACGATGCCGGCAAGATACTGGGGACCACGAAGAAATCTTTGCTGGCCAGCCAGTTGACCGGAAACAATAAGGGTGATGAAAAGGGTAATATCGCCGGGCAGGTTTTGGGCAGGGATATTTCCGAAACCGAAGTCAAAGGCAAAACCAAAAAATCCATAGCGAAAGTCGGTGACAATAACAAGCTTGGTAACAGCAACAATGTCGCGACCAATGTCGGTGCCAATTCCAACGGCAAGGAGACGGCCGTCGTCAAGGCTGCCGATACGGCCAAGGTGAGTGCCAACGTCAATTCCGCCCTGAACGATCAAGCCAGGGCGGGGGTCGGCATGGATGCTGAATTAAATAGCCGACTGGCGCAGCAGGCGGCCGGTATTTCCAAGGCCGTAGGTAAGGGCGATTCGCTCAAGGTTTCGGTAAATGTTGCCAAAGAATCAGATACTCTTGTTTCCAGGCCGTCTCTGGCGCTTGTTTCGCAAATGCCCACGGCCAATAACAACAAGCAATCCGGGAATGGCAAATCTTCTTTACCCACCGCTAAAAACGCCGTTAATCAAGCGTCACAGCAGATAAAAGGCGGTTCTGTACAGGCCTCTGACCAACAGATAAAATCCCAGGCCTCCAAGTTTCAATTGGAAGTCGGCAGCCAGTCTAAAGGTTCAAGCCAAAGCACGGCCCAGTCCGGCACCACTTCCCAGCCGGTCCTTTCCGGCGGCGGTGAAACTACGTCCATCGCCGGACCCGGCGGGGCGGCCGAGCCAGGCCAGGCAAGGCAGAATACTGCTGCCAAGACGGCAGACGCCAGACCGACAAGTACGGCTCGCCAGCCGGTGTTGAATCAGGTTTCGGTCCAGATAACCAAGGCCATAGCGGCCGGTGTGGACAAGCTAAGTATACAGCTCAGGCCCCGTTCGCTTGGGCGCATAGAAGTTAACCTCGAAGTCGCCAAGAGCGGCCACGTATCGGCGGTTGTCGTCGCCGATAACAAAAACACTCTGGATATGTTGCAGAATGGTTCCGACGAATTGAAGCAGGCCCTTCAAAACGCAGGGCTTAATACCGATTCCGGCAGCCTGAGCTTTGGCCTGCGCGAGGAAAACCATACCGCCTACGGAGGCAACGGCGGTTCCGGCTCATCCGTGGGTAATGGCGGCTTAGGGGGCGATGAAGATGGTGCGGAGACCGGCTCGTTAGCCTCTCGTGATATCAACATCATAACCGACAGCAAGGTGGATGTCCGCGCCTGAGCGGGGCGGTAAATTCCAGGGAGGAATGTAAGATGATTCTCGGCGGAACAAGCAGCGCAACCGGCGCAACAGATCCAACCAGCAAGGCCAGCACCGATCAGGCCAAGCTGGACGGGGAACTCAACAGATTCCTTAACCTGCTGATTACCCAGTTGAAAAACCAGGACCCATTGAAGCCGATGGACGCCAACCAGTTCACCTCTCAGTTGGTCCAGTTCGCCAATGTCGAACAGCAGATCAACCAGAACGCCAACCTGGAAAAGCTGGTCGCACTTCAGCAAACCTCAGGGGTCGCCGACATGGTCAGCTTTATCGGCAAGACCGTCGAAGCCACCGGCGATCAGGTCAATATGGAAAAGGGCAACGCCGAGTTTACCTACGAGCTGGGAGACGCCGCCGACAAGGCCGCGATCACCATTCTCGATTCCACGGGCAAGAGTGTGTTTGCCACCGACGGCGATAAGACGGCGGGCAAACATACCTTCAAATGGGATGGAAAAAACAGTTTTGGAACGCTTCAACCTGAAGGTGCCTATACCGTCAAAATAAGCGCCCTGAACAGGGACGGCTCCCCGATGGATGTCACACAGACCACCTTAGGCAGGGTTACCGGCGCAGGCACCGATGACAACGCCAGAATATCCCTGTTCATGGGCAAGGTAAGCGTCTTCATGGACGATGTTAAATCGGTCAAGGAAAATACCGTTCCGTAGCCACCAGGGCGGCGGATGGAAATGATGATAGCGAGTAATTAAAAGGGCCGGTAGGCCAAAAGAAGGAAGGAGAAGGCAGATGAGTTTATATGGAGCACTTTTCTCGGGCGTTTCCGGCCTCAGTTCGCAGAGCAGCGCGATGGGCGCGATCTCGGACAATGTGGTCAATGTCAACACCGTCGGATACAAGCGTACCGACGTTCAGTTTCAGACACTGATTACAAAACAGGTGGCACTGACCAAATATTCGCCTGGCGGGGTACAGTCCAAGCCCAAGGCCGCGATCGACACCCAGGGTCTGCTCCAGGCGACGACGTCAAGTACCGATGTCGCCATTTCAGGGCAGGGGTTCTTCATCGTCAACGAGGCAGCCAACCCGTCGTCAGGTGATATTTTCGCCTATACCCGGGCCGGTAATTTCAAGGTCGACAAGGAAGGCTATCTGCAAAACACCTCGGGCTGGTATATTGAGGGATGGCCGCTTCAGACCTGGGACAACAGCACCCAGGCGTCAACCGTCAAGGTCGGCAACGACACCTACATGAAGTCGTACAAGAACACTTCCGGCGACACCGTGTATATCAATGACAACATAGTCGACAAAACCAATCTCAAGCCGATCAACCTCAACACCATCGGCGGTACGGCGACCGCGACGACGACCATCTCGATGGGCCTTAACCTGCCTTCCAGCGATGCCACGGGGGCCACCCACAAGACCGATGTGCAGTTTTTCGACACCCTTGGCAACGCCCACAACATTACCCATACATGGGCCAAGCGGGCCTCCAACTCGTGGGATGTCACGGCGGTTCCGCCAAAGGGATCAAAGACCCTGATGATCGAAGATCAGCTATCGACCCGGCAGAACTACTACGCCGCCGGCAGGCTCGATTTCAGCACCATTCCCGATACCGGAACTTCGATGACGGTAACGGTCGACAAGACCGATTACACCGTCACCTTCAGCACCGCCGACGACAGTTCGGTGCTGGAACAGACCCTGACCATGGCGGCGACGCCGACCGACGCCGAGACCTTCACTGCCAACATAGACGGCACTACCACCACCTTCGAGTGGGACGACAACAATTCGGTGACTTCAGGCAATGTCGCGCTCACCATAGGTGCCGATTCCACCGCCAATGCCTCTAACCTGGCATCGGCGATAAACACTCAGCTTAAGAGTTCGCTGGGTGAAACGACATGGGCCACCGCCAGCGGTACCATCGTCACTTTCAAGCCGACCAACAATAACCGGGTATCGTTTTCCGATCCGACCGGCACCCCCAACGTAACCGTTGCCAACACAAGCCAGACACTTACTTTCGGTGCGGTTCCGGCGGATGGCTCTACGCTGACGATGAAGGTCGGCGGAACGATCAAGACGATTGCGTTTAAAGCCGGCGGCGGTACCGTTACCGGTGCCGATACTGTTATCAACACCACGACTAGCAATACCGTAACCTTGGTTGCCACGGCGGTTTCTTCTTATATAGATACCCAACTCGACACCCTTATCGGTGCTGCTGTCAATTCTACCAGCGCCGCCGGCGTAGTCACTGTGGCCCGCCAGCCGGGTGAGGTTTCCTTCGTAAACGGTCTTGCTACCAGCACCAATTTAACCGGCACCACCCTGGTTGATACCGGGCTTACCATCAACACCGGCAACCGCTCGCTAAGTCAGGTCATGGACGAGTTGGCGACCCGGGTTCAGAATGTCATGCACTACGAGTACGGTGGCATTTCGTCCTCGCCGCCGAACACCTGGGCGACGCGTCTGTCGGGCGAAAATTCCATCTACATGATCCAGGGCTCATCGACCAACGCAATTACGGTTAATGCATTGGCGGCCAAAACAAATGGCGTTGCCGCCGCAGAACAGAGTGCGTCTTACTCCATTGAGGCGCTGGACAGTGCGGTTGCCTGGACCAACTCCAGCAACTATGCGGTTGGCTTCAACGGCGACGGTACTCCCGACAAGTTCTTCGGTTCGGACGAAAGCTCCTCCACCTCCAGCAGTTATCAGTACAAGGTTACATGGGCCAACGGTGCCACCGATCAGACGATCAGCGGCAGTATCGGCAATTACAACTCGACCGACGGCATGACCCAGTTCGCGGGATCGTATCAGATCAACTACATCTCCCAGAATGGAGCCAGCTTTGGCAACTTCGCCGGTGTTTCGGTCGCCGAAGACGGTATCGTAACCGCACTTTTCGACAACGGCGTTACCAAACCCGTATTCATGATCCCGGTTGCTACCCTGACCAATCCGAACGGCATGGAAGGCCGTTCCGGCAATGTCTGGATACAGACCGACACATCCGGCAACCCGACGGTTCGCGAGGCCGGAAACGGTGGTGCCGGATCAATGTCGTCGGCGTCTCTGGAAGCTTCCACCGTCGATATCGGCGAAGAATTCACCAACATGATTATCACCCAGCGGGCCTATTCCGCTAGTACCAAGATCATCAGTACCGCCGACGATATGCTGTCGGAACTGATGAGGATTAAACGATAGAAGAAAGGAATAGATCCGTTTAATCTATCTACTGCAAGTCCACATTCCACCCAAAATCCCGGCCCGGGGCTTCATCCCCTGGCCGGGATTATCTTTATCTTTATTTTTATTAACCTTGTTTTTTAGCGGTTCCTTAACCGGGCCCGGTATATTCATGTGCTCAGGCAATCAACGGAACCATCTATAATGACAAACCACAATAATCTTACCATCGACGACCTGCCCCCGCCCGACACCAAGAGATGGGTGGCCCGACGAAAGGCCGAGGTGGTAGCGGGTGTTCGCAGCGGCTTGATTACCCTTGAAGAGGCCTGTCGCCGTTACGCCCTTTCGGTCGATGAGTTTCTTTCCTGGCAACGTCGCCTCGACCAGTACGGATTGAACGGATTGTGCATAACCCGGACCGGCAGAATAAAAACCCGGAACGGTTTTCACGGCAATTCCACGCTCTAAATTCTGAGCCTAGGCAATTTTTGCCGGGTCGTTAACACCTTTTTCATGATCCATGTATTATCCTTGCCATGTTTAGCGGCGGTGGAACCGTCACCTGTGGTGGCGGGCCTTGACCTTTTAGAGCGGGGAAACGAGCGTGGATACAATGTTGCAGGCATTGCGCAATCTTGGACCGATGCGCCTTGCCATCATGGGCGGTGTCGTCATCGGGCTTTTGGCTTTCTTCATCTACCTTGCGACCAAATTAAGTACGGGCCAGATGGAGATTCTTTACGGTGACCTTAGCCCTGCCGACACCTCATCGGTTACCGCCAAGCTGACCAGTCAGAAAATTCCTTTCGAGCTGAGAAACGGTGGCACCCAAGTATATGTTCCAAGCGACCAGGTTCTCAAGCTGCGCATAGATATGGCTAGCCAGGGTCTGCCGTCGGGCGGAACGATAGGCTATGAAATTTTTGACAGGGCCAGCTCACTCGGCACCACCAACTTTATCCAGGACGTTAATCTCGTCCGCGCCCTTGAGGGCGAACTGGCCCGTACCATCGCCTCCATAGATATGGTAAAGTCGGCGCGGGTGCATCTGGTTATGCCCAAGCGTAAACTCTTCAGCCGCGACCAGCAAAATCCCAGTGCCTCGATCATGCTAAGGATGAAAGGGTCTACGCGTCTTAGCGACTCCCAGGTTCAGGCGATACAGCATCTCACCGCCGCGGCGGTTCCCGGCCTCACCC
>CAZEFJ010000061.1:0-2384 GCA_964511465.1 uncultured Hyphomicrobiales bacterium
AGACGTTCGAGACCGTCTCCAATATAGAGCGTGGCAAAACGGCGCCTAATTTCAAGACCCTGTGCGACATCAGCAATCACCTTGACATTCCGATGCGCGATTTCTTTGACGAGCATGGAGAAAACGATGCCGGGAAGACCGCTTACAGGTTGGAGTACGAGGAAAAAATAAAATTCCTTTCAGCCAGAATGACGGACCGACAATTGAATATGTTTGTCCGTATTTGTGAAACCATATTGGACTCGTGAGAGATCAGTGGCCCGCCAAAAGCCGCTCGACGAAGCCGGGCACCGTTTCGCTGGCCGGGCCGTATAGCGCATCGTCGAACAGCGATGCTCCCTGGCTCGGTTCCAGGTTGATTTCCATCGTATCGGCGCGGCCGAGTTCCCGGACATGGCGGATAAATCCCGAGGCCGGATAAACATTGCCCGAGGTGCCGATGGAAACGAACCACGCACAATCGGCCAGTTCCATATGGATACGTTCCATCTCCATCGGCATTTCGCCGAACCACACCACATGGGGCCGAAGAAGGCCGGTAGCGGAACATAAAGGGCAGGCCACCGAAACGCTTAGCTCATCTTTCCAGTCGATCACCCCGGCGCAGCCCTGACAGCGGGCTTTAAGTAATTCTCCATGCATATGGATAACATTTTGGCTGCCCGCCATCTCATGCAGGTTGTCGATGTTCTGGCTTACCACCGTCACCCGGCCCGGCCATTTGGCTTCCAGTCTGGCCAGGGCCAGATGGGCCGGGTTGGGCTTTATATTTCCCGCCGCCAGGGTTGCTCGCCGCATGTTGTAAAACTCATGGACCAGTCCGGGGTCGCGGGTGAAAGCTTCGGGCGTTGCCACGTCTTCGAGCTTGACCCTGGACCATATGCCGTCGGCGTCACGAAAGGTGTCGAGGCCGGATTCTTTGGAAATGCCGGCCCCGGTGAGTATGACAATGGATAAATTTTTTGTCATGATAGCCTTGCCGTTTGCCTCGGCTGGCATGATAGTGGTTATGGCCATGAAAAACACTGACAATGTAATTCGGGTTCTGTTTGTCTGTCTTGGCAATATATGCCGTTCGCCTTCGGCCGAGGGGGTGTTCCGATCCCTGGTTGAAAGCGAGGGCCTTGGCGGACGGATAAAGGTCGATTCCGCAGGCACCGCCGCCTATCACATCGGCAATCCTCCCGACCGGCGGTCCCAGTATGCGGCATTGCTCCGTGGTGTCGATATAAGCAGCCAGCGAGCCCGTAGGGTGAGCCCCGGAGACTTTAAAAAATTTAATTACGTACTCGCCATGGATCGCGACAATTTGTCCGATCTGGCCCATATTGGCCCGTCCTCAGGGGACCACCGGTTAGAACTTTTTCTCAATTTTGCGCCGGAACTGGGACGCAGTGACGTGCCTGATCCGTATTACGGCAGCGGCAACGGTTTCGAGGTGGTTCTGGACCTGATCGAGGCTGCATCAAGGGGGCTTCTCGAAGACATTCGCGAGCGCTATCTTGGAAATGTAGGCCGCTTTGAAAATACCTGATGGTGGCTCGGGATATAATAGAAACCATAACCGGGGTGGTCGGTGCTGCGCCACTTGATTTCCTGCCTATGGGTGGTGGATGTATCGCCGATGTCTATACGGTTAATTTCAGCGATCACCGCTCGCTGGTTGCCAAGGTCGGTGGCAAAGGCAGTGGTCTGGCCCTTGAGGGGTTGATGCTGCGCTACCTTGGCGAGCGGTCCCGGTTGCCGGTGCCGGAAGTTATCCACGCCGATGACCAACTGTTGCTGATGAGCCATATCAAGACCGGCGGCGGGCTGACTGAAAAGTCCCAGATTCATGCCGCGGAACTGCTCGCGGAACTGCATTCGATCACCGCGGAATATTTTGGTTTTGATTGCGACACCGTAATCGGCGGCCTGGCTCAGCCCAACCCGAAAGAAAAAAGCTGGCCGACATTTTTCCGCGATCACCGATTGCTGTACATGGGGCGTGAGGCTCTGAATGCGGGGCGGCTTCCGCCGGATGTCATGAACCGTATCGAGGCGATTGCCGAAAATATCGAAAGCTGGCTCGACAACGATGCCAAACCATCGCTGATCCACGGCGATATGTGGGGCGGTAACGTTCTATCCGGCACCCATGGTATTACCGGGTTTGTCGATCCGGCCATTTATTACGCAGATGCCGAAATCGAACTGGCATTTTCAACCCTGTTCGGCACTTTCTCCGATCCTTTTTTCAGGCGCTACAATGAATTGCGGCCTATGAAGCCTGGATTTTTCGAGACTCGCCGCGATATCTACAACCTTTATCCCCTGTTGGTTCATGTCCGTCTGTTTGGGGGGCATTACGTAAATTCCGTACAACGTACACTGTCTCAATTTGG
>CAZEFJ010000061.1:2484-5813 GCA_964511465.1 uncultured Hyphomicrobiales bacterium
ATCGAAAGTGATATCGAAGCCATTTCGCAAGACCTGGGGGACGACATCAGCGACCGGCAAGCGTGGGGGACTTTTTACCAAAAACTAGTTTCCGTTGCGGTCGATGACGCGGTAAAGGCGGATATGGATTTCAAATCGTTTCTGATGGAAAAAAATCGCTGGAGCGGATCTATTTAGACAGCGTCTTCCATGACCTTGATCCGGCAAATTCAGGGGGCTCGGGTTCTCCGTCGGGGCCGTCTCCTTCGATCGTTATCATTCCCATCTTGGCTAGCCAGACGACACTCAGGTAAATCTGTGTGTGCCTGTCGGATGAAAATACCTTGAGAAGTTCGGACAGCGGTTGGGGGCCGGACTCAAGACTTTCCACAATCGCCGTCATGTCATCGGCATCGGCAAGCACCTGCGGCAGGGGAACTGCAATTGCCGAGCCCAGTAACCGGCGCAGTTGCCGGTGATCGCCTTGCGGTCGAATAGTCAAGATGCTGGATGGTCCGACAAGCGAGCTTGGGTGGCCTCTGAACAGAGCGAACGGGTCGCGCCTGAGAGGGTCCGCCGGGCGGCCCGCAGGGACGGTTGATAGTTCTGGGGTATGGTTGCGCCTTTCTCCAAGTTCGGCCCATAATTCCTGGTATGCGGCAACGACATTTGGCCAGTCGTAAAGCTGCCTTGCCCGGTTGCGGGACGAGCGGGCCATCCTGCTGCGAAGCCCGGAATCGTTAGCCAGGTTCGATATTGCCTCGGTGGTTGCGGCTATATCCACCGCCGTGCTTTGGCTGGTTGCCGCGGTCATGACATTGTGCCCGGCGAAGGCGCTGGCGTGGAAATAGGCAATTTCCCGGCCCACTCCGGGCGGCGGGGCCAGACTGGGAATGGTAAACCCCTGTTCTCCGTTTTGTACGGTGTCGCGATAACCGTTCCAGTCGCTGACCACCAGTGGCAGTCCGGCTGCCATTGCCTCTATCGGGGTCAGGCCGAAGGTTTCCTGGATATTGTCGGAAAGCGATATAAAAATATCGGCGGCTTTCCAGATGTTTTGATAGATTTCGGCCTCGCCGCCGTCGACAAAATGGTGTTTAACCTCCGGTGCAAATGCCGCCGCCGCGTCTTTGAACCCCTGTTCCATGTCGGGGCCGGGGAACTGTCCGGCATGGATCAGGTGAAGTTTGCGAGCGGTACTGCCGGACGCCGCATCCGCCGCCAGATACATCGGCACCGGATTAGCCTTGTCGACATGGTTGAGGCGGCCCATGAACAAAATCGCCACGTCATCTTCGGCGATCCCCATCCGGGCCCGCAGGGATATCCTGGCGGCGGGGTCCGGGGCATAGGCGTCGCAATCGACACCAAGGGGAATTATTGGAAATTGGCAGACCGGCTCAACCGGCTTTGAGAACCTTTCGCCCAGATACTCCGCCCATTCACCAAGAATCTCGTCAACCACCGCCCTCGCTGCCCGCGAGGTGCATACCAGGGCATCCCAGGGCTGAACCGGGGCGATCAAAAGTCGGCCGATTGCGTCCATCGCGGCATGGTCAGAAACCGTGTGGGTGACGCCGCACAGGCTGAATGAGCGTTGGTCAAAGTGCCGGCGCAGCCAGGCATAATCACCGATATCCGGACCCGGTCGGTAAAGGGTGCCGACCTCTGCCAGCTTGGGCATGTCAAGCGGCAACAGGCACCGGAGCTGGGCCGAAGGGGCCTTGCCGGCGGCAACAAAGCGGCGGAAATGGTCAAAATCGGTGGCCGCATGGGCATAGCACCAGTATTCGCCGACCCCGGAATGATTAAGGAAACCACCTAAAAAACCTGCCGTCGCCGCCTGGCGACCGACTACTCCACGTTTGGGGATGTCGTAGTTGTCCGGAACATATACGAATGCGGCGTTGGCGGGATTATCTGGCAAGTCAACTCCTCGGAATTCGTTCTGCCACAGGGTAATCGTCCAGATAATATTTTGCCAGTGCCTCGTAGTTCGCACCTGTCTGGCCAAGGTGAGAGCGAAACAGGGTAAAATGATCGACCGTGAACGGACCTTTTGCAAACCCGCTATGGGTTTCCATATACGGAATGATTGTCCTGGCGGGGGTTTTCTTTAGCCTGGCGATTGTCACATGCGGTTTGAATTTGCTTCGCTCCAACTCGACTCCGGCCAGGGCAAGCGCCCTGTCGACCTTTGACTTAAGCCTTCCAAGCGGCTCTGAGACAGCTATCCCGGCCCATAGTGTCCGTGCCATATGACGACTTTCAAAGCATCCCAGGTTGGTCAGTTCCAGTTCGAATTGGGAAAATCTTACGTCGGCCAGGGCGTTGTCTATGTCTTGCAGCAAAAGGCTGTCCACCTTGCCGATAAAGCAGAGCGTAATATGCATGTTTTTATCATCTACCCAGCGGGCTCCGGGCAGCCCAAGGGACAGCTCTGCAAGGCTTTTGCGAATTTTATCGGGCAAGGAAAGACCGACGAAGATACGCATCACTATATTGGCTCCGGCACTTGATTTACGCCATTATCATGCCATATTAGCCGAATATAATTGCCTTGATCGAACAATTGTAGCGGAAGGGTTTATTCTGATGGATTTCAAAACCGACAAGCGGTTTGAACTGCGCACCGGCCAGACATTCGCCGGTAGTGAAGGGGTGCAGATAGACGAGGGACTGCGCTCTTACATGCTGCGCGTTTACAACTATATGGCGTCGGGGCTGGCACTCACCGGCATAGTCGCCTACGCCACCGCCTCATCCGAGTCCGCGATGCAGATGATCTTCGGTACCGGGCTGTCGTGGGTTGTCATGCTTTCGCCGCTGGCCTTTATCCTTGTCCTGTCATTCGGAGTAAACCGGATGAAGGCATCCACCATGCAGGCCGTTTTCTGGGGATTTTCCGCAGTAATGGGTCTGTCCATGGCCTCTATATTCATAATGTACACCGGCGCATCCGTCGCCCGGGTGTTTTTCATCACCTCCGGCACCTTCGCCGCAATGAGCCTGTACGGCTACACCACCAAAAAAGACCTTAGCAAATTTGGCTCATTCCTGTTCATGGGGCTGATCGGCATAATCATCGCCAGCGTCGTCAATATGTTTATCCAAAGCTCGGTCATGCAGTTCGTTATTTCGGTGATCGGGGTGATTGTCTTTGTCGGGCTGACCGCCTACGACACCCAGAAGATAAAGAACATATATGCCGAAACCGACGGCTCGGAAGTAAGCACCAAGAAGGCGGTTATGGGGGCGGTAACGCTCTATCTGGACTTCATCAATCTGTTCATGATGCTGCTCAGACTGCTGGGCGACCGCCGCTAGATATTATAAGGCAGATGCAAGTT
>CAZEFJ010000061.1:5913-8856 GCA_964511465.1 uncultured Hyphomicrobiales bacterium
TGCTGCTCAGACTGCTGGGCGACCGCCGCTAGATATTATAAGGCAGATGCAAGTTTGTCGTTGGCCATGTGCTGGCGACGAGCTTTGCGCTCGCCGTCGGGGCCATACTCGCCGTCGGGGCTATAGACATCGTCTTGCTTGTTCGAGTCTGCGACCCAGTACAGGCTGCAACTGTCGTTGCCGGGGGCGCAGAGGTTGCAGCACATATCCTCGAGCCTGAAAAAACAGTCTTTTTTACTGCATTCGGTTTTAATCATCGCACTGTTCCTAGAACTGATCACTACGGTGTTGACGCTTTCGGCGAATATGCCATTTCCGCCACACTTAATCAGTGAGCTTCATCACACCCGGACCCAAATATTATTTAAGGCCAGCGGTTCAAACTACACCACGGATCAAATGATCCATGGCGGCGTTAAGCTGGCTCATCCGCCGATGATCGCCATAGCGGCCATCGGGATGGTGAACCGTGGCCAGGGCGCGAAAGCTGGCCTTAATTAATTTGATCGAGGGGCTGGAATCAGGAGAAAAGCCAAGAACATGAAGGGCATCTTCGCGGCTTTTGATGCCGCCCGGAAGGGGATCGAAGGAAAGCACTGAAACTATTGAACGCAGCCTTTCCAGTTCTTCCCCGGTTTCGCGGATCGACTGCGCCTGCTGGCGGGCGGCAAAATCATCAGCGGCGTCAGTCGACGCATCAGCCATCCGCACCCCCGTTTCTCCTCGGTCGATAGCCAGGGCCAGGGCCAGGGCGCGGCGAATCCATACGATATCCAGCCCGGGTGCCATGCGTACCTGCAAACGCGGCTTGCGCCGCCATGGCCGCCCCTTCGACGGGCCTGTTTTCAGGACAACCGTTTCCCGGTCATCCAGTTTGGGGCCACCCGGATCAGGAAAGTTCGCTATATGATTTTCGGGAATCACCAAAGCCACAGAACGGGCAAGATCGGCAACGTTGACGTTTCGGCGCAGCGCCAAATCGGAAGTCGCGTCGCGAAAGGAGCTGGAACAGGGAATGGTATATGAGTGTTTAAGGCTTTTTCTGACCATGGCTTCAAAATTCCTCCCCAATAACGAAACGAATCCCTGAACCAATCGTAATTATAACTATAATTAGTGTTTGCAGCCCGGCTTACAGCTATATCTGCTATATTTGGACTTTACGCATTTTGTTGCTAGCGTCAACCGCAAGGCTCGTCGAGGGCCGGGCCTCGCCATAGCCGGTTCGCAGATTTATCCCGCCGCCCTTCCCTGAAAACAAGATGAGCCACCTGGGAGAAGTTTGCATTATGGAAACGGTGCGTCAACTACCATGGAAGTTTTTTATGGTTTTTTTGCGTAATTTCCTAACAAAGCATTAAGAATTTAAGCAGGAAAATTAACCAGGAACCATATCCCATTGAATAATAAGGCTTTTAATTTCTGTAGAGCATTAGGAAAATTAACCATACCAGTTGTTATCCGCCTGGAAATGGCTGTTTTTCGCCAGTTTTTACTACCGTAAGGCCATCCGCTGATTATGGCTCAGGCGTGTGGCTGAAATCTGTTCAGTGACTGAGGTAAACTTTTTATCGGAAGCCAAAGTTTATTGATGAACTGATACGATCGATCCGTCTTGGATTAAGCCAATTGATAACTGAAGGCCAATTTGTGTTTGCGCACCGGGCCTCCCAAGGCCGGGCCAATGCCCCTAAAGTAATCATTTCCAATCGTAAATATTTTGGGGCAATAGCGGGTGTTGATGATTGGCCGGGCGTATGACGGCTATCTTTTAATGTCGATGCAACAGGTTGCGGCGATGGTTTCCGAACTACCTTCGGGCAATTCATTCAATATGAAACAAATATCCTTACGCCCCCGTCAAAGCAAGTGTACTCAAGGCTTTCAGCTTGTATATACGGATTTTACCAATCCCCGGACAGATAACCAAAGGCCGTCATATTGTCTTCTCACAGGCCTTGTTACGAACCGCAAACGACGCCTTTGCAGAGGGTGGTCAATCTTCCTTATATGGATATTTATAGCCACCGTGTATTATTGTAAAATTGTAGCGACCCGGCAGGAACAGGGGCGAAGCGAACCGTGGTTATTAAAAAAGTATCAGGCGATGGTCTCTAAAAGCACAGTCATTCTGATCGCGTTCTTATTGGCATCTTATATTCTGGCCGGGGTCGCAATATCCTCCGCCAGTGCAGGTGAAGTGGATTGCAAAGGGCTTATACCGAAAATCAAGGCCGGGGAACGCTACGCCGTATCGATCGACATACAGAAAGAGGCGATGCGCGTCCAGACTGCCTCTAACTACTGTTTTGATCCTATTGACGACTGGATTAAACGGGGGCTGGCCCTGACTTCGACTCCGCCTCTGTTTTCGGGGGCAACCGAAGCTCCCGCCGCTGGATATTCTTCTCCACCAAATTCAACGTCAGCTGACATGCTTTCACCGCCGCCAACCCTTAGCCCCGACGGAAGGGTGCTGCCGTCGTTGACCAATGCCGAAAGGGAAAGTGCGCCACCGTCCATGTCGTTCGTCGGCGGCGGCATCCGCAAGGCCCGGAAAAAATCGTCCGCATCCGCCGCATCGGAAAGTGCTGCGTCGGCGACGGCAAGTAATGCTCCGCCTCCGACCTCGGATCACATATCCGTAGGCAAGGAAGGCACTGTCGTATCGCCGCCCGGTCAAAAAGAAACGTCGGCTGGTCCGGCAGGTCAAAAAGAAGCGTCGGGTGGTCCGGCAGGTCAGCCGAAGGGAGCAAAATGCAACCGTTCTCTGGGGGAATTCTGGCAGGCCGGTACCGTTGATATCGACGGCAAGCGCAACTGGCTTCTGGGGGTCTACACCATTGATCAAAACGACGACCAGATAACCGACAACATGGTTTTCAAGGTTCGCACCCAGGGCCGGGTTGACCGGGTCATCCGCTACTTCCCGGTTGAGCGGGG
>CAZEFJ010000061.1:8956-11142 GCA_964511465.1 uncultured Hyphomicrobiales bacterium
GACAATATCGGATTCAAGCTTCAGACGCGGGGCAAGGTCGGAAATGTCATTCGTTATTTTCCTATCGCGGCAGGCCAGTTGTCCGGGCAGGCTATTCCCGACCTGGCACTGAAGGATGACAATGATGTTTTTAAGATGTGTGCCGGAAATCTGACTTTCGAGAGGCCAAAGTCACTGATAAAAATTGCCGAGATGCCCGCCGTCGCCAGCCCTGGTGACAAAAAACCCGGCGACGAAAAAAAGAACCGGGAAGATGTCGGTAAAGAAAAACCAAAACAGTCTTTATTTTCAAAATTAAAACTAAGTCACTTTATCCTCATCGGCGGTATCCTGCTGATAGGAGCCAGCCTCTATGGTGCCTACACCCTCAACAGAAAAGACGATGATGAAGACGAGGAGGATGAGGACGAGGAATATGATGAGGAAGACGTTTGATCCGCTTTTGTCGGCTCTCAGGAAATTTTCACCACAATATCGTGTACGGTGTTGGCGCAGTCGGCCATGCGGTCGGCGGCGTTGGAAAGGTGGCGGTAGATCTCCCGGCGCTTGAACATCCGGATATAGTCTTCGCCCTGGAACAGTTCGGCCAGCGCCCGGCGGTAGATTTTTTCCACCTTGCGTTCTGCCTTGCGGGCGATGTCCGCATCCTTGGCTGCGGACATGGGGTCGGTCTTGAGGTGCGTGTAGCCGTTGGTTAGCGCGACCAGGCCGTCACGGATATAGATCGACATTTCAAGTGTATACTTGTCCGGCATTACACCCAGTATGCTCATCTCTCCCACCGTGCTTTTGCAATAGCTAATCACCGCATCCAGTGTCGAGATGGCGCGGTATATATCCTCACGGTCAATGGGGGTTGAAAAAGCCTCGTTCAGGGTGTGGAGATTGCGGGTCTTGATGATGTCCGCCTTATGCTTGTCCTTCTTAATTTTCATGGCGATGTCGGCGTCGCCGGTGCCCATGTAGTCGACCAGAAGATTGGCGGTGTCTCCGACGTATAGGCATTGCTCGGCAAGCAGGGCGAAGAAGTCGGGTGTCTTGGGAAGCAGCTTTTCAATAAACTGCCTGATGATGGACGGTTTTGTTATTGCCGAATTTGATATGTCTGGCATCTCTCTCTCCTCTCAATGCTGGCCGAAGTAGCCGCGCTGTAAAGCGAACAGCACCGAGCCCATGATCGCGGAGCCCGGTATTGTGATTACCCAGGTTTTGGCGATTTCGCCGGCCTTGGCCCAACGCACCGCGCGCGGACGTTCCGATGCGCCGATGCCCATGATCGATGAGGCGACCACATGAGTGGTCGATACCGGTGCCCCCAGCAAAGCCGAACTGAAGATGACAATAGAAGAGGTGATCTGGGAGTCCAGTGCATGTACGGCGCGCACCTTGAATATTGCAAATCCAAGAACCCGGACAATGCGCCAGCCGCCGGAAACAATACCTAGTGCCAGCGCGAACGAGCACGCTAGTATTACCCAGAACGGCACCTGAAATGAAGGAATGTAGCCCCCCAAAAGCAAGGCCAGTGTAAGAATTCCCATGCTCTTCTGAGCGTCGTTTGCGCCGTGGGAGAACGCCAGTCCCGCCGAAGTAAGGAACTGGGCCCTGCGCAGATTACGGTTCACGGACGGCTTGGCCCGACGCAACAGGCCGAGAACAAGGCGATGGATGAAATACCCACCCCAGAAACCGGCCAGTGGCGAAAGTACCAGGGCCATAAGCACCTTTGTTACGCCGGTGAAATGGAAGTTCAGGAACAATTCCTTAAATCCCCACACCACATCGTCCGGCCCCGCCGCCACCATGACTGCGCCGATCAACCCGCCGACCAGGGCGTGTGACGACGACGACGGCACGCCTTTCCACCAGGTAATGATGTTCCATGCCACCGCGCCCAATAATCCGTAGAGCAGGGTTTGCAGGGATATGACGGGCGGCAGATCGCTCAGGTCAACAAACTTGCCGATAGTGTTGGCGACCGCAGTGCCGCCAAGCAACGGGCCGATAAATTCGAACGTACCTACCACAACAACCGCCTGCAGGGGTGTCATGGCCCGCGAGGCAATGGCGGTGGCTATTATGTTTGCGGCATCGTGAAAGCCGTTAGTGTAGTCGAACAGAAGGACAATCCCAACCACCGCAACGGTCATGAGCATCAACATGTCCATCGTTTTTCCTACGGCTGC
>CAZEFJ010000062.1:0-11024 GCA_964511465.1 uncultured Hyphomicrobiales bacterium
CCCCAGATCAGGGTGAACTACAATGCAACCTTCCGGTTCGTTATCTTTGTCATGATCTTCCACTAGGGTCAGTCTGCAGAAGTTTCTTCTTTTTCCGGATCAAATAACTGTATTGGCGTTGACGGCATAACCGTTGATACGGCATGCTTGTAGACAAGCTGTGTGTGGCCGTCGCGGCGCAAAAGCACTGAAAAATTGTCAAACCAGGTTACTATCCCCTGTAGTTTGACGCCGTTAACCAGAAAAACTGTCACCGGAGTCTTGTTTTTCCTGATGTGGTTCAGGAAAACGTCCTGGACGTTTTTATTCTTTTCCAACGTCATAATTTTTTGCCCCCTTATTTTTATAACTTATTCAGGCCTTGTTTAAACGGCCTGCTAATACGGTTTTTTACAACATCTCCCTGAATGCTGCATTCCCCACTGAATATATTATCCATATACAATTGCGGGATATATTACAGTTTAGTTACAAAATTTGAAAGTGCCTGACACTCGGAGAAATGCAAAGCCGGAGGAAACAGGCTAAATTCACCGTCTGTCGGCAGCTTTTTACGTACAAGAACCGGTATACTGCCGGAATTAACGGCACATTCCATGTCTATTTCGGTATCTCCGGCAAACCATACTCGATCTTTGCCCCCGATGTTTACTCCGGCAAGGGCCATTTCAACGGGTTCCGCCGCCGGTTTGTCATGTTTTGCGTCGGTGGCGCCGACAATGTTGCCAAAAAAAGACCCCCAACCAAGATGCTCTACTTCCTGACGCAGGTGTTTTCCGTTCTTGTTGCTGACGACCGCAAGATAAATGCCCAGATGATGAAGTTCTTCGAGCATTTTGAATGCTCCCGGAAGCGGCTTTAAGGCATCAAGATGGATCGCCGAGTAGCGTTCATAGAAGATTTTTTCGGCTTCTTTCCAGCGTTCCCCGAATATCCCGGGAAAACTGTCGCGGAGCGACTTGCGGACCCGTTTCAGGGTCTCCTCAATGCTCCATTGTTCAAGCCCTAGCGCGCCCAGCGTCGCGTTGATGGTTTCGTGGATCGTCTGCCATGAATCGACCAGGGTATTGTCCCAGTCGAATATGATCGCACCGGGTGACGAATACATATCTCTTGGTTTATCCATTACTGATGTGACGATCATAAAGGGCGGCCATTTTAGTACATAATTCGCCGCCGTTGCCGTTGCCGATTTTCACCCCGTCGATACTTCCCACCGCCGTTACCATTGACGTGGTACTGGTCAGGAACGCCTCCTTTGCCCCTTTCGCCTCATCGACGCTGAACGGTCTTTCGCTGAACGCTATCGAGTTGGCATGCGCCAGTTCGAGAATAACCATACGGGTTATGCCGTTGAGAATAGCCGGACTGCAATCCCGAGTAAGCAGTTCGCCGTCGGCAGTGACGATCCAGGCGTTTGATGAACTCCCCTCGGTAATATATCCATTATCGTCGACAAGCCACGCCTCAAAGGCCCCGGCCTCAATTGCCGCCTGCTTGGCCATAACATTAGGAAGAAGTGATATACTTTTGATATCGCATCGTTTCCACCTGCTGTCTGGCAAGGTAATAACATCTACGCCAGGTTCCGTTCCGATTTTTGCCGGAACCCGGTATTTGCGCCACGCGGTTACTACCAGCGAGGGTGTGCATTCTTTTGGAAAAGCATGGTTGCGCGGTGCCACTCCCCTGGTTACCTGTAAATACAGGTAGCCGCTTTCAAGCAGGTTGTGGCGGATTACTTCGCCCATAACAATCGTCATTGCGCGGTCCGACATCGGCCAGTCCATGTGAAGCCCTTCAAGCGATCGGGCCAGTCTTTCCATATGTCTTTGCAGGTCGATTATCCTGCCCCTGCGAACCGCCATTACCTCGTAGACGCCATCGGCGAACTGATAGCCCCGGTCATTGATATGGACCGCCGCTTCCTGGTGGGTAACGTAGCGACCGTTGACATATGCCTTTCTGGTCATAATCTAGAAATATTCCAGCTGTACCGAGAACATTTTCTCGACCTTGCGGACCGCGTCCGCCGCCGCGAACAGAACTACCCGGTCGCCGGCCTTGACCACGGTGTCGCCGCGGGGACTTATCACCTTACCGTCGCTTCTGACAATCGCACCTAGCAAGACGCCCGAAGGCAGTTTTACTTCCTTAAGCGGGGCTCCGACCAGTGGCGAGGTCTCCATAGCCTCGGCCTCAATCAGTTCGCCGAAGCCCTCACGCAGGGCGTGGACGGAACGAATGCGGCCCCGTCGGACATGCTGAAGGATCGAAGAAACAGTGATAATTCGCGGACTAACCGCGACATCTATGCCCAGGGAGGCTATCAGAGGCTCGAATATACCTTTGTTTATCAGCGTTATAGCGCGTTTGCAGCCATTGCGCTTGGCGAGAAGAGATGACAGGATGTTGGTTTCATCGTCATCGGTTACCGCGACCACTGTGTCGGTAGCGTCGATACCCGCTTCCTCCAGTATATCCGAGTCCAGGGCATCACCCTTGAGTACTACCGTGCGGCTAAGCTGGCTGGCCACCGTTTCGGCGCGTTCGGGGTTTGACTCGATAATTTTAGCCTTGACCCAGGGATGGTCTCTTTCGATCTCCTGGGCCAGGAACAGGCCAATATTCCCGCCGCCAAGGATTAACAGGCGCTTGGCTTCCTGCTCGTCATGGCCGAATGCGGCCATCGCGCGGAGCATCTGGGTGCTGTCCACGACAAAGAAAACCTCGTCTCCCGGCAGCATTTGCTCGTCGCCGGTGGGGATTATGTGGGTGTCCTGGCGGACCAGGCCGACGATGACTATGCAGAGGTCAGGGAACAACTGGGTAAGTTGGCGGAGCGGGGTATTTACCAGCGGGCAGTCCTCACCGCAACGGACCCCCAGCAGCTTTACCTTGCCTTCGATCAGGGGGATCATTTCAAAGGCACCGGGAACCTGAAGTCGCCGTGTTACCGCCCTCGCCACCTCTATTTCTGGCGATATGATAACGTCGATGGGCATGTTCTCGCGGGAGAATAAATTTGACCATATCGGCTGCAGGTAACTTTGATTGCGGACCCGCGCAATCTTGGTCGGAACTCCGAAAAGTGAATGCGCGACCTGACAGGCAACCATATTGATTTCGTCGGCGTGGGTTACCGCGATTATCATGTCGGCGTCGGATGTCCCGGCCTTCTCCAGTGTGTCGGGACGCGATGCGTGGCCGACTATTCCCTGGACATCAAGGGTATCGGTAACCTTGCGGACGAGATCAGGAATTTGGTCGATAACCGTTACGTCATTGTCTTCAGAGGCCAGATGCCGGGCTATATTGTATCCCACTTGCCCGGCGCCGCAGACAATCACCTTCATAATTTAAAAATCCTCATAATTTTTTTTAACTGTTTCGCGATTTGGAAGCATGCTGTTTTTCATCATTGCGGATGCCCAGGGATTTAAGCTTGCGATGCAGGGCCGAGCGTTCCATGCCGACAAAGTCCGCGGTCCGCGAGATATTGCCGCCAAAACGCGAGACCTGGTTGAGCAAGTATTCTCTCTCGAACGCCTCACGCGCGCTACGCAGGGGCAAGCCCATGATTTCGCTTCCTTTTTCAAAATTTTTAGCTACCGGATTAGAGCCGCCGATATCATCCGGCAGCATCTCTGAGCTGATTTTATCATCAGCCCCACCGGGGGCCATTATAAGCAGCCTTTCAATTATATTGCGAAATTCACGAACATTTCCAGGCCAGTCGTAGGCTTGCAGGAAGGCTATTGCGTCCTCCGACAGTTTTCTTGGCGGCTGGCCGTTGTTTTTCGCCGCCATTTCGATAAAATATTCCGACAGAAGCGGGATGTCGTCAAGTCGTTCGCCAAGTGGCGGAACCTCTATCGGAACGACGCTTAGGCGGTAGAAAAGATCTTTGCGGAATCGCCCGGATGCAATTGCCTCATTGATCTCGGGGGTGGCGGAGGCGAGTACCCGAACATCAACTTCCACCTTGGTGCTGCCGCCTACCCGCTCGAATATCTGTTCCTGCAGAACCCGTACGATTTTCCCCTGGGTTTCGATCGGCATGTCGGCCACCCCGTCCAGCAGAAGGGTGCCGTTATGGGCCGCCTCAAAGGTTCCTACCCTGCCTTGACGCTCACCACCATCACCGGTCTGGCTTTCGCTTCCAAAAAGTTCAATTTCCATCATTTCGGGGCGCATTGTGGCGCAGTTTACGACTACAAAAGGACCTTGGGAACGGCATGAAAGATTATGCAGCATGCGCGCCACAACCTCCTTGCCGGACCCTGCCGGACCGGTAATCATGACCCGGCTGTTGGTTGGGGCGACGCGCTCGATAGCCTGACGGAGTGTATTAATCGCCAGAGAATTGCCGATCAGCTCGCTTTGGGCCCCGCTACGAAGACGAAGCTCCTGGACCTCGGCCTTTAGTTTTGCCGCCTCAATAGCGCGCTCCACCACCTGGATCATCAGGTCGGCCTTGAAAGGCTTTTCAATAAAATCGTAAGCCCCAAGATTAATTGCGGAAACCGCGGTTTCTATGGTTCCATGCCCGCTCATCATCACCACCGGCAGACTGGGATGGTTGCTTTTTATAACTTCCAGTATGCCCAGACCGTCCAGTTCACTGCCCTGCAGCCATATATCAAGAAGCACCAAATTGGGTCGTCTGGCTTCGATTGACGCCAGGGCGCTGTCGGAGCTATCGGCATCACGGGTCTGAAAACCCTCGTCGGAAAGAATACCGGAGGTCAGTCTGCGGATGTCAACTTCGTCATCGACTATGAGAATGTCATGAGCCATGTTCTAATTCCTGCCTGCTTTTCTTACGCTATCTTCCGTCCCTATGTCAGGCACCATTTCATTCTGGAGGAAGGTAACCCTGACCCTGGCCCCGCCCCCTTCCCGGTCTTCCAGAGATATGCTGGCATTATGATCTTCAATAATTTTTTTGACAATTGACAAACCAAGTCCGCTGCCTTCCTCACGGGTCGTCATATAGGGGTCAAAGAGACGATTACGTTGTTCCTTGGGAAGCCCTCGCCCATTATCTTCAATCGTTGTGGATACTGATTTTTCGCCATTATTCGTGTCCACGGATAGAGAAAGACTTATATATCCCTGTGGCAGTGCGGCATCGTCAGTTGGCTCGCGACCGGTGATAGATTCGGCCGCATTCTTGAGGATATTGGCGTATGCCCGCCCCAATTGCCGGGCGTCGCAGCGCAAGTATACATCCTCTTGGGGAAGGTCTAATTTAAATTTAATTTCCGGATGGCGGGTGCGCTCCAGAAATACCGCCTGACGGCAAATTTCAGAGAGGTTTTCTTCATTGATATCCGGCTGAGGCATCCGGGCGAACGATGAAAACTCGTTAACCATGCGTCCTATATCCTCGACCTGTCGGATAATGGTGTCGATGCATGCGGAAAAGGTATCCGGGTCGGTTTCTATCTCCTTGAGATATTTGCGTTTCAGGCGCTCCGCGGAAAGCTGGATCGGAGTCAGTGGATTTTTTATCTCATGTGCTATCCGTTGCGCGACATCGGCCCATGCGGCGGTGCGCTGGGCCGATAAAAGGTCGGTTATGTCATCGAATGTTACGACATAACCGATAATATGTTCTTCCAGGTGTTCCACGGCTATGCGTGCTATAAGGGTATGGGTTTCTCCCTTGCGAAACAGTTTTATCTCTTCCTGGTGCAATCGTTCCGGGCGGTGGATTGCCTTTTCCAGCAGATCGGCCATTTCGGGTGCCGCGTCGGACAGTTTCTTGCCGATATATTTTTCCATATCCACCAGCAAAAGTGCCGAGGCCGAACGGTTCGGCAAATTGATAAGGCCATTTTTGTCCAAACCAATAACTCCTGCCGATACGCCGGTAAGAACGGTTTCCGTAAAGCGGCGTCTTTCATCAAGTTGGCGATTGGCCTCGACCAGACTTTGACGCTGGCTGCCAAGCTGTTCGGTCATCCGGCTCAGGGCCCGGCTGAGGATAGCCATTTCATCGGTTCCTGACATCGCATCGACACGGGCCTCGGTATCGCCCTTACTGATCCTATCGGCGGCTTCTATCAGCTTGGAAATAGGCCCGACAAGGCGGGTTGCCATGGTCATTCCGGTCCATACCGCCGCCAGCAGCAGCAATATTGTGACGACAACAAAAATCATTACAAAAGTAATCTGAATTCCGGCTTGCTTCTTTTCCAGCCGTTTGTATTGGGCGACCGCCTTGGCGGTGCGTTCGATATGGGCAAGCACTCTGGGGTCGACAAGCCTTCCCACCAGCAGATAGGCGTCAACGAACCGGTTAAGGCGGATAACGGCGCGTACCCGGTTGTCTTTTTTGTTGGTCATGATAACGATTTCGCCGAGTCTGGCTTTTTCCATGGTTTTTTTTCCAATCAGATTAAATTCCATGGATAACGAGAACTGGGAACGGGCCAGCGTTCTGCCGCTTCCGTCGACCACCAGGGCCTCGATCAGGGACCGCAGGATCGCCTGGGTCGAAAGCACCTTGTTGAATCGCTCGGGATTTCTCATCAGCACCGGGGCGTCACGATTAATGTCGTTTGCCGCGGCCAGGGCGTCGGCGCGGATATTTTGCAGGTGTTCCTTCAGATAGTATTTGGCAACCGTGTTGGATTCGACAATTGCCGTGCGAACCCGCTCACTGAACCATGCCTGGATGCCGAAGTTAAGGAATAAAGCCGAGAAAATAGTGACCATGACCGCTGGCGTTACCGCGACCAGACTGAACAGCATAACCAGACGGATATGCATCTTTGAGCCAGCCAGACCCTTGCGGCTTTCGGCCCATACCGTGACCAGCCGCCGGGTTACCACGACACCGAGCAAAAGCAATAAGATGGCGTCCAGATAAAGCAGGGGCAGGACAATTCTGGGATCGGGGCCGTTGGCAGTGGAGCTGGTTATGACGATAAGCGTCGCCACCCCGGAGGCCACCGCCGCCGCGATCAGGGCCAGCGACAGCTTGCGTCCCAGCCGGACCCGCCGGGCCCACAGTCTGAGCAGCTTAAGCTGACGGTTTTTTATCGCTATTTTCATTATTGCCGGTTTTCCCGGATTACCGGAATCGCCAGTTGGCAAATCTTCTTGCGCAATGTGTTTCTGTTAAGGCCCAGTATTTCCGCCGCTTTTACCTGGTTTCCGCGGGTTGCCTGCAGGGTAAGGGTTATCAGTGGGCGTTCCATTTCCTTCAGTACGCGAGCATACAGTCCGGGGGCTGGGAGGCCGTCGCCATGGGCCGAGAAAAATGCCTGAAGATGCTGTTCTATGGAATGGTCAAGGCCATCGCTTTCACCATCCGCAGTCGCCCTTGTGGTGTCCGCCAGTTCCGCCTCAATGACCTTGACGCCTATTACTTCCTCTGAATAAAGGGCGGACAAGCGCCGGATCATATTTTCCAGTTCGCGAACATTGCCCGGCCAGCGGTGTTTTTTCAGCCGTTCCATGGCGTCATTGTCAATGATCTTGGCGGGAAGCCCTTCCTTTACCGCCCCGGCGACGAAATGGCGGACCAGTTCGGGAATATCCTCGCTGCGTTCGCGTAACCTGGGCAGCCTGACCGGGACCACATTGAGGCGAAAATAAAGATCTTCGCGGAACAGTCCCTGGCGGATCAGGCCTTTCAGGTCATGATGGGTGGCGGCAATTATTCGGACATCGGCCCGGATCGGGGTTATGCCCCCGACCGTGGTGTATTCACCTTCCTGAAGAACCCGCAACAGTCTGGTTTGTGCCTCGGGCGGCATGTCGCCGATTTCGTCGAGAAACAGGGTTCCTCCATCGGCCTGCTCAAAACGCCCCGAGTTGCGCGAAGTGGCACCGGTAAAAGCCCCTTTTTCGTGGCCGAACAACTCACTTTCAATCAACTCCCTCGGTATTGCCGCCATATTTATCGCGACGAAGGGGCGGTCGCGGCGCTTGCCGTAGTCGTGAAGCGCGCGGGCCACCAATTCCTTGCCGGTACCGGATTCGCCGGTAACTATAACCGTAAGGTCGGTACCCATTATCCTGGCCAGGGTGCGATATATTTCCTGCATCGCCAGAGATCTGCCGATAATCGGCATCTGCTCAACAGTATCTTCCGTCGCCGGTTCTCTGTCCTTGTCGGTTCTTTGTCGAACTTCCAGGGCGCGTTGGACAATATTTATCAGCACATTCAGATCAAAGGGTTTAGGCAAATATTCAAAAGCGCCGCGCTCGGTTGCCTTGAGAGCCGTTTGCAGGGTGCTTTGGGCGCTTATCACTATTACCCTCAGTTCCGGGCGTAACTTGCGGATACGCGGGATAAGATCGAGACCGTTTTCATCCGGCATTACCACGTCGGTAATAACCAGGTCCCCTTCCCCGTCGCCTACCCATCGCCACAAGGTAGCCGCATTGCCGGTGGTCCTGACCACATATCCTGCACGACCCAGAGCCTGACTAATCACAGTACGGATAGCGCCGTCGTCATCGGCGACGAGGATAGTCTGGGCGGTCATTGTAATTCACCCACAGATTTATGGTTTTTAGCGGAAAACATAGGCAGCAGCACCCTGAATACAGTCCTTCTGGATTGGCTTTCAAATTCGACTATACCCCCATGGTCGCCGATGATCTTGGCGACCAGGGCCAGCCCCAGGCCGCTACCCTTGGCCTTGGATGTGGCGAACGGATCAAACATATAACTCTGGATATCGTCGGGAATACCCTCGCCGTTGTCCTGGATGGTAACCGCCAAAGGCAGGTGCAACTGGCTTTCGCTGGTCGGCATGGCAAAGTGGACACCATGCTTGAACGCGGTTTTAATTACGATTTCGCCGCCGGTTTGGGGGATCGCCTCGGCGGCGTTCTTGAGCAGGTTGATGAATACCTGAATCAATTGATCGCTGTTGCCCAGCACCAGCGGCAGGGAGGGATCAAACTCCGTCACTATGCGGGCATGCGAGGCAAAGCCGTTTTTCGCCAGTTGGCAGACCCGGTCAAGTACCTTGTGGATATTTACACCGGTGCGTTCAAGCGGCAGGCAGTCCTGGAAAATACCCATCCGGTCGACCAGCTCGCATATACGGTCGACTTCGTCACAAATAAGCTTGGTCAGGGTGCGGTCCTGGGGCGTGCTGTTGTCTTCCAGCAATTGGGCCGCACCGCGAATTCCAGACAGCGGATTCTTGACCTCGTGGGCCAGCATAGAGGCCATCGCGGTGATTGAACGGGCGGCTCCCCGATTGTTCATCTGGCGGTCTATTTTGTCGGCAATTGAATGTTCCTGCATCGCCACAACCACCCATCCCGGGCTATCGCCCAGCATATTGGCCTGAATATTGACCAGACGCCTTCTTATACGTGGTGATTCGATGGTTATGGAGTATTCGGAAATTGTGCTGGATGAGTTTCTTGCCTGTTCTATCAGGGTAAACAGGGGGCTATCCGACGGAATCAGCTCATAAAGGTGGTGATCCTTGAGATTGGCCGCTGTGTTTTGGAAAAACTGCTCGCCGGGGTTATTGACGTAAATGATCGAAGACTCCTTGTCGATCACCATAATCACCGTCGCCAGGGTGTTGAGTATCGCTTCCATATCAACGGGAATGTCGATTTTACCAGGTTCTTTCAGGGCAATTGAAGACATCCCTCTATGCCGCTTTGCGGTCCATAATCGGGGTGTAGAAATCGCGCACCGCCATTTTTACTTTATGCGAATCTTCCAACCCCATGATTGCCGCCCTGAAACGGGCCGATCCGGGAAGGCCCTTTGAATACCAGGCAATATGTTTGCGGGCCATGCGAAGTCCGGTGTATTCACCGTAGTGGGACAGCATAAGCTCGAAATGCTCAATCAATATCCGTAGATGTTCCGGCAGCTCTGGTTCGGCCGTAGTTTCGCCTTTTTCAAGAAAACGTATTACCTGGGCCGGAAACCAGGGACGGCCAAAGGTGCCCCGGCCGATCATCACCCCGTCTGCGGATGATTGTTCAAGCATCATCGCGGCATCGTCGACGGAGTTGACGTCACCGTTGCCGATAACCGGGATACTTACTGCATCCTTGATCTGGCGGATAAATTTCCAGTCGGCATGGCCGTGGTAAAACTGGTTACGGGTGCGGCCATGTACGGTGACCGCCATTATGCCGCATTCTTCCGCTATTCTCGCCAGTTGCGGCGCGTTTCGGCTATTTTCGTCCCAGCCGGTGCGCATCTTGAGGGTCACCGGAACATCGACGGCCCTGACTACCGCTTCAAGAATCCTGGCGGCAAGAACTTCATCACGCATAAGTGCCGATCCGGCCTCGCCCTTGACGATCTTTTTTACCGGGCAGCCCATGTTTATGTCGATTATGGCGGCGCCGTTATCGGCATTCAATTTTGCCGCTTCGGCCATAATTTCAGGCTCGCATCCGACAATCTGAACCGCCATCGGATATTCTTCGGCGGACCCGCTCGCCATCTTGAGGGTCTTGCCCGCCGAGCGGATCATCGCCTTCGAGGCAATCATCTCGGAAACCACCAAACCGACACCGCATAACTTGACCATAGCCCTGAACGGCATGTCGGTAACTCCTGACATCGGCGCAAGAATAACGGGGGAGTCCAAGCGTATAGAGCCTATCTGAAGAGCCATAATAAATATTCCGGGACGTTCAAGCTTGCCTATTTATTAGGCAATTGCGTGAAATAATCAATTAAATTACCAAAAACAGTGTACAAAAGGCCGCAATTCGGCCCGCCGTCACTACGGCGCGCCCGCGCAGGCATTGACCTTCAGGTCGGTGCCGTGAGCGATAAAAAAAATCTAGGACATCAATATTTCGCTGACAAATTTGACCCCTGGATATCCCAGGGTTAGCAGCAAGTAGGCCAGCAGGACAAAACGAGTCACCATCCGACCACGAACGCCGCTACGGAAATGGGCAATCAAGAGCCCGCCGATTACCACGAACGAAGCCAGGCTGAGGATTGTCTTGTGGTCAATAACCATCATATGTCCGGTTTCCATGAACTGGGTCGCCATTCCGGT
>CAZEFJ010000063.1:0-10924 GCA_964511465.1 uncultured Hyphomicrobiales bacterium
TTCATTCCGCCAAGGGCATAGACGGCGAGTCCGGTCGTTTGCCGCCAAACGATGGCCCGCAATATACCGATTGGCCGGGCATCCGGATGTGACGCGGTAGCCAGCACCGGCGACAACAGTATCGCGTCTGCCTTGGCACGTGCAGCCATCGACATTTCCGCCGGTGAATGGGCGGCGGCGGTAACTATCCAGCCGGGCTTGCGCCAAAGCCGCCATGCCCCCGGTCCCCGCCGGGCCATGTGTCGGGGCAGGTGGATGCCGTCGGCACGTACCGCGCGGGCCAGACGCGGGTCACCGGCTATCAACAGTTTTATTCCCTTTCGGCGACACAACGCGGCCAATCGGCGCGCCAGCTTAGGCTTTTCCGGGTGTTCGTAATGGCGCAGGATAACCGCGCTGCCCCTTGGCAGTCCGGCAACGGCGGCCATCGGGTCCGGCCAACGGTGTGAATCGGTCATCAGAATCAGCGGCGGCAAGTGACTGGCAGCGGCTGAGTATCTTGCTATATTGAGCATTACATCTTTTACCCTGGGTTTTTATTAACCACAGAGTACACAGAGATCATAGAGAAGGAAAAGGACGAGGAGCTTGATCAAAATATCCTCTGCGCTTCCTTCTCTGTGATCTCTGTGTACTCTGTGGTTCAAATAATGGTGCCGAACGAATGACCGATGGTGATAGAAATGACGACGATGTTACGGATAATCTGTCTGCGGTCATCGCCCGGATAGCGAAGGCCGCCAGTGATGCCGGGCGTGACCCCACTGCCGTTGGCTTGGTCGCGGTAAGCAAATTTTTTGGTCCCGGGCGGGTGCGTTTGGCCCTTGCCGCCGGGCACCGGGTGTTCGGCGAGAACCGGGTTCAGGAAGCCGACGACAAATGGCCCGCCCTCAAGGCCGATTTCCCCGATGTCAGGCTTCATCTTATCGGCCCGCTTCAGCGCAACAAGGTAAGGCGGGCGGTGGATTTGTTCGATGTTATCGAAACCGTAGACCGGCCGCGTCTGGCCCGCGCCCTGGCCCTTGAAATGGAGGCCAGCGGCAGTCGACCGGACTGTTTTATTCAGGTCAACACCGGCGAGGAGCCGCAAAAGGCGGGTATAATTCCTGCCGAATCCGATGCTTTTATAGGGCTTTGCCGGGATCAGCTAAAGTTGCCGGTAAAGGGACTTATGTGTATTCCGCCGTTTGGTGAGGATCCTTCAGCGCATTTTGACATGCTCGGGAAAATCGCCCGACGCAACGGCCTCAGGGAGTTAAGCATGGGGATGAGCGCCGATTTCGAGATTGCGATCGGCTCCGGTGCGACCTTCGTTCGGGTTGGATCCGCCATCTTCGGTGAACGGCGAGCCACGCCATGAAAAATATGGAAGCGGAATTTCTGCAAGCCGTTGAAGCCCACCGCAACGGAGACATGGCCGCCGCCGAGCCGGTTTACCGGCGGATGCTGGAGCTAAATCCAAATCATCCGGAGGCCCGTCACATGATCGGGGTGGTCGAGCTGCAATCGGGTCGCCCGGCAGAGGCCGAAGGGGAAGTCCGCCGGGCAATTTCACTTAATCACGGGATCGCCAAGTACCACAATACACTTGGCAATATTCTGGTCGCCCTGTCCCAGCCCGACGAAGCCCTTGCCGCTTTCGCGGCGGCCCTGAAATGTGACGGGGGGTTTTCAAAAGCTACCTACAACATCGGCACGGTTCTTCTTTCTCTTGATTGCCCCGCCGACGCGGAGGCAGCTTTTAACTCTCTTCTTGATCAGGGTACAGGCAATGCGGCGCTTATCAATAATCTCTGCACCGCACTAATTAACCAAAACAAGATATCCGAGGCACTTGAATTGTCCCGCCAGGGGCTATTGCGCTTTCCCGATCATCCCGCGCTGTTGACTAATCTGGCAACCGCTCTGGAGCTTTCCAACGACCTTGCCGGGGCCGAGGAGGCGGCCCGGAAAGCATATGAAAACTCGCCCGATTTCGCCATGGCCGGGCTGATTATGGGTCGTGTTCTGCGACGTTTGGAACGTTTCAGCGAGGCCCTGAAAATCATTACGATGGTCTTGGATAGTCAGCTGGGATCATCGGAACGGGCCGAGGCGCTGCATGAAAAGGGACTTGTTCTGGATGAACTTGGCTCCTTCGGCGATGCCTTTGTTGCTATTTCCAGCGGCAATATGCTGCGAGCCGGAAGTCTGGACGCCGAACGCTGTGACGGCGATCACTTCCTTGACGATGTCCGGGATTTACGACTTTGGGCGGAAAACCGGCAACCGCAGCAACCGGCAACGGATTGTGGTGATACGCCGGTATTTTTTGTCGGTTTTCCTCGCTCTGGCACGACTTTGATGGAACAGGCGCTTGCGGCTCATCCGGATATAGTAACCAGCGAGGAAAATTCCCCACTTAATGCCGTGGAAACCCTGACCCGGCAATTGGCGAAAGCCGCCGGTTCCGGTTATCCACAATATATAGATGCCATGAACAACGATCAGTTAAGAGAATTGCGGAGAATATTCTGGGACCGTGCCAAGGCAACCTGCCAATGGTTTCCCGGCTACACCCTGGTTGACAAGCTGCCGCTCAATATTGTTCAGGTTGGACTGATCGAAAGGCTGTGGCCCCGGGCAAGGCTGATTGTCGCACATCGCGATCCGCGTGATGTCTGCCTTAGCTGCTTCATCCAGAAGTTCAAGCTAAACAACGCGATGGTAAATTTTCTCGACCTTGAACGGACCGCCATTACATATGCCCAGGTTATGGGATTGTGGCTTTGCCAGCGCGATAATCTGTCGCTGCCGGTCTTCGAATATCGTTACGAGGATCTGGTCGATGATTTTGAAAATACCGTCCGGCGGGTGCTCGATTTTATCGGCGTCGGCTGGCATGACGATGTTTCCAGATATCGCGAAAGGGCCGCGCGAAATCTGATAAAAACCCCCAGCTACCGGCAGGTAACGGGTCGTGTTCACAGTCGGGCGGTTAACCGGTGGAAGAGCTATGAGAACGAGTTGGCCCCAATCCTGGACACGCTGTCACCGTTTGTCGATGCCTTTGGTTATGACGGGCCGATCAACAATCGGGTTTGATCGTCGCAATCGCCGACCAATGTTTCAAGATCGCCCATGCTCAGGGCGATACAGCCTTCGGTACTTTGATAGTCCGCCCCGGCGATATGGATAAATATGGCGCTACCCCGACCCCGAACCGGTGGGTCGTCGTTGTATCCGACCACTACCAGCAGGTCGTAGGCATTGTCCTGGCGCCATAATTTTTCGTGGCTCGCCTTGCAGGGGAGAGAGACAAGGGTGTTGTAAAGCGGGCTTTGTGGATCATCGCACCATCCGTCCCCGGCTCTGATCGGGCGTAGCGGAAGGGCGGTGCAGGGTTTTTCAAGACGATCCGATCGATACATCACCTGGCGGAGCGGAAAAATTCCCCGCGGTGTTATCCCGTCGCCCTCGCGCTTATTGTCACCGATGCCGCCCCGGCCCAGGGCGCAGCCAACCCGATGTTCCAGCCAGATGACCTCACCCGACGGATAAACAATGATATCCATGACCGCAATTATCTAGGGCATTTTCGGACCAGATTGACCAATTCCGACAGGCCCTTTTGGCCCATGGCCACGTCAAGCACCTTAGCCGTAGCCAAAGCTACGCCCTGCGGCACTTTCCTTGCCATGAGCCAAAATTGCTCTGACGGAGATGCATCAATCTGGTCCGAAAATGCCCTAGGATTATTCAACAAGATTCACGCTCGACGGTTTTACTGCCGAGCCCAGCGCCGCCCCTTGCCGGTAGCTGGCGGCGGCGGAATAATTAGCCTCGGAGAACCAGCCACCAAGCGCCGCCACCGCCCCTGTCGAAGCATTGTCCGGAACGATTCTTTTTTCGGCGGCAATCCGTGCCTCTTTTCTGGCCCATTCCAGAACCCCCGTTTCGTCGGCAATTGGAGAGGGCAGCCGTTCGGTTAGCCGGGGAGCCGTCTTTGCCTCATCAAACCAGCCACCGAACGCCGCCACCGCCCCGGTTGAAATATTGTCAGGCGTAGTTTTTGCCTCGGCTTCGAGAATAGCTACTTCCGCCCCGGTTTCCCTTGTTTTTGTTACATTTGCGGCCTCTCGGGATTCGGCCTTCAGCAGTTCGGCCTCGGCCCCGGTAATCCCGGGGTAGGTTTCGGCCAGGGCTGCGGCGCGCTCGCTGTTGAGCACTGCGGCCTCGGCCCCGGTCGGGGCGGCATATGCTTCTTTTTTCGGCAGGCCTGCGGCGGTTTCAAAGTTGGCCAGCGTCTCCGCTTCGGCAAATTTGGGATCTATCGCCTTGGGTTGTTCATTGCTGAACAGCGCCACTGCATAGTCGCCCAAATCCATGCCGGTGGCCTCTCCCACGGCGACATTGATTATCGAGGCAACGGCCCCGATTGGTCCGCCGAACAGGGTACCACCGGCAATCTGCGAGCCGGGATCAATGGTATCGCCGGTGGCGTTGCGATAAAGCGTCGAGACCAGGGGTATATGCTGTAGGGGATTAATAATGTCGATAAAGTCGGAAAAGGTGAACCCGTCGCTGCCGAAAACCTGGAATCCCTCATCACCGCCATTCGCGCCTTCAGCCGCCTTCGCCGATGTCCCTTCCTTTTGCGAAGGCGCCGAAGAATTAAGCAGTGCAAGCTGGCTTCCCTGATATCTTTGCGGGGTTATTATGTTGCTCATAAAATACTGTTTCCCGATTTTGCCATATAACGTACGCAAGACCGATGCCAACAATATTTTTTATGCAAAATCAACTAGTTAACTATTCACGCACATTTCTTAGCCGGTTCTTACGGCAATATATGCCGGGCCGTCAGAATATATGCCCGCCGCGCACTTCCTTGGTTCGCAGATAGCTTTCGTTATGCTTGTTGGAAGGAAACGTATGGGGCACCCGCTCAACGATGATGACGCCGCATTGCGAAAGTGCCTCAACCTTGGCCGGATTGTTTGTCATAAGTCGAATCTTCGCATATCCGAGATGATGCAGCATCTGTGCGGCCGGCAGATAGATTCTTTCATCAGCGTCGAAACCCAGTTGTTCGTTGGCATCCAGGGTATCGAAGCCGCGATCCTGGAGTTCGTAGGCGCGAAGCTTGTTGACCAGCCCTATGCCCCGGCCTTCCTGGGCGAGATAAAGCAGTACACCGCTGCCGAGCCTGGATATTTCCCTGATAGCGCCCTGCAACTGATCGCCGCAATCGCATCTCAGGCTGCCCAAAAGGTCGCCGGTAAAACATTCCGAATGAATTCGCGTCAGCACCATTTCGTCAGCTTTTGGCTGGCCTATTATTATCGCCAGATGTTCCAGACCTCCATCGACCGGGCGAAAGGCGATAATCCGCGTATTGGTGGCGTTGAAAAGTGGAACCTTTGCCTCGCTGACCGGACTAAGCGTTCGCGCCGCCGTTCTCTGGTATTGGAAAACGTCGCCGGCATCGACCAGTAACAGGTCGTGGCGGGCGCTCCATCCGGCCAGATCATCGGCCTGCGGGTCGGACAGCCTGGCGGTTACCGCCGCCGGCAGAAGACGGGCCAGCTTGGCCAGCTCGACGGCCGCACATTCACAACTGAAGGGGGCTGCCGGGGCCTTTGAAAAGGCATTCAGAGCGGCCTCTCTGGCGGCATCGGTTTTTCCCTGAGGCGGATCTGAGATAGGATCGGAAAGGCCATGGATAAACTCTGCGCTAAAGGCTGTCGGGGCCTTCAGGATTACCACATCCGCGGTCTTTACCCTGAGGTTAAGAACCGCCCCGCGGCGCGCCGTGATTGCCAGTTCGGGCCTGGCTTTGGCAAGTGCCTCCAACTGGTCCAGCATTTCCGGGGTAGCCGCCTCGGCGGCCGCGACAAGGGCGGCGGCACCGCCATTTCCGCGGACCACGACAATACGCCCGCGGCGAAGTTCGGAAATAACACGATCCACGCTTAAAAGCGAAAAAACCTCCCGCGAGGCCGGCATCGGTTTCACCTTGGTATTTTCGCTCATCGATCAGGGCCTGTTGACAATTATTTTTCGAAGAGAGCCGTCACCTACACATTATAGAGATGATTGTGCTAAGTTAACCCGATACTTTTGCTGGTAATAAATCCAACGGGGCGGGGGTGGCATATGACCGGCGGCAAACGGGTTCTTATCGTCGACGATGATACCACATTGTTGCAAATGCTGCGCGAACAGCTTGAACTGCACGAAGAATTTACGACTTTCGGGGCGCAGTCCGGAACGCAGGCGCTGGAAAATGTAAAATCTGATTATTTTGATGCGATCATACTGGATGTCGGGTTGCCCGATATGGATGGCCGCGATGTCTGTCGGCTTATGCGGCGCAATGGTGTCAAGTCCCCGATAATCATGTTGACCGGTGCAGATACCGATTCCGATGCCATACTGGGGCTTAACGCCGGGGCCAACGATTATATCGTCAAACCGTTTCGCCTTGGCGTCCTGCTGGCCCGGTTGCGGGCCCATATGCGACAGCACTCTCTAAGCGATGACGCCGTATTCATGATCGGTCCATACACTTTCAAGCCGGGCATCAAGACCCTGGTCGATGGCGCCGATGATCGCAAGATTCGTCTGACAGACAAGGAAACCGCAATTCTAAAATATCTTTACCGGGCCGGTGATCAGGTGGTGCTGCGCGAAGTGCTTCTCGACGAAGTGTGGGGATACAATGCCGGAGTCACCACCCATACCCTGGAGACTCATGTCTATCGGCTTCGCCAGAAGATCGAGCGCGACCCGTCCAACGCCGAAATTCTGGTTACCGCACCGGGTGGCTATCGCCTTACCCCGTAGGAAAAAAGCGCCCGGCCTAGGGGGGGGGGAGGGCCGGGCGCTTCGTATCCCAAAACAAGGGGTCCGAGTGGATGGCGGGAGGGGGGGGGATGCCATCCATGGGCTGCCGTTTAATAAAACAAAATCCGGCTCACCCTGATAGTTAATTTGGGGTGCCGTTTTGAATATGGCAGTGCATTTATGGCATGACAGGTATGCGCTATGCGCATGTCTAGAAATTTAATTTATTGCGCTTTATCTACGGGACTTCCTTGCGAGGCCGTTTGAAGCGGAAAAGTTTATCGTTCAGAGGAATTCCGAAGCGGGTCCTTGTCAAGGTCACCGTGGTGGTTATCCCCTGGGCGTCGGTTATCTCCCATTTTTTCAGAAAAAGTGGTTTATCGGATAGAATCAAGGTTAGCTCTCCAGCTTCGGGGTCCTTGGTTCGGATCACTCCCAGGCGGATGACATTGGCGGCCTGTTTAAAGCTGGTCAGGGTTAAATCACCGGAAAAAAATGAAATATTGCCGCTTATCAATATTCCAGCCGGCGATGAGTCCAGTCCGATGTAGCTTACCTGATTCAGTTTCTTGTCAAAATAGATTAGCTGACTGCCATCGGCGACTATCAGGATTGGTGTCGGGGGGTCGTACTCGATTCGCATTTTGCCGGGTCGCGAAAAATATATATCACCCTCTGAATAGGCCCCGTTGGACGATAGTTGGAGAAATCTTGAACGGATCGTCTTGATGCTGTTGAGATAGGTTTCGACCCTCGCAATATCGGCTTTTTCCGTCTTGCTGAAGCCGCCAGCCCTCACCGCCCCCGCCGCGCTATGGCCGGGAACGACAATTGCGAATGCAATAAATGCCGCCGTCAAAAAAGGGACGGTAAAATCAGATCGTCTCTTCACTGCCGATAAGCACTTCGCGGCGACCGACCCTGTTGGCCTTGCTGATAATCCCATCTTTTTCCATATATTCGATAATTCGGGCGGCGCGGTTATAGCCAATTTGCAGATGCCTCTGAATAAAACTTGTCGATGCCTTGCCCTCGCGGGCGATCAGGGCCACGGCCTCGTCATAGAGGTCGTCGCAGCCCGAGCCGCCGCCAGAGGGCGACAAACTAGCATCGTCGGCTTCCTCGGTCACTTCTTCTTTGTAATTTGGCGGCCCCTGGAAACGCAGATATTTAACCACGCTTTCCACTTCACTGTCGGAAACGAATGGCCCGTGAACGCGCAGGATGCGTCCGCCGCCAGCCATGTACAACATATCGCCCTGGCCCAGTAATTGTTCCGCCCCCTGTTCGCCCAGTATGGTCCGGCTGTCAATTTTGGAGGTGACCTGAAAACTGACCCGGGTCGGGAAGTTGGCTTTTATGGTCCCGGTGATGACATCGACGCTGGGTCTCTGGGTCGCCATGATAAGGTGAATTCCTGCGGCTCTGGCCATCTGCGCCAGCCTTTGTACGGCGGCTTCTATATCCTTGCCCGCAACCAGCATCAAGTCGGCCATTTCATCGACCACGACGACGATGAACGGCAATTCCTCCATTGATAAGGGCTGTTCCTCGAAGACCGGCTTGCCGTCATCGTCAAACCCGGTCTGAACCCGGCGGGTCAGGGTTTCATCCTTGTCGCGGGCTTTTTTCAGCCGGGCGTTATAGCCTTCGATGTTGCGCACCCCAAGCTGTGACATCGCCCGGTAGCGCTCTTCCATCTCGCGGACCGTCCATTTCAGCGCAGTTATCGCCTTGGCCGGATCGGTAACCACCGGGGCGAGAAGATGGGGTATGCCTTCATAGACCGACAATTCCAGCATCTTGGGGTCGATCATGATAAATTTGCAGGTATCGGGTGAAAGCTGATAAAGCAGCGAAAGAATCATCGTATTAATCGCCACCGACTTGCCGGAACCGGTGGTTCCGGCAATCAAGAGGTGCGGCATCCGTGCCAAATCGACCAGCACCGGCGAGCCGCCAATATCCTTTCCCAAGGCCAAATTCAGTTTTCCAGAGCTGCTCCCGGACCTTTCCGAGGCCAGCAATTCACGCAGATAGACCATTTCCCGGTTGATGTTGGGCAATTCTATGCCGATCACATTTTGCCCCGGGACTACTGCTATCCGTACCGATACCGCACTCATCGAGCGGGCAATATCGTCGGAAAGCCCTATTACACGGCTGGTTTTGGTTCCGGGGGCCGGTTTCAATTCATAAAGGGCAACCACCGGGCCGGGCCGAACCTTGATTATTTCACCGTGAACGCCGAAATCCCTCAGCACCGATTCGAGGGCACGGGCGTTTTCTTCCAATACACTATGACTGATTTTGACTGAGGCATTATCGGGCTGCAAGTCCAGTATCTCCAACGGCGGCAATTTGTACTGTCCGTCAGGAACAAGGTCCAGCGTCCCCTGTCGTTTTGCCCTGCCTCTGCTGCCGGTTTTGGCTTTGCCCGCTGCCGTGGCGACCAGTCCGCTACGTCGCGGGCTTCTGGCCGCAGCGGATTTGGCCATGGATTTCGTGGTCGACATACGACCGGTTTTCCCGGCTGGCTCTTCGGCCTGTCGGCTCACCATGTTATGGCCAGCCCATTTACAGAGCCGGCCCAGCATCATTGCGCCCCGGCCCAGCCCTTTGGCCGCTTGCAGCCATTCCTGCCAGGTTATCCCGAGGGCCGTGATAATTGCCGCCATTCCCAGGGCGCTAGCGATGGATGGCACCACCCATGTCGCAAGATCAAGCCCGGATATATTGATCCATTTGTCAAAGTGTTCCGACAACACACTGCCGACAACGCCGCCAAGCCCGGTCATCAGCGGCCAGACTTTTGGCGTCGCCATGGCGCTTAATCCGATTGCCAGCAGAATCATTGCCATCGGCAACAGGATCAGGCGCATCCATGACATTGTGGCGTTCAGCCGGGAGGTGTCGTGCCGAAAAAATAATTTCCAGCCCCAGGCGGCAAGCACCAGAGCCGGCAATCCACTGAGCAGGCCAAAACCCTGAAGCAGAAAATCGGCGACATAAGCCCCACCAAGGCCAAGCAGGTTACTAACCGTTCCATCCGTGGCATGGTTCAGAGAAGGATCCGAAGGGACATAACTAAACAGCGCCAGCAGTAGTGAAACGGCGCCGACGGCAAGACAAACACCGAGCCCTTCGCGGAGACGGCGGCGGAAAAAATCCGCCGCGCCGTTCGGCAAAAACCTGTCAGTGCCAGCGGTGCCAATGCTTCTAGCCATACCAGAGTTTTACATCAGCATGCTTTAAAATATCTTAACGCCAGGCTGTTTTCGGCTATTCCGGTAGGTGCTCAAGGCCGAAAGAAATAATTCATGCCGAGGCTTTTGGGAGCCAAATTTTATGTGAGAGCAGGGTTATTCCCGGTTGTCAAAGATAGCCTAAAATCTGCTCCGTTACCCCGGAACTAACGGAAGTTGTTCAAATACTCTCAGCCTTCCTGTCGGGTGATGCGCTTTTGTTGACGCCATAAAGACTAGCCACTGTCAGGGCAGTAGATCTGGAAACAAAATGCTCTATCAGGCGATCTTATTTATAGTGGCTGAGCCGACTCTTGCGCATAGGTCCCATGATAACCCCAAAATTGAGTTATCTGGGTCAGCCCCTTAGATAATTACACATGGATTTTGACTTTATATTTTAGCTGATACGTTTAGTTGATACGTTTAGTTGGTATTCCCGCTGGTGTTAGCGTATGCTTTACCCGTTGGCGCTGTTGGTAAAACTATGGATCAAGGGTGGCGCGCAATGCATCTTCACACGTCTGAACAGGGTGTGGCCGAGCTTGGTTTCTATGATTGCACATGCAATTGGGGCACGCATATTTGCGGCCTGTATGAGTCGGATGACGAACGGGACGAGATCCTTTTTAATTTTCTGGGAACCGGAGACTTTTTAGGAGATCTCCAACTCTACTGCCCGGTTGAGCGCTCGCTTGATGAATTCAAGGCCGCATTCATCAAGCGAATTCCAGATGCGACCGACCATATAGACGATTCAGGCCGTTTCCAGTTTTTCGACGCAAAAGGCCTATACTATCCTGACGGCCTCTTTTCTCCCACGGCTATGGATATTGGCTTATCTGCATTCT
>CAZEFJ010000064.1:0-10747 GCA_964511465.1 uncultured Hyphomicrobiales bacterium
AGAACCTTTATTGCCGACAATCTTCAGGCTCCGATAATCGTTACCTTTTTAGTCCCCGGTGACGACAACTTCGATTTTGAGATTTTTTATGACCGCCTGAAAGGGCGGGGCTATGTCATCTATCCGGGCAAGCTGACGGTTGCCGATACTTTCCGCATCGGCTGCATCGGCAATATCGGCAAGAGCGAAATCATCGGTGCCCTTAAGGCCATAGGTGAAATTCTTGACGAAATGGGGGTGGCCAGCGGTGAGCCGCATGGAGGCTCTTCTTGAGCAAGAAAATCCTGTTTATTTCGGCCTCCCGCGTCGGCGATGCGATCCTTTCCACCGGGCTGCTTGATCGTCTTGTCTCGGATAATCCGGGGGCCTCGGTTACCGTTGCCTGCGGCCCTGCCGCGGCGCCGTTGTTCGAGGCGGTTCCGGGCCTGGAGCGGATCATCGTGCTTGATAAGATGGTAATGTCGCTGCATTGGCCGGTTCTGTGGTCCGCCTGTGTCGGCAGGGTATGGGATATTCTCGTCGATCTCAGGCGCTCACCGATGCTTTATCTGCTTGTGGCGCACCGAAAGATCGGTCTCAAACCAAACCACAGGCAGGAACACAGGGTTCGTCATTTGGCCCGCGTCCTGGGCCTTGGAGATAATCCGCCGCCACCTAAATTATGGATGTCGAGTGACCATCGTGAGCGGGCCGAGCGACTGATTCCCGACGGCTTGCCGGTACTGGCGGTGGGGCCGACGGCAAACTGGCGGGCCAAGACCTGGCGGGCCGTGCGTTTTTCCGAACTCATAGAAAAATTGTCCGGCCCGAAAGGAATTCTGCCGTCCGCCCGTGTCGCCGTCTTTGGCCGCGACGACGAACGTCCCCAGGCGACGGGGCTAATCGAAACCATCCCGGATGAGCGGCGGATCGATCTGGTTGGCCGGGTTGATTTGCTGGACGCCTATGCCTGTTTAAGCCGTTGCGCGCTTTATATCGGCAATGATTCCGGCCTTATGCATCTGGCGGCGGCGGCGGGCATTCCCACCCTCGGCCTTTTCGGCCCCAGTCGTGAGGAGCTTTATGCCCCATGGGGAGATAATTGCGCGACGGTGCGTACCAAAGCCTCGTTTGATGATATATTTCCGGCCAACTTCGATCATTTGTCGTCGGACACCCTGATGGATGGCCTTGGCGTCGATGTGGCGGTGCGGGCGGCGGAGGAACTGTGGGACAGGGCGGGATGAGAGATATTAAACTGTCTGCGCTGATAACGGTTCACAACGAAGAGGACCAGTTGGCCGAATGTCTGGAAACCCTTTCATTCGCCGACGAGATCGTCGTCGTTCTGGACAAATGCACAGATTCATCGGAGCAGATAGCCCGACGCTTTACCGATAACGTTCATTCCGGGTCATGGGATATCGAAGGCGACAGGCGCAACGCCGCCATAGGTTTTTGTAACGGCGAGTGGATATTCGAAATCGACGCCGACGAGAGGGTTCCCCAACCCCTGGCCAGGGAAATCCGCAGTACCATAGAGACCAGTCGTTATGACTGGCACGAAATTCTGGTTGATAACTATATCGGCAACCGGCTGGTCCGCTGGGGCTGGGGGGCGTCCTACGGCAAGGCGGCATATCCCGGACTGTTCCGAAAAGGGGTCAAGGAATGGGGCCGCCAACGGGTCCATCCGGCCCTGAAATGGTCGGGCCGCAAGGGCGTTATGCTTGAACAAAGACTGATCCATTATGTGGACAGGAATATTTCGGGGATGATCCGCAAGCTTGACAGCTATTCATCTGCCCGGGCCAGGGATTTGAGGGAGAGCGGCGAGACCTGGGGATCGTTGGCGACCAACGTCAGGCGTTTGTTTAGCCGGTTTTTCAAGTGTTATGTCCGGCGCAAGGGCTACCGCGAGGGCGGATACGGACTTCTGATTGCCCTGTTCGCCGGGCTTTATCCCCTGCTGTCCCATCTCAAGGCCAAGCTGGAGGAAGATTAGTTGGCCCGTATCGTGCTGGCTGACGACGGCATCCGCTTCGATGGTCGCAGTGTCAACGACGGACCACTGGGCGGGGTTGAAAGTTCGGTCGTAAATCTGGTTGAAGAATTTGCCCGGCGCGGCCATCAGGTCCGGGTCTGCAACAATTGTGCTGCCGCGATCCGTCACAATGACGTTGACTGGACCCCGATCGGCGACGGGTTGCCGGACGCCGCCGATCTATATATCGCCAACCGGGGCGACAAATTGATAAATCTGATGCCTCGGGCCGGGCGGGTGGCGTTTTGGCTCCACAACCCGGCCGGATACCTTTTGAAGTGGCGTTACCTGTCTAAATTGTGGACTACAAGGCCGGTCCTGGTTTTCATCGGGGACTATCATTCCACCACCTGTCCGGGCTGGGTTCCTGATGGTGGACGCAAGGTCATTCCATATGGCATATCCGGGATATTTTGCTCTCCCGGCCCGATTGATCCGCAGCCTACTCCGAGGGCCATTTTTACCTCCAATCCCCTGCGATCGCTTGATTGGCTGCTGGAAATATGGACCGGCCGCATTCATAATCGAGTTCCCGGTTCCGAACTGCATATTTTTTCCGGTGCCGCAACCTATGGCAAGGTCGGTGACGCAAAAAACATGGAAATGACGGCGATACTGGATATGGCGGACAGCTTGTCCGACCACGGGATAGTGCTGCGCCAACCGCTGGCGAAGCCCGAACTGGTCGGGGAGCTTCGCCGATCGAGGGTAATGCTGTATCGTGGCGATCTTAACGAAACCTTTTGTCTGGCGGTAGGCGAGGCGCAGGCGTTGGGGGTGCCGGCTGTAGTGCAAAATCTGGGCAGTGTTGGCGAGCGTGTGGTCGATCGCAAAACCGGCTTTGTGGTGCCGGACGACAAATCTTTTGCCGAGGCGGCGATCCGGCTTCTTGAAGATGACGCCCTGTGGCAAAGTCAGCATCTGGCGGCGCTTGAAAGCCAGCGCCGCTGGGGCTGGCCGCAGGCTGCCGCGGCCTTCGAGGAACTTATCTGATGCGCTTGTTACAGATCATGGCAGGGGCCGAATTCGGTGGCGCGGAGGAGTTCTTTGTCCGTATGGCGCTGGCCATTAACCGGGTCGGGCTGGAACAAAAGGTGGCGATAAGGAGCCACCCAAAAAGAGCCGATATTCTGGCCGCTGGCGGCATCAATGTGTTGCAGTTGCCGTTCGGCGGAGCAATCGACATCTACACCCCGTTTCGGTTAAGGCGCGAAATCCGCTCGTTTTCACCGGATATTGTTCTTAGCTGGATGAGCCGGGCGGCGAGCATCTGTCCGAAGGGTGATTTCGTCCATGTCGGTCGCCTTGGCGGATATTACGACAGCAAGTACTATGGAAGCTGTGACCATTTGATCGGCAATACCCAGGATATAGTTGATTATCTGGGCAATGCCGGGTGGCCTGAAGATCGCCTGCATTATCTGCCCAATTTTGTCAGTGCCAACAAGGTTTCTCCGGCTCTCCGCAAGGATTTCTATATTCCCGAAAGATCGCCGCTTATTCTTGCGATGGGGCGGTTGCACGAAAACAAGGCCTTTGATGTGCTTTTGAAGGCAATGGCCAGACTACCGGATTGCTATTTGTGGTTGGCCGGGGATGGTCCGCTGCGGGGAGACCTGGAAGCCCTGACCGAAAGCCTTGGGGTAAAGCCCCGGGTCCGGTTTTTGGGCTGGCGCGATGATCCGGCGGCCCTTCTTGCGGCATGCGATATATGCGTTTGCCCGTCACGCCATGAGCCGCTTGGTAACGTAGTGATCGAAGCCTGGGCCCATTCGACCCCGATAGTTGCCGCCGACAGTCTTGGCCCCGGGGTTCTTATCGAACATATGGAGACCGGACTTCTGGCCCCCGTGGACGATCATCTTTCTCTCGCCAGGGCGGTAAAACTTTTGCTGGCGGACAGTGAATTGCGGGCGCGCCTTATCGAAAAGGGTCGCGCGACTTATGAGGCGTCATTTACCGAAAAGGTGGTGGTTAAAAAATATCTCGATTTTTTCGACCGGATTACTGAATAGATGTGCGGCATAGCCGGTATTATGAGCCGCGACGGCACGGCACCAGATACAGCGGCCCTGTCCCGGCTGAGACATAGCCTGACCCATCGCGGGCCGGACGGTGACGGCGAAGTCCTTGTCGGTGGCGTCGCCCTTGCTCATAGCAGGCTGGCGATCATTGATCTGGAAACCGGCGATCAGCCGATCTTTGCCTCCGCCGGGAACCAGGACGAGGCGGTAATTGTCGCCAACGGAGAAATATACAACTATATCGAACTGCGCCGGGAACTTGGCGATGTTGCGTTTGCCAGCCGCTCCGATTGCGAACCGGCGCTTCATCTGTATTTGCGCCATGGTCTTGATTTTACCGAATATTTAAGGGGAATGTACGCCCTTGCCATATTCGATCCCAGGCTGGATCGTCTGGTCCTGTCGCGTGATCCTTTCGGCATCAAGCCGCTTTATTACACCGAGACGGAGCGGGGTTTTGTCTTTGCCTCCGAAGCCCAGGCCTTTGTTCGGGCCGGGCTGGTAGCTCCACGTCTCAAGGCGGAAGCCCGCAACCAGCTATTGCAGTTGCAATTCGTCTGTGGCCGGATGACCGCCTTCGATGGTGTATTCAGGGTCTTGCCCGGTGAAACCCTGATTGTTGAGAAGGGCCGTATACGCGAACGCCACCGTCGCCCGGCATTGCCCGAAGGTTGCCCCGGCAGCGACGATGAAAAATCGGCGATCAAGCGCCTGGACGAAGCCTTGAGCGACAGCGTCCGTATTCACCAGCGATCCGACGTTCCTTACGGGATGTTTCTCTCGGGCGGGGTCGATTCTTCGCTGGTTCTTGCCTATATGCGCGATCTCAACGAAGCCCCGGTACAAACCTTCACCGTCGGTTTTTCCGGCACCGGGGTCAATGATGAGCGAGATCACGCCCGCCTCGTCGCCAAGGCCGCCGGGGCTGATTTCGAGGCCGTCGATTTCGTCGAGGAAGATATGTGGCGCCTGTTGCCTAAAGTTTGCGCCGCGATTGATGATCCGGTCGCCGACTATGCCGTTCTGCCGACCTTCAAGCTGGCCGACCTGGCCAGTAAACGGGGACTGAAGGTAATCCTTAGCGGCGAAGGTGGGGACGAGCTGTTCGCCGGTTATGGCCGTTACCGCCGGGCCATCCGATCGCCTCTGCTGGGGGGACGGGAAATGCGCGGCAAGGGCGCTCTTGAGGGTCTGGGCGTGCTGCGTGAGGAGGCCAGGGATTTTGCCGAACTGCCGAACGGGGAAAAAGTCAAGCTCTGGCGGGTCGGTATAAAGGTTGCCGAGATCGCCGCCGCCAAGGAAGGCCGGACGCCCCTGCAGGTGGTTCAGGCGGTGGATTGCGCCGAGTGGCTGCCCAACGATCTGCTGATCAAGCTTGATCGCTGCCTGATGGCCTTCGGGGTCGAGGGCAGGGTGCCGTTGCTTGACCGGGCCGTTGCGGAAGTGGCGTTCGGCTTGCCCGACCGGCTAAAGCTGCGATCCGGCAAGGGCAAGTGGCTTCTAAGACGTCTTTTGCAGGAGAAACTCCCCGAAGCGCTTCCGTTCACAGCAAAAAAGGGTTTCACCGTCCCGGTCGGCGAATGGATCATGGGGCGGGGCGCGGAACTTGGCCCGCTGGTGGCAAAACAGCCGGGGGTTGAGGAAATCTGCCGCCCGGGCGAGGTCGAACGCCTGTTCGGCGGCGGTGGCAAGCGGCAATCACAGGCTGCATGGAATCTGCTGTTCTTCGCTCTTTGGCACCGCTTTCACATACTTGGGCGGCCCTTCGGAGACGATGTCATGGAGACCCTGAGCTAACCCCGGAACTTAAGAACTGTTTTTCATAAAAAAGTCACAAAATCGTCATTTTATTGAAACGTCAGGCGCCTAACCCTGCCCACCGAATGGCGTCGTCCGTAATGACGGCGGCAGCTTCGGCAACCTTGACAGGTCGCTCGACAATACCAGGCTCACCCCGTACGAAGGAAAATTCCGAATTATGGATATAAAATTTAAAACCATAGTGGCAAGTATTGCGTTTACGCTGGCAGGCGTTTTTGCCGCTCAGGCCATGGCCCAGTCAAAACAAACATTGGCCAATGCCGGTGAGTTGGCACATGGTTTTGCCCAGAAAAAACAGGAAAAATTGAGAGTGGCCTTATGGGGCGACGAGTTTTACAACGACGAGCCCTCAATGAAGGCAGACGATATCAAACAGACGATCACGTCCATGAACAGGCATGGCATTGATTTTACCCTGTTTGCCGGTGACACCAAACACGGTCATACGCCGTGTACCGATGCGGCTATCGGGCGTGATGTCGTCGATGTTTTTAACAAGCTTGATGCCCCGACACTATATTCTCTGGGTGACAACGAATGGACGGACTGTCATCGAAAAAATGCCGGCGGCTATGATCCTGTCGAACGCCTGGCTTATATCCGAAAGGTGTATTTCAGTAAGAACACGAGTCAGGGAAAACACCCCATAAAAGTAAATCGTCAGGGCAAATCAGGGCAGGCCTATAGTGAAAACAGCCGTTTTGTCAGGGCTAACGTCGAGTTTGTAGCGCTGCATATCCCCGGAAGTAATAATAATTTTGTTGCCACCGCCGAGCAATGCCACAAGAAATCAAACCGTACACAGGCGGATTGTGATGCGGCGACAGCCGAATATACGGGGCGCAATAAGAAAAATATTGAATGGCTGAAAGGATCGTTTGACGAAGCCCGATCGAACAAATACGCCGGGATTGCCATTGTAATACAGGCCGATATATTTCGCCCTTTTGCGTTAGGCGGCGGCGGATACAAGAAGAATTTTCTGCCAAGTCTTAATGAAAAGAGCGGTTTTACCGATTTTTTTAATACCCTCATTAGAGAAACGCATAACTATGACGGGCAAGTTCTACTGGTAAACGGCGATTCGCATTACTTCAAAGTCGATAAACCCATGTTCGATAAGAATGGCCAGTTAACCAAAAACTTCACGCGAGTTGAAGTTTTCGGCAACAAGGATAATAGCTGGATCGAAATGACGGTTGACGCAGAAAGCAAGAATGTCTTCTCATTCAATCCGGTTATCCTGAAATAGCTTTATGATCCTTATCTTGCAGGGTGCCCGGTAACCGGCGCCCTCGCGGGTAAGTCGGCCGCTTCCATATAGCCGCCGAGACATGCCCTAACGGCCTGGTATTGTTTTACGGGGCGGTTCCCATGCCCTGGCCGGTTCAGCCGTCGGCAGTGATTCGTTCGATCAACTCCGACATGACCTGATCTGCGCGATCATTCTCTATCTGACATGTTCCGGCGTTCTTGTGTCCGCCACCGCCGTATTCCAGCATCAATCTGCCGATATTGGTCTTGGACGATCTGTCGATAATCGACTTTCCGACAGCGAACACCGTTTTTTCTTTCTCAGGCTCCCGCATGACATGAATTGAAATGTTTACTTCGGGGTTGAGAGCATAAATCATGAACCGGTTAACCGGGTGTATGGTCTCTTCATCACGGAGGTCCAGAACCACCAGATTGCCGTGTGTGGAGGAACATCTGTCGATTTGAAATTCCGCTGGTTCGTCGTGCTCCTGGTACAGGCGCACCCGTTCTTCAACATCCGGAATGGCCAGGATATCTTCGATCGGATGCCGCCGACAATAAACTATCATGTCCAGCAGCAGTTGATTATTGGAAATGGCAAAGTCATGGAATCTGCTAAGGCCGGTGCGCGGATCGATAATAAAGTTGAGAAGGGTCCATCCGGTAGGAGCGAGGATATCCGTTGTCGAATATTGGGCCGAATCTGCCTTGTCTACGGCGTCCATTAATCCGTCTGGGATTTTCGGAAACTTTGCTTCACCGCCATAGTACTCGTAAACCACCCGGGCCGCAGATGGCGCGTTGGGGTCTATAATGTGGTTGCTTCGCGGACCCACCCGCAGAGTCTCGCTGAGATGGTGGTCAAAGCACAGGTGAACACCGTCCACATAAGGCAGATTGGTAGTTATAATGTTGTCGTCAACCTCGACCTCGCCATCCTGCATTTCCTTGGGATGAGCGAAAATTATATCGTCCACCATCCCCATTTCTTTGAACAGGACGGCGGCTACCACACCATCGAAATCGGCGCGTGTAATAAGGTTGTGTTTCTTGTTGGCCAAAGGCCATTCCCCCAAAGTTGGATTCAACGGAAGAAGGTAACCTCAAGACGGTTCTCTTGGCAATGCTTAGCGCCAGTTTTTTTTAGGGTATTTTGATCGTATATTATACCTTTCCGATCCACTCCCCGTCGGTTCCGCAGTGTTTGCCGACTTACCCCGATTTTAACACGCTACCGTTTTTCGGCTGTTTGACAAGGGCATGCAGCGAGTCGCCTTCCCGCTCCCGTTGCCAACGGCCGGGAGGGCAACGGGAAATCTGAATTTATCGATGTTAGGCTAACCGCAATTAATCTATATCCAGCATCGTTTTCATTCGGTTAAGCAAATTAGGGTGAATTTGTTTATCGTCCGTGATCATCTGGCTCATCTTCTTGTCGCTACCCAGTATATGCTCGATGGTCCACTGGCGAAGAGTTGCCTCCAGCGCACGGCTGTCTTCGGACGCCGGGTCTGCCGCAAATCTGCTCATATGTTCGGTATAGTCGTCGAGAAGACGATCATGCTCTTCCTTATGTTCCCTATAGTGGGGATATTCGTGAGCCTGCATGACATGCTCCTCAAGCGCAAAGTGGGCTTGCATCCGGGCGTGTATACTGCCAAGCGTGCCGCTGACACGGTCTGCATCGTCATTTTCAAGAAGCTGCTGATGCAATTTATTGATATCGTCGACCAGGCGCCGGTGTTCGTAATCAAGTTCCTCAATGCCAATCAGAAAATCGTCCGACCAGACAATGCTTGTTTCCGTATTTGTTTTTGTATTTGTTTTGGTCATGTTGCTTGTACCCCATTGGTTAGAGGCGGACACTTGCAGTTATTGTAGCATATTTATCTCGCTGCTAATACTGTGTTACGACGATTTACGGGTTTTATGGAAGCGTCTGTCGCCATGCATTATAAATCAGAAAGTTTCGATCTGATCCTGACCGGTGGCACCTGTGTTACGCCAGGCGGGACGGAAATTACCGATATCGGCGTTAAAGGCGGCCGGATAAGGGCCATCGGAGACCTCGGCGGGGCGGTGGCTGAGGATGTTTTCGATGCCGGCGGGCTGCATATCCTGCCCGGTGTCATCGATACCCAGGTTCATTTCCGCGAGCCGGGAGGCGAAAACAAGGAAGATTTGGCAACCGGTACCGCCGCCGCCGCGCTGGGCGGGGTGACCGGGGTTTTCGAAATGCCAAACACCTCGCCGCCGACCGTCGATGCCGCCTCTCTTGCCGATAAATGCCGTCGGGCCAAAAACAGGGCCTGGGTCAACATGGCGTTTTATCTTGGGGCATCGCCCGGGAACGTCGAACTGCTTGGCCAACTGGAACGCCTGCCGGGTTGTGCGGGGATCAAGATATTTATGGGCTCATCTACCGGGGATCTGCTGGTCGATGACGACACGACCCTGACCCAGATTCTTGCCAACGGGGTCCGTCGCTGTGCCGTTCACGCCGAGGACGAGGCCCGGCTAAAGCAACGATTTGTCATCGCCGAGGACAGTGCCGACGTTTCCAAACATCCTCAATGGCGCGATGTCGAGACCGCGCTGCGGGCGACCACCCGGCTGCTTGATATGGCCCGGGCTACCGGACGCCGGGTCCATGTCCTGCATATAAGCACCGCCGAGGAAATGGAACTGCTTGCCGACCATCATGGCCTTGCCTCGGTGGAGGTCACCCCTCAGCATCTTAGTCTTGTCGCACCGGACGCCTACGAGCGGCTGGGAACAAGGGCACAGATGAATCCTCCCATACGTGGCCAGCGCCACCGGGAGGCACTTTGGCGGGCGGTGCAGTGCGGTGTGGTAGATGTTATCGGCTCCGATCATGCCCCGCACACTATCGCCGAGAAAGACAAACCCTATCCGCAAAGCCCCAGCGGTATGCCGGGGGTGCAGACTTTGGTTCCGGTGATGCTGGATCATGTCGCGGCGGGGCGTCTTTCTCTTGAAAGGTTTGTCGATCTTACCAGCGCCGGGGCGGCAAGAATTTTCGGCATAGTCGGCAAGGGCCGTATAGCCGTGGGGTTCGACGCCGATTTAACCATCGTCGATCTGGCCGCCCGACGGACCATCGGCAATATGTGGATCGCCAGCAAATGCGGCTGGACGCCGTATGACGGCCTGAAGGTTACTGGCTGGCCGATCGCCACCATCATCGGCGGGCGAGTGGTAATGCGCGAGGCGGAACTTGTCGGCGAGCCGGGCGGGCAAACCTTCCGGTTTTATGAAAGTGACGGCTAGGGTGTTTGGAAATGGGCGGCAAAATTATCCATGGGAATATCCCGTAGCGGGCCTCTATCAAGCTTGATCAACAACTACCGCTATCCAGTAACTATCTGTAATCATTAAATATATTTAATGTAACATGGTATATTACCTGTTTGGCATCCTTCTTGCGTGAGCATATGGCAAGTGATAGCGGAAGGACCGCTGCCTGGAACGGGAGAATAAAAAATGAGAAAATTTTTACTTTCAACCACGGTTTTTACCGGGCTGCTCATCTTGGCTGCCTGCGGTTATGTTTCAGAATACGAGAAGGGTGTTTATAATTATGAGCCGGTCTATTGCTACA
>CAZEFJ010000065.1:0-2520 GCA_964511465.1 uncultured Hyphomicrobiales bacterium
ACCCCGCCGCCGCCAAGCAGGCTTTCGTTGGCGGCATTGACTATGGCGTCAACCTCAAGTCCGGTTATATCGCCCTGTTGTATGGTCATGCGCGGGTCCATGGCGGATCAACCATAGCAGAATCAAAAGTCCGGGAACAGCGATGGCGGCGCTGAATATAAAAAACGACATCCACCCCATCTGTTCTGCGAACCATCCTGAAGATGCCGACAGAACGTCGCGGGAAAAGGCCATTATCGAACTGAGCAGGGCATACTGGGTTGCGGTATATGCCGGATTGCAGAGCAGCGACAGATAGGCGACAAAGGCCGAGGTTGCCATTCCGGCGGTTACATTTTCGGCCGCGATGGTAAACATCAAGGCAAAAATATTGTGGCCCGCCAGCACTTGCAGGACAAATGCCAATGTCCCGCCGATCTGCAGGATACCTGCGATCATCAGGCTTTTCATGATTCCGTAGCGACTGACCATCACCCCCCCGGCCAGGGCCCCTATAAGGGTTGCGCCAAGCCCGAAGAGCTTTGATACATTGGCTATCTCAACGGTGCTGAAGCCCATTTCGACATAAAACGGGTTGGCCATGACCCCCAGATAGGCCTCACCCATCTTGTAAAACATGATGAAGGCCAGCGCCGCCTGCCAGCCGGGACGCGATATGAAATCACGGAAAGGGGCAACTACCGCCCGATCAAACCAGAAAGATTTATCACCATTCGAGGGCTCGGCGTCGGCGATGACATCCGGCTCCCTGGCCATCAGAACGGTGATAATGCCAATCGCGACCAGCCCCGCCATGACCCGGTAAACATCATTCCAGCTGATAACGGAGGCCAGCCATAACGAGCCCGCCCCGGCGCTAAGCATGCCAACCCGATAGCCAAGCACAATCACCCCGGCCCCCGCGCCTTGCTGATCCTCGGCGAGTGTTTCGACCCTGTAGGCGTCGATCACCACGTCCTGGCTGGCCGAGCAGAAGGCCACCAGCAAGGCGAACATGGCGGTTGCGAACGGGGCTTCGGAGGGGGTGGTGGAGGCCATCAAAAAAATTGCCGCCATCAATGCCAGCTGGCTGACCAATGCCCAGCTGCGGCGGCGGCCCAGCCATTTGCCGAGCAGGGGAAGCGGAGCCCGATCAATTATCGGGGCCCACAGAAACTTGAATGTATAGGGCGTGCGAACGAGTGAAAAAAGACCGATCGCGGTAAGCGAAACGCCCTCTATCTTGAGCCATACCGAGAGGGTGGAAAAGACCAGCAACAAAGGCAGTCCGCTGGAAAAGCCGAGAAACCCGATGACCATGACCCGGCGGTCGAGATAAACTTTCGACGCATCCAGCCATGATTTCATAATTTGTCTCTCATTGGCTCAAAAGCTCTGATGTCGCTGTCCACACCTGATCTTCTGTGACTCCGGCAACACAGGGAAAGGCATGGTTTCGGTCCTGGCGCAGATGACATCGCCAAAAGCAGTGGTAGCATTCCATCTTATGGTAAACAAAGCGGCAGTTGGCCGGGGCTACGCCTTCCGGATAGGGGAAAAAACAGCCGAAGTGTCCGCCGCCGACGATTATCACGCTTGCAACACCCAGGGCTATGCCTACATGGGCCGGGCCGGAATCGTTGCTTATTACCAGATCGGCATGGCTCATCAGATCCATCAGTTGGCCCATCGAGGTCTTGCCGACCATATCCGTAATCCCCGGCTCTCCGCTGATGTCTTTCAGCTCTTCCGCCATTTCGGTCGCGGTGCCGACGAAGACTACCTGCAGCCCGGTGTCAATAAGCCGTCTGGCAATATTTTTATAGGTGGCCAGGGGCCAGCGCCTTCCCGGCTCGTTGCTGCCCGGATTAAGCACCGCGTAAGCTCCGGCTGCGGCGACCTCCGGTCGCGTACCGCCCCACTCTATCGACGGCGGCTGCGGCTTGACGGTGCGGCCGAGAAGCCGCGAGACAAACCGGGCATGGCGGACAATTTCATGGTCCGGGTAATCGCCGCTTGGGATAATTTCGTCAATTTGACTGAGATACCAGTTGAATTCGGCCCTGGTTGGCTCGTTGACATAGGGGTTCGAGACCACCGTTCTTGGCGCACCGGTTACCCAGACCAGACTGTCGGCCATTAGCGTCCGGCGGAAAAAGGCGTCGCATACGACCACCTGCGGGGCCTGACGCCGGGCCCACAGAGATATCCAAAAGCGGTAAAGCGGGCGCTTGGCATAGGCGTGCTCGTCAATGATCTTTAGCCGGTATCCGGCGAATATCTCCTTGCCTATGGAACCCCAGCTTTGACATCCCAGAACCGTAATCAGGTCCCTGTCGACGGCCAGTGCCTCGGCATAATAATCGAGCGAGTTGCGAAACAGCACCATATCGCCGATGCCATCCATGCGGATCACCAAAACCCCGCGACGAGGCCTCAATAACGGCCAGTGCCGGGCGATCAGGTCAAGCAGGCGAAACCACCACCAGCGCCGCCGCATCCCCGATGGAAAGGTCCGCCATGCCCTTGAGGCAACAAATA
>CAZEFJ010000065.1:2620-10560 GCA_964511465.1 uncultured Hyphomicrobiales bacterium
GCGCGGATATTGGTAAGCTGTTTGCTCTTCATCGGATTGACTTCGAGATCGTTGGAGCGGCTGTGCTCGCCAATAATCATGCCGCCATAAACCTCGACCCCGGCACCGATAAACAACGGTCCCCGACCTTCCAGGTTCATCAGCCCGTAGGCAACCGTTTTGCCCGCCGCATTGGATATAAGAACCCCGTTGCGCCGTCCCGGAATAGGGCCGACAAACGGGGCATAGCCGTGGAATATGCGACTCATCACGCCGGTTCCCCGGGTCTCGGTGAGAAATTCACCGTGATAGCCGATCAAACCCCGCGAAGGGGCGATGAAGGTAAGCCGGACCTTGTCGCCGCCGGACGGGCACATGTCGGTCATCCTGCCCTTACGAATATTCATTGCCTCGACCACTATGCCCGAGAATTCCTTGTCGACATCTATCCGGACTTCCTCGAAAGGCTCAAGTCGTTCGCCGGTCTTTTCATCTTCCTTGTAAAGTACTCTGGGGCGGCTGATCGACAGCTCGAAGCCTTCCCGGCGCATGGTCTCGATCAAGACGCCAAGTTGCAACTCTCCCCGTCCGGCGACCTCGAAAGCATCGGTATTGCCGGCCTCGGTAACCTGAATTGCGACATTGCCTTCGCTTTCGCGGTTCAGCCGCTCACGGATAATCCGCGAAGTAACCTTGCTGCCTTCCCTGCCGCCGATCGGCGAATCGTTGACCGAAAAGGTCATCGACAATGTCGGTGGCCCAACCGGCGAAGCCTTCAGCGGAATCTCGACACTGGCGGCGCACAGGGTATCGGAAACTGTCGCCGAGGAAAATCCCGCAATCGCAACGATCTCTCCGGCAACGACGGTATCCACGGCGACCCTCTCCAATCCCCGAAATACCAGAAGTTTGCTAAGTTTGGCCTGTTCCACGGCTTTGCCGTCACGGCTTAGCGCCTTGAGCGGATCGTTGGTGGAAACCGATCCGGTTTCGATCCTGCCGGTTAAAATACGGCCCAGATAGGGGTCGTATTCCAGCGTCGTCACCAGCATCGAAAATGGCATATCGGGGTTCACACTGGGCGATGGCACATGTTCCACGATCTTGTCGAACAGTGGTGACAGGTCGTCCCCCCGGTTGTCTGGCTCGGAGCTTGCCCATCCTTCCTTGGCCGAGGCGAAGAGGATCGGAAAATCCAGTTGATCGTCGGTGGCGTCGAGGGCGGCAAACAAATCGAACACCTCTTCGTGCACCGCTTCGATGCGGGCGTCGGGACGGTCCACCTTGTTAACCACCACTATCGGCTTCAGCCCCAGCCTTAGTGCCTTGTCGGTAACGAATTTTGTCTGCGGCATCGGCCCTTCGGCGGCATCGACCAACAGCAAAACGCCGTCGACCATGCTCAATATCCGCTCCACCTCGCCGCCGAAGTCGGCGTGTCCGGGGGTGTCGACGATGTTTATCCGCGTTCCATGCCATTCCACCGAGGTGCATTTGGCAAGTATGGTTATCCCGCGTTCGCGTTCAAGCTCGCCGGAATCCATCGCCCTTTCGACGATTCTCTGATTATCGCGGAATATTCCACTTTGACGAAACATGACATCGACGAGAGTGGTTTTACCATGATCGACATGGGCAATTATCGCTATATTACGCAGGTTCACGTCCGACTACCTATATTGCTAAACGGATTTCGAGAGCGGTTCTCTGGGGAGGAAGCGGTTTATCGCACCAAGACGGACGGCTATCAAACTATTTCTTGAACTTATATATCGGCGATAACGTCAATAAGCGGTGTCTTTGGTCTCGCTCCCAAATGGCTGATAATCTCGGCGGCAATGACAGAGCCAAGCCGGGCGCAGGCTTCAAGTTCCATGTTGCGGGTCAGTCCGTAGAGAAATCCGGCTGCAAAAGAATCGCCGGCACCGGTGCTGTCCCTGACCGTTTCGGCTGCGGTGGCGTCAACGACTATGACCTCGTCGCCGGAAACCACGACCGAGCCTTTGGCGCTGCGGGTAAGAACCGCTATCCGGCAATGATCGCGGACCAGGGACAGTACATCATCGAAAGTTTCGACCTGATAAAGTGACATTGCCTCTTCTTCGTTGGCGAATAAAATGTCGATATGGTTTTCCGCAAGGTCGAGAAATTCGGCCCGGTGGCGGTCGACGCAGAACGGATCGGACAGACTGAGCGATACCAGCCGGTCCGATGAATGGGCAATTTTGGCGGCCTTTACGAATGCTTCCTTGGCCTTTGGCGGATCCCACAGATAGCCTTCCAGATAGGTGACCGCAGAGGCCGCGACCAGTTCCTCGTCGATATCTTCGGGGCCGAGTTCCGAGCTGGCGCCGAGATATGTCTGCATGGTTCTTTGCGCGTCGGGGGTAACTATTATCATGCTGCGGGCTGTCGATGAGCGGTCTTGCGAGGCATCTTCTTTAAGCGGTTTTGTCGGATACTCCACTCCCAGAGACTTTATGTCGTGGGTGAATATCTGTCCGAACTGATCGTCGGCGACCTTGCCGATAAAGGCTCCCGAGCCGCCAAGCGAGGCAAGACAGGCGATGGTATTGGCGGCCGAACCGCCGGAGCATTCCGTCGCCGAGGTCATGAGGCCATACACCATATCCGCCGTGGTCGCGTCGATCAGGGCCATGCTTCCCTTGATCAGGTCATTGGTGTTGAGGAATTCGTCCTCGGCATGGGCAATGATATCGACAATTGCGTTGCCTATGCCGAGGACGTCGAAAGATTTCGCCACCATGTAAAGAGGTCTCCCTGAAATTGATTGCCCGTCGTTATATACCAGGGATCGTCAGGCGGCTATAAACTATATCCGGTTCCATATTTTCAAGAGTCCTTACATGTTTTCCGCACTTGCCAAAACCATCTCTCAGCTTGACGATCCGGCCTTCCGCCGGGTCGCCGTTATCGGCTTTTTTGCCGCCAGTGGCATCCTTGTCGCCCTTTGGCTGGCAATCAGATACCTGTTGTCGACCACCACCATGTTCGGCATTGGCTGGCTGGAAGGCGCCGCCGATATGATGGGTGGACTTGGTGCCGTTGTCTTAGCCTGGTTTTTGTTCCCGGGGGTCATAAGCGCGGTAATTACCCTGATGCTCGAAAATATAGCGCTTGCCGTAGAGGCCCGGCACTATCCCGACCTGCCCGCCGCTACCCCGCCCCGGCTGTCTGAAACCATGCTTTCGACAGGGCGCTTTTTTCTTGTATTCATAGCAGTAAATATAGGGGTTATTTTCTTTATGCTGATTCCGCCACTTTTCCCTTTTGTTTTTTACGGCGCAAACGGTTATCTTCTTGGTCGGGAGTACTTTGAAATGGTGGCGATGCGCCGGATTTCGCCAGCCCTGGCGCGAAGTCTTATGAGGGCGCATCGGGGCAGGATTTTTGTCGTCGGAGCCGCAATAGCGTTTCTGCTGACCGTGCCGATAATAAATTTACTGGCACCCATTGCCGCAACCGCTATCATGGTTCACATGTTTGAGACCTGGCGAGCGGAGGCCTCCGATAGTCTGCTTACGCGGGACAAAGTAATTTGAGCTGGATGCACAGGGGATAATAAGGGAATAAAGGACGCCAGATTGTGTTCAAAAAAGTGACCGGCGACAAGGAATTCGAGAGCAAACGTGGCAAGGAGGGCATCAGCACCCCTCCTTTGAGGCCGTTCTCCAAGAAGGGATCGCACAGCCCCGTAAAGATGTCTTCCAGCCACAGCCCAAGACCTGAAATAACCCGCCATGTCGCCGATATTCCGGGTGTCACCAGAATTCCTGAACGCAGACGCTTTGCCGATAGTGATTCCAAATGCCTTATAGTCGGTCGCGATATTTGCCTGAATGGTGAAATAACCTTGTGCGACAGGCTGGTGGTTGAAGGTGAAGTGGATGTCATACTGTCCGATGCCCGCGATATTGAAGTAACTGCGAGTGGCCATTTTAAAGGCGAGGCAAATGTTGAATCAGCGGAAATCAGCGGCCGTTTCGACGGTAAATTGATCGCCCGGGAAAAACTTACGGTGCGCGCCGGGGGCAGGGTATGCGGCACTATACGGTATGGCAGCATCGTAATTGAATCGGGTGGTGAAATATCGGGCGACACCAGAAGCCTAGCCAGTGATGATACATCGGCAGATGTCGGGCCCGAAGAAAAAAATACAGACGATCCAATCGACGAAAAACCGTGATCCGACAATCGTGACTCGAAAGTATGGTAAAGGACTGGTATCGGCATTTCTCCTTGTTGTCAGTGCCTGCGCCGCCCCGCCCGCCGTTCCCGAGCCGGTTGCGGAGACCGGCAAAACGTCTCGCGGGGAACGTTTTGTCCGACCGGCTGTACCGGCGGAAGAGATTAAACTGCCCCATAAATATCCGGCTCGCAAAAATTCCTCCCTGGTTCCGCAGGAACTGCCGTCTACCAAACAATTGATGGGCCTTACCAGACCGCGACTCGCGGATATTCTGGGGCCGCCAGGCTTCAAGCGACGCGATCTTTCAGTCGAGGTATGGCAATACCGTGATGATATTTGCATCCTTGATATTTTTTTGTATCGGGGCAAGGACAGCGAAAGTTTTCGTGTAAAACATATCGAGGCACGTGACCGTAGCGTCGTCAAAACTACGCTAAAAGATTGCTACCTGGGGCTTATCCAGAAACATTCAAAGGAAAACGGCTGATTTTTACAGCTTGGCTTTGTAGGCGCACAGCTCACGCACGATACAGTCGGCACAGTTGGGTTTGCGGGCCTTGCATACATGACGTCCATGAAGAATCAGCCAGTGATGGGCGTGGCTTCTCCATTTTTCCGGCGTCACCTTGACAAGTTTGGCCTCGACCTCTGCCGGGGTTTTGCCCGGGGCCATGCCGGTGCGGTTGGAAAGCCTGAAAATATGGGTGTCTACGGCGATCACAGGCTCGCCAAAGGCGATGTTAAGGACCACATTCGCGGTCTTGCGACCGACTCCGGGCAGCGCCTCCAATGCCTGGCGGTCATTCGGTACATCGGCCCCGTGTTTTTCAATAAGGTTCTGGCTGAGCCGGATGATGTTGCGGGCCTTGGTGTTGAAAAGCCCAATACTTTTTATGTAATCCTTTAGCCGACCTTCACCCAGCATCACCATTTTTTGCGGACTGTCGGCTTTTCTGAAAAGAGCTTTGGTTGCCTTGTTGACACCAATGTCGGTGGCCTGAGCCGACAGCACCACCGCGACCAGCAAGGTATAGGGACCGGTAAAGTCCAACTCACTTTCGGGTTCCGGGTTGGCGGCGGCAAGGCGGCGGTAGAATTCGTCGATATCCTTTTTTTTCATCAGGGATATTTGTTCAAAGTTCCTCGTCCAGGCTGGAGCCGGACGGAGAGGCTTTTTGATCCGCCTGTTTTTCGTATGCCTTGGATAATTCCTTGGTCGTGTTGTCAGGGTTGGGTTCGTCGTCTTTGACCGCATCATCCGGTCTGGCGGTCGCCCCACCTTTGGAAATTCCTACCTTGGCCGGGCGCAGAAGGCGATCGTTAAGCATGTAGCCGGTCTGCACTTCCTGGATTACGGTCCCGGAAGGCTTTTCCTTGTCTTCAATCTCGAACATCGCTTCGTGGAAGTTATGGTCGAACTTTTTCCCCTTGGCGGCGATCGGCTTGATCCCTATGCGGCCAAAGGCATTTAGCATTTCGCGTTCGGTCATTTCGACCCCGACGACCAAAGATTTCAGGGTTTCGTTTTCGCTCCTGGCATCATCTCCCAGACTGTCCAGCGCCCGCCTCAGATTATCCGATACGGAAAGCATTTCCCGGGCAAAGTTGGCGATTGCGTACTTGGAAGCATCTTCCCTGTCCCGTTCGGCGCGTCGTCTGACGTTTTCGGACTCGGCCAGGGTCCGCAACAGCTTGTCCTTCAGCTCGGCGATCTCGGCCTCAAGCTCGGCGACGCGGTCATTTTCATAGTCCTCGGCGGCCGCCATGTCTTCCGGCGAAAGCTCCATATCCTCGTCCGGTAGTCCAGATGCATCCAAACCCTCCGGACCATCCTGCTCTTCCCCGCTCTCCGCCGCGTTACTGACGGTTTCGGTGGTTGTCTCGTCTTTTTTTTCGTCGGGATACATTTTGTCGCCTTGCTCCTTGTAATCTCAGCTTTGTCCAAGATATTTGCCGATAACCTTGGCGGTATAGTCAACCATGGGAATAATCCGGGCATAGTTCATCCTGGTCGGACCGATAACCCCGATGGCACCGAGGATATGTTTCTGGCCATCATGGTACGGCCCTACGATCATCGAACATCCGGCCAGATCAAACAACTGGTTGTCCGCACCTATAAAAATATGGACCCCCTCGGCGCTATCGGCAAGGGACAGCACCCGCAAGGCCATCTCACGGGTTTCCAAAGCCTGAAACAGCGCGCGTATTTTTTCAAGATCGCTGGCGGCGGTAACATTGTCCAACAAATTCGCCTGCCCGCGGACAATAAGCGAACCATTATTGTCGCCTCCGGCCCAGGTGGCCAGGCCAGATTCGACAACTTTTGCCGTCAATTCATCCAACTGGGCCCGGTGTTCCTTCAATTCCGCCATGATTTCACCGCTGGCATCGTCCATGGTGCGACCGGCGAGACGTAAATTAAGGTAATTCGAGGCCTCTATAAGAGCCGAAGGCGGCAGATTGTGCGGGGTTTCTATGATCCGGTTTTCAACTATGCCATTTTCGGTGACGATAACCACCAGGGTACGGCCCGGACCGAGGCTGACAAATTCCATATGCTTGAGTGTACTTTCCGTCTTTGGCGCCATAACAATTCCGGCGCATCGGGAAAGCCCGGAAAGGGCCCCGGTCGCTTCCTTCAGCAGTCCTTCAAAGCTGGCCCCGGATGCGGCGCACTGACTGTCTATGCTGCGTCGCTCGTCCCCGTCCAGATTGCCTAGCTCAAGCAGGCCATCGACAAAAAGACGAAGACCGGCGTCGGTCGGCATCCGCCCCGCCGAAATATGCGGGGCAAAAAGCAATCCCGCCTCTTCAAGGTCGGCCATGACATGGCGCACCGTTGCCGAAGACAGAGTTACCTTAAGCCTTTTTGCAAGGGCGTGCGAACCTATGGGGCTGCCGGTCTCGACATAGGCATCGACAACATGGCGAAGAATTTCCCGTGAACGCTGGTTTAGTTTGCGGACCATGACAGGGAATTTAGTTACGCCGTTCCCCAGCGTCAACGCTGTCCCGCATTATTGAGTTTACGCAACAACAAGGCCGAGCTAACTTGCGCTCCAACTTTTGTAAATGGGGATATCAGTATGAGACCTTCGGGACGCGCCGACGACCAACTCCGCGACATAGAACTGGAGACCGGGTTCGCCAAATTTGCCGAGGGATCGTGCCTTGCCCGTTTCGGCGACACCCATGTGCTGTGCGCCGCATCGGTCGAACAAAAAGTGCCTTCATGGATGCGAAAATCCGGCAAGGGATGGATAACAGCGGAATACGGGATGTTGCCACGGGCGACAAATCTGCGCACCCAACGCGAGGCATCACGAGGCAAGGTTTCAGGCAGAACCCAGGAAATTCAGCGGCTTATCGGAAGAAGCCTGCGTTCCGTTACGGACCTCAAGGCGATGGGGGAAATCCAGATAACTCTTGATTGCGATGTTATTCAGGCCGACGGAGGCACCCGCACCGCCGCCATCACCGGGGCCTATGTGGCGCTGCATCTGGCCTTTCAGCGACTGGTCGATCTTGGCATCCTTAATGAAATCCCTCTTACCGAGCAGATCGCCGCCGTTTCCTGTGGGGTTCACCAGGGCAGGGCGGTTCTGGACCTGGATTACGCCGAGGACAGAGACGCACAGGTCGACGCAAATTTTGTTCTTACCGGGGGCGGTAATATCGTCGAAATACAGGGCACCGCCGAAGAAAAACCATTTTCCGAAGACCAATTCAGTCAACTGATGGGGCTGGC
>CAZEFJ010000066.1:0-10450 GCA_964511465.1 uncultured Hyphomicrobiales bacterium
GGCATGGAGCCAGAGAATCTCCTTTGGTGGCGTCAGTTTCTTTTCCGCCCGATAGAGGTCTTGGCCCTCGCTGCCGGCGATCGCCCCAGCGATGGCGCTTGCTGTTACGTCGTCTTCCCAATCGGATTCGAAGCCAAAGACGACACTCGCTTGTGGCTTGGCAGCCAAGAGTTTCGCTGCCGCCCCGGCCGCATGCATGGCCGGTGCTTGCCCAAAGCGATCGCGCTGCCCCAGCCCCACGATTAACAGTTGACGGGTCGCCAGGCCCGTGGGGGCCAGCAATCGTGTGATCTCGGCCGATTTGAAACGACTCCGGCTGATGTCCGGGGTAGTCGAAAAGCGCCAATTGATGTACCGAAAGAGTCGTCGAGCTCGCCCGCGGCGAACGCTGCGTTGACCTTGGCGCGGCGATCCCCGCTGAGCCCGGCGTGGTAGGCGGCGCTGCGATACCCGAGCTTGCTGACTTGCTGGGCAGCCTTTTCGGCGTTCTTACGGGTCGAGGCGTAGATGATCGCGCCGCCTTTGGGGCTATTGGGCGACCCGATCGCGTCGGCGACCGCCTCCTGCATGCGGTGCTGTCGGGCCTTGGCGTTGCCGACCCTTTTACGGACGACATCGATATATGAACGATCCATCCGCAGAAAAAGAGTTGCAGGACAACCCTAACGGCTCTTCGGCGGCGCGTGCGCCGACTTCATTTTTAGGTTGGCTGCGACAAAAGTTCCGGCCCCGAAACGGCGCAACTTCGGTCCGCGACACCCTTGACGAGCTGATTGAGGAACGCGAGGAAGCCGAAGTTCCGATTGATGAAAACGAACGTCTGCTTCTTGCCAACATTCTCGATCTGCGCGACCGCACCATCCACGACGTGATGATCCCGCGTGTTGATATAGTCTCACTCGAAATAGGGGCAACCCTGACCGAGGTGATCAAGGTGATTACCAGGGAAGGCCATTCGCGAATTCCGGTCTACCGGGATAGTCTTGACGACGCTCTCGGCATGATTCACATCAAGGATATTATCGAATGGCGGGGCCGGGACCGGGAGTTTTCCCTGTCCAAGGCGTTACGTAAGGTATTATTTGTATCGCCGTCGATGCGGGTGCTCGAACTTTTGCTTGAGATGCGGGTAAAGAGATCTCACATGGCGCTGGTGGTGGATGAATTTGGCGGCGTCGACGGCCTGGTCACGATCGAGGATCTGGTCGAGGAGATTGTCGGCGAAATCGAAGACGAGCACGACAGCGAAGAAGAACCGACCATCCAGATTCGTCCCGATGGAACGTTCGATGCCGACGCCAGGGCCTCCATAGAATTGCTGGAGGAGAAGACAGGGCGCTTTATTACCGACGAGGAACGCGAGGATGTGGGCACCGTCGGCGGGCTGGTTTTCCGTATCGCCGGCTGCGTTCCGATCCGGGGCGAGCTTGTATCCCATCCCTCGGGGCTGGAATTTGAAATTCTCGACGCCGATCCCAGGCGGATAAAACGACTGCGAATCAGAGGCACCGTCAACAAGTGCAAAAAAACGGGATGAACGGCGGAGATATGGAGAACGCCGAAACTTTTTCAGTGCCTGAAGAACCTCCGCAACGACTTGTTCGTATCGCGGAACTTTCGCTACGTATCAAAGAGACCCTGGCGGCGATGTCGGCGATCAGGCGTTTTGCCGTTTCGTTGTCGCTGGGAGCCTTCGCGGCAACGGCTTTCGCGCCGCTTTATTTTATCCCCCTGCTGGTCCCGGCGATGGTCGGGCTGGTGTGGCTGACCGACACTTCGCCCGGTCCACGTTCCGCCTTCGCCATCGGCTGGTGGTTTGGCCTGGGCTATTTCGTCGCCGGGCTTTACTGGATCGGTTATGCGTTTTTGACCTTTCCCGATCGCTATGGATGGATGGCACCTTTCGCAGTGCTCGGTCTGTCGGCGGGGCTGGCTTTCTTTATTGCTTTTGTTACCGCGATTTTGCGGCTCGTCCCACTCAGCGGGGCCGGGCGCATTCTCCTGTTCAGCGGACTATGGACTTTCTTCGAGTGGCTTAGAAGTTGGATGTTTACCGGATTTCCATGGAATCTTGTCGGCTCTGCATGGGTGGTCTCGGATGCGATGATTCAGACGGCGGCGATCGCCGGAGTCTATGGCCTAAGCCTTTTAAGCATCGCAGTGGCGGCGATGCCGGCGGTACTGGCTAACCGGGATAAAGACGGGGAGGCAGGCCGGGCGTTTGCCGCCGTCGTGATTGCCGCGGTAACGCTGGGCCTGGTGTGGGCCGCCGGGGCGCTGCGTCTGGCCGGGGCTTCAGACAGAACCCAGCCAGGGGTGATGCTAAGACTGGTTCAACCCAATATAGACCAGAAACTCAAATGGCGCGCCGATCTGCGAGCTAAACATGTGAAAGATCAAATACGGATGAGTTTGAAGAACTCTGCCGTCGCCCCGACACATGTTATCTGGGCCGAAACTGCGGTCCCGTACTATCTTGCCAATGAAGCTAAATTAAGGTCCAGTGTTGCCAAAGCAGTCCCCCCCGGAGGGCTGTTGATAACCGGTGCCCCAAGGACCCAGACACCGTCTGGAGAACCGTTCAGGGTCTACAACAGCCTTCACGCAATTGACCGGCAAGGGGATGTCGTCGCCACCTACGACAAGTTTCATCTGGTCCCGTTCGGCGAGTATGTGCCGTTCCGGAATATTCTCAAATTCTCTAAAATAACCGAGGGCAGTACAGGATTTACACCCGGTCCGGGGCCGCGAACCATCCGCCTGCCGGGTCTGCCTCCGGTCGGACCGCTGATCTGTTATGAAGTCATATTTCCCGGCCAGGTAACAAACGCCAATGATCGCCCGCAATGGCTGCTCAACATTACCAACGACGGCTGGTACGGTAATTCGTCGGGACCCTATCAGCATTTTGCCACCGCCCGCCTGAGAGCGGTCGAGGAAGGATTACCATTGGTCCGCGTCGCCAACACCGGGATATCGGGTGTAATCGACGCCTATGGCCGGACTCTCGCCCGGCTTGAACTGGGCAATGCGGGGGTCTTGGATAGTCCTCTTCCGGTTCCGCTTGAGGGGATGACACCTTACGCGATGTTTGGCGACTGGGCCGCCTTGCTGGCGATTCTTGCTTTTGTCGTAGCCGGAATTATTACCGGCCGCAAAGGTCACCCTTGACGCATACAATGATATGAATGAGCCTGTTTGCCATTATGGCTTGAATTATAAGTTTTTTCGCATATTGTCCCGGTCTTCGTGTCCTTGCCGGTTCAAGGAAGAAGGGATAGAATTGTTTTTTATAAACCTTGAATTGATCCGTCTGGACCATACATCAATATAATGAATAAGAAGTGCTTGAGGAAAATATGAAAAATGTAAAGACTTCCGGTGGGCGCAGGGGAGGCTCCGCAGTTCGCTTAAAGATGAAGGAGCAGCGAATCCCCGGTACGCCGCGACCAGTTGATATTCATGTAGGCAGTCGTGTCCGGCTGCGCCGTACGTTGCTTGGCCTTAGCCAGGAAAGGCTTGGCGACTCCGTCGGCCTGACCTTTCAGCAAATCCAGAAGTATGAGCGCGGGGCGAATCGCATAGGTGCCTCCCGACTTTTCGAGTTTAGCAATATACTTGACGTTCCTGTATCATTTTTCTTTGACGAGATGCCTTCCGATATAAAGAAAAATGTGGTTCGCCGACTTGGCGGCCTTCAAGAACAGCCTGCGGCGGAATTTGATTCCGACCCTCTGGCGCGGCGCGAGACGCTGGAACTGGTCAGGGCCTATTACCGGATCGAAGACCCCGTCGTTCGCAAGCGGCTGTTCGAGTTGACCAAGACTCTTGCAAAGTCCAAAAGCGGCGAGTAATACGACCGTAGCGTGATCCGGTGGCAGGGCCCTTTATGCCCCTGCGTCGGTATTGCGTCGGTACCAATATTGCTTGACGCCCGTGCCAAAGATTGCAAAAACACTGGCTCGCTGTTGCGAGTGCCTTCGTCGTTGCGGCTGTGGGTGGGGCTGGGCCGCTTGCCTCCACAAATAAAGGGCCAGGTTGGGTTGTGGCTGAATGGGATCATTCGGCCATGGTGTGACCGGTTTTTTTGGAGGTTCACAATGATCGGAGGGATCATCGACAATGAGTTCTGATTATTTATTTACCAGCGAATCCGTTTCCGAAGGACACCCGGACAAGGTATGTGACCGCATATCCGACGCCATCGTCGATGCGTTCCTGGAAAAAGATCCAAATTCCCGGGTTGCCGTGGAAACCATGTGTACCACCAATTTCATCGTTCTTGCCGGGGAAGTGCGTGGTCCGGACTCTTTGAACCATGGTGTTTTTAGTGAAATTGCCCGCGACGCGGTACGCCAGATCGGCTACGAGCAGCACGGTTTTCACTGGAAAGACTGCGAAATAAATTCCCATATTCATTCCCAGTCGAGTGATATCGCAATGGGCGTAGACGCCGCAGGCAACAAGGACGAAGGCGCCGGAGACCAGGGTTTGATGTTCGGGTACGCGTGTCGCGAAACCGACGCCCTGATGCCCGCCCCGATTCAATATTCCCATGCCATTCTCAAGGCTATGGCGGCGGCCAGGCATGCCGGTAATGAGCCCGGCCTCGGCCCCGATTCCAAGAGCCAGGTGACGCTTAGATATGTTGACGGCAAGCCGGTCGGGGTCTCGTCGGTGGTGGTTTCGACCCAGCACGGAGAAAGTATTTCCCAGGACGAAGTCCGCGAGATCGTTCGCCCATATGTGATTGAATCCCTGCCCGATGGCTGGACCTGTGATGAAAAGGACTTTTACGTCAATCCTACCGGTCGTTTTGTTATCGGCGGTCCCGACGGCGACGCCGGACTTACCGGTCGCAAGATCATCGTCGACACCTATGGCGGGGCGGCCCCACATGGTGGCGGAGCCTTTTCCGGCAAGGATCCAACCAAGGTTGACCGCTCGGCCGCCTACGGGGCACGCTATCTGGCTAAGAATGTCGTCGCCGCCGGCCTTGCCGATCGCTGCACCATACAGCTTGCCTATGCGATCGGCGTTTCCAAACCGCTATCTGTTTACATAAATTCTCATGGTACCGGCCAGGTGGACGAAAACAAGTTGTCCGCCGTTCTTCAGGAAATGGTCGATCTGTCGCCACGTGGCCTGCGTCAGCATCTGCAACTCAGCCGACCGATTTACGCCCGCACCGCGGCCTACGGACATTTTGGCAGAGACCCCGAAGAAGACGGTGGTTTTTCATGGGAACGCACGGATATCGCGGCAGAGCTAAAGTCGTCGTTCGGGAATAGTTGAGCGAGTTCCACCGACATCTGCGTTCATACGGTCGTCGGCACGGGCACGGTCTGCGCAAGGGTCGTCGTGATCTGGTCGATAATTTACTGCCGGAGATCAGGCTTGCGCTGCCGCAAGCCGACGGCTGTCTCGATTTAGGAAGTGTTTTTCCGGAACCGCTTAAGGATCTGTGGCTAGAGGTCGGTTTCGGCGCGGGTGAACATCTGGCGGCGCAGGCGGCGGCGCACCCGGATGTCGCAATGATCGGGTGTGAGCCGTTTATCAATGGTGTCGCCAGTCTGCTTCGCCGTGTCGAAATAGATGGACTGGCCAATATCAGGATATTCGATGACGACGCCAGGCGTCTTCTGGATGCCGTGGGGGATGCTGAAATCGGCAGGGTCTTCGTGCTCTTTGCCGATCCCTGGCCGAAAAAACGCCACCACAAGCGGCGATTTATTTCCCCGGCGACACTTGATCTGCTGGCTCGGGTGATGAAGGACGGGGCGGAACTGCGTTTCGCCAGCGACCATATGGGTTATGTCGGATGGGCGATCGAACGCTTCTTGAGGCATCCTTGCTTCGAATGGTCAGGGAAGGCCGATAAAAACCTTTACCGGCGCCCCTCCGACGGGTTCGAGACCCGCTACGAAGCCAAGGCGACGGCCCGGGGCGACAGGTGCGCCCACCTCTGCTTTATCCGCCGCCCCCGGGCTTAAAACCCGTTTTTCAGCTTCTCGGGATATAGCCCCGCCAGACCTTCACTTGATGCGGCACATATCCCGCGCTCGGTAATCAGGGCGGTGATCAGTCTTGCCGGGGTGACGTCGAAGGCATAGTTGGCTGCGGCGCACCCTTCCGGGGCAATGTTGACGGTACGGGTTTTTCGATCGCTGTCGAGGCCGCTGATTACGGTTACTTCGGTCGGCTCGCGCTGTTCGATGGGGATATCGCGAAGCCCGTCAACTATCGTCCAGTCGATGGTCGGCCCAGGCAGGGCGACATAGAACGGAACGTCATTATCAACCGCCGCCAGGGCCTTGAGGTAGGTTCCGATCTTGTTGCATACGTCACCCGCCGCGGTGGTCCGGTCGGTGCCGGTAATACACATATCGACCATTCCGTGCTGCATCAAGTGTCCGCCGACATTATCGACGATCAGGGTGTGGGGTACCCCGTGGCTTTTTAATTCCCACGCGGTTAGCGAGGCACCCTGATTGCGGGGCCGGGTCTCGTCAACCCATACATGGACTGAAATTCCGTCGTTATGGGCCTTGTAGACGGGGGCCAGGGCGGTCCCCCAATCGACGGTTGCCAGCCAGCCGGCGTTGCAGTGGGTGAGTATGTTTACCGGTCCCTTGCCGCCTTTTTTTTCCAGCGCGGCGACAATCAGTGCCTTGCCATTCTCGCCGATCGACGAACATGTCTCTACATCCTCGTCGCATATTTCCGTCGCCCGCCTGAAGGCGGCGGCGACACGGTCTTTTTCATCGATGGGCGACAGCAGTGTTTTTACGTCGTCCAGCGCCCAGCGCAGGTTGACGGCAGTCGGTCTGGTTGCCATCAGGGTCTCATAGGCCACCTTCAAGCCATTGTCGGAAGGATCGCGGCGGAGCCCAAGAAACATCCCCCAGGCAGCAGCGGCCCCGATCAGCGGGGCGCCGCGAACCAGCATATCGCGGATCGCACGGGCCGCGTCATCGAGGGTTTCGAGCCTGACTGTAACGAATTCGTGGGGCAGACGGGTCTGATCGATAATTTCCACCGCCCGGCGATCATCAGTAGCCCAGATGGTACGATAGGCCTTGCCGTTTATTTTCATTTCAAGACCCGACCCGCAACCGCGTCCAGTTTGGCGATCATTTTTGGATCACGGGCCTCGGGGGCGGTGATTATGGCGGTATCCAGCGCGGTCTGACAGCCCTGCGGACAGGCACCTTCACCGCCCGCCAGCATCGGCGTAACCCGTTTTACCAGGGCCTTTGCCTTGTCGGCATTCTCCATCAGTACCTTTATAATCGCATCAACACTTACATGGTCGTGATCTTCATGCCAGCAGTCGTAATCGGTGACCATGGCGATGGTGGCGTAACAAATTTCGGCTTCGCGGGCCAGCTTGGCCTCGGGCATATTGGTCATCCCGATAACGTCACATCCCCAACTTCGATAGAGATTGGATTCGGCGAGGGTCGAGAATTGCGGCCCTTCCATTGCAAGATAGGTTCCGCCCCTTTGATACGGGATGCTCAGTTCCTTCACCGCCGCTTCAAGGCAGTCGCCAAGCCGGGCGCACACCGGATGACCAAGGCCGACATGGGCGACCAGGCCGGTGCCGAAAAAACTTTTGTTTCGATCAAAGGTGCGGTCGATGAACTGGTCGACTATGACGAAGGTTCCGGGCGGCAATTCCTCCTTTAGCGACCCACAAGCGCTGAGCGAAATTATTTCGCTGACCCCGGCCCGTTTCATGGCATCGATATTGGCGCGAAAATTAAGTTCGCTGGGCGGTATCCGGTGGCCGCGCCCGTGCCGGGGCAGGAAAACCATCTTCTGGCCATTCAACGTGCCGACCAGTAATTCGTCGGACGGCTCACCAAAAGGCGAGCCGACCTTGATCCACTGGGTGTCGGTAAGGCCGTCGATATCGTAAAGGCCACTGCCGCCGATAACCCCGACTACGGGATGTGTTGCAGACATTTTCACTCCAAAATCCATTGCGTCAAAAGCGGCCACAGTTTTTCAGGTTCTTGCCAAGGCTTCAACCGCAATAGATGGGATAATAAAAATTACTCTGGACTCTCGCTGCTCCGACAGAATACCCTGACGAAACAAAAAGCGAACGCGTGGGGTGGGGCATTAATATCTTATTTTCATTTCTAAGGGTTGGATTGGTGCTGCCGCTATTGGCTGGTTGCGCTGCGCCAAAAACCAAGCCCGCCGACGTCAATTCCGTACTTGCGGAAATAGAGGCGTCCAAGCAACTTGAACTGGCGGTCAGAGAGAATGTCGAAAGCAATCAACGGCTAGGAGACGTTTCCTACCGGGTTCTTTCCGGCGCGGTTTCCCTGTGTGGGGAAAAGACCCGCTCAAGCATGGGATTTAGATATTGGAACAAATTCTCGTTCAACCCGTTATGGAGGAGTAGTGCCGTAAAACTATTCAAGCTGAACAAGGTAATTCAGGTTTCCAGCGTCATCCCCGATTCTCCTGCCGACAAGTCTGGCCTCAAGTCTGGGGATATTCTACTGTCCATTGACGGTTGGCCCCTGCCTGTAGGTAAAAAGGCACTCAAGGCTGTTGACATAAAAATTGCTGAAATCGGTAAAGGGCATAAAGATACAATTGCGGTCAACCTGTTGAGAAACGGGGAGGAAAAAAGTGTTTTAATTAAACCCGCAAGAGCATGTGATTATCCTGTTTCGATTGATAAAAGCGAATCTGTAAATGCGTTTGCTGACGGTAAATCAATTTTTGTATCCAGCGGCATGATGGATTTTGCCAGGGACGACGCCGAACTGGCCCTGGTTGTGTCGCATGAGCTTTCCCATGATTTAATGGGCCATATAGAGGCGAAAAAACAAAATGCGGTGGCGGGTGCTGCAGGTGGGCTTGTCATAGACGTCCTGTTGGCGGCGATTGGGGTCAATACCCAAGGGGACTTTTCAAGAAAAGGAGGGGAAATAGGTGGCAGTGCGTATTCCGTGGAATTTGAGCAGGAGGCCGACTATGTGGGTATGTACGCATTCGCCCTTGCCGGATACAAAATAGATCAGGCACCGTATTTCTGGCGCCGTATGGCGGTTCACTCTCCCGCTAGCATTAAATTCAGCAGCAGCCACCCGACAACTCCCGACAGGTTTGTTGCGCTTGAGGCAACGGTCAGAGAAATAAACAAGAAGATTGCCGCCAATATACCTCTTAAACCAGAAATGAAAAAACCCAACATCTCCAAGACAGGTACTGGAAAAAACGGGAAATAGCCTGATCTTAACGAAATGCGCTGGCCAACTGACTGCCTGACTTGTGGTTTTTTCGCGGTCGCCGGTTGGGGGCCATACGGACGATCCAGGCATCCTTGAAACCGGCTTTGCTTATACGCTCGGCTAGTGACTTGCGCTCTTTGCCGGTGAACGGGCCGACTACCACCCGGTGCATGGTACGATTGTCGATCGTGACATCGACAATCGTCGGTGACAGCAACGGGTTGTCACCGACCATTCGCTTGGCGTTGCCGGTCACGGAGAAACTTGCCAACACGAAATGGAGACTGCCTTTTTCTGCTACTGTCGGCTGGTCCGGGATTTCCGCTATCGGCATCATTCGTGGTGGTTCCTGGAAAGGTGAAGCGGTCGTCGGCGCAGTCTCCGAAACGACTGCGGACTGTTCGTTGTAAGCGGCGTTATCCGCACTTGCCATTTCCTCGCCGTCATCAACTTTGACGCCTGCCATCAAGGTAGCGCCGTCCTTGGCATTATCGCGACAAATGGAGCCTTCTGAAAATCCGCGCCAGACTGAACAGTCCTTGTTGGCGGCAAGCGAAATAGCGTGATCGGACAGGGTTTTGTCGGTACTGAACCAGCTTATGCCGTCGGCGATCAGCGAGGCCACCTGGACCGGTAGCGGCATCGCACAGCCGGAAAGAAAGAGGGCAACAAGCAGAACGGCAAAAGCGCGCGGGAAGCGGCGCATGATTTTTCCTCCATCACGCGGATTTATTTTGGCTTTTTTATTATTATCTTCCCGTTATCCGTGATAATGGCGGCTATTGGTTAACGAATTACCAACACCACGCTTGTTGACATCCGCCAAAACGGATAGATAAGGCCGCATATGGTTAGAGCGGGCCATGATTGAATGGGGACGTTTCGTCATATTCCGCTCTGATTGCGGTGAGAGCCGCAATCCGCCGCGATAGCGAGCGAAAGCATGCACGGCAATTGAACGCGGATTGGTCGCATGATCGCGATCAATACTGAAATGCTATAGAGGATAATTTTTTGAGATATGTATCCACTCGCGGCAAGGCCCCTGAACTGGCCTTCGATGATGTTTTGCTGGCCGGACTGGCCGACGACGGAGGCCTATATGTGCCCCGCTCGTGGCCGCAATTCACAAGCCGCGACATAGAGGCGCTTAAAGGCCTGCCCTACCCTGATCTGGCGTTTCGGGTAATCGC
>CAZEFJ010000067.1:0-10449 GCA_964511465.1 uncultured Hyphomicrobiales bacterium
AACTTCTTCGTAACAGGCCATTGCCGCACCCATAGCGCCCCAGGCAATGCCGTACCGGGCCTTATTCAAACAACCGAAGGGGCCCTTCAGGCCGCTGACATTGGGCATCAGGTTGGCTTCCGGCACCATCACGCAGTCCATGACGATTTCGCCGGTGATCGAGGCGCGCAGGGACATCTTGCCTTCGATCTTGGGTGTCGTCAGGCCGTCCATGCCGCGCTCCAGGATAAAGCCCCTGATTTTGCCATCCAGTTTCGCCCACACGACCATGATATCGGCGATGGGTGAGTTGGTGATCCACATCTTGTTACCGGTCAGCTTGTAACCGCCATCGACCGGCTCGGCCCGCGTTTTCATGCCGCCGGGGTCCGAGCCGTGATCGGGTTCGGTCAGCCCGAAACAGCCAAGCAGTTCGGCGGTGGCCAGCTTCGGCAGGTATTTCTGCCGTTGCTCCTCGCTGCCGTAGGCGTGGATCGGGTGCATGACCAGCGACGACTGCACGCTCATGGCCGAGCGGTAGCCGCTATCGACCCGCTCGACTTCCAGCGCCGCCAGTCCGTAGGACACATGATTGACGCCGGCGCAGCCGTACTCTTCGGGCAGAGTCGATCCCAGCAAGCCCAACTCGCCCATTTCGTTCATGATGTCGCGGTCAAAATGTTCGTTGCGGTTGGCCATCAGGATGCGGCTCATCAGCTTGTCCTGGGCGTAATCGCGCGCGGTGTCGCGAACCAGTCGTTCTTCTTCGTTTAACTGATCTTCAAGAAGGAACGGGTCATCCCATTGGAAAGTGGGTTGGGTCATTTCCCTGTCTCCGCAAACAGTCCTTCGCCAGCCTTGATAGCCTTCATGCTAACCTCCGCGATAGCCGGTTTTTGAAATGCCGAGACGGCTGTTTCCAACGCCTCTGACGGGAATAACCCCCGGTCGGCGAGAACACCGGCCAGCGCAACGGTTCCCACCGATAGTCTGTTGACCTTTTTCGCCGTTTGAATAAATGGCAAGCGGATCACCCTTGCGCTGGTAACGGGAAGCTCGAGAGTCTCCTCGGCGTAAAGGGTACAGGTATCGTCAAGCTTGGCAATTCTGGCCCGGGATTTATTCAGGCCGTCTTCGGAAATGACGATGAAACAATCGGGGGAGTCGATGGCCGTGTATTCGATGGTCTCGGGACTGATGATAATTTCGGTGACCGAATGGCCGGTCATCACGGTGATCGGGTAATCGTCTTTCTGGGTCGCCCTCAGACCGGCGAACATGGCTCCCTGGGCAAAGGTAGCTGCCGCCGACCGGATTTTCTGACCGGCGCTGCCGGCGATGACGATTCCCGTCTGTCCTGCAACATTATGCTCGAACCGGGGTTCGATGGTTTTTCTGGGTTTGCTGCGCGCCTTGGATGATGCCCAGGCAGCCCTGAGGCTCTCGCCGTATTCGGGCCTGGGTGTATTGGCGATGAAGCCATGATCCATGCCTGTGCGATCCATAATTTCGGTCAGGTCTTTTTTCTTCAGTTCGTTCCTTGGTTGGTAGTAGGCGGTACACATTTCCCAGATGTCGAGCATGGCGAAACCCGGTTCGCGGATGGCATCGGCGATGCGATCCCCCAGGTCGGAATCATGACTGGTCGCCCGATAGGCCCAGCCGGCACCCGCCGCAGCGGCCGTTTTACACAGGTCCATGGCTCCCTCCACATTTCCCATGGGGGTTGTCGCAGTGATACCGTGCAGGGGCGTGGTTACCGAATGTTGCCCGCCGGTCATGCCGTAATTGAAGTTGTTGGCGACGATCAGGGTGATGCCGACGTTGCGCCTTGCCACGTTGAGCAGGTGGGCGCCACCGATGCCGCATCCGCCGTCGCCCTTGAGGACGATAACCGTCAACTCCGGCCGGGCCAACTTAAGGCCGCAGGCGTAGGTGATGGAACGACCGTGCAGGCCGTGAAAGGCGTTGGTGGTAAAATACCGATCGGCAAGGCCGATGCAGCCTATGTCGGTGACGATGACAACCTTGGTCGGGTCCGGTTGCAATTGGACCAGCGCCTCGTTGAGGGCCTTGACGACCCGGTCGTGACCGCAACCGGGGCAGAACGGCAGCGGGCCGACTTTATCGGTCAGGTACGTGGAATGGGAAAGGGCGTTCACGACAAGCCTCCCTGTTCGAAAATTTCCGTCGGTGATATAAGGGTGGTATCCATCTTGTTGACACCTACGATGTCGATACCCGGTGGCGCCAAACGCTGAACCTCGAGGATGTATTGTCCCATGTTCATCTCCGGCACGATCACCTTCTTGATGCCTTTCATGGCGGCAAGGATCACCCGCTCGGGAACCGGAAAAAGAGTTTTGAGGACCAGGGTCGAGACTGAAATTCTAGCGGCCCGCGCCCGTCGAACCGCAACGGAAGCTGAACGCGACGTAATGCCGTAGCTGATAATCAGGGTCTCCGCTCCCTCCTCACGGTCTTCTCTATAGAGCGCGATCTCATCGGCGGCATCAATCACCTTCGCCGTATAGTGGTCGATCATTTCCTGAGTCACCTGAGGGCTGGCCGAGAGGTATGCGTCCTGGTCGTGGGTCGAGGTGGTGTAACGGGCAATGTTCTCGTCGCCGAAGGCGGAAAACAGCGGCACGTCACCAGGCAGGTCGAAGGCGTGGGGCCGGTATTCGGATCCGGCTGCCACCCTCGCACGTTCGAACAAGGGCGGTAACTCGATGGCATCCAGGTCCACTGTCTCTCGGGTCAGGCCGATTTCCTTATTGGTCAGCACGAAGACCGGCACCCGGAAACGTTCGGCCAGATTGAAGGCGATGTAGGTCAGCTCGTAGGCCTCTTCGACACTGGCCGGACTTAACGCGATCATCGGGATGCCACCCGATGTACACCAGCGTGTGAATTGAATATCTCCTTCGGCGCCCTTGGTGGCCGACCCGGTAGCCGGTCCTTGACGCTGGACGTTGATAATAACAAGGGGTGTCTCACCGATAATGGCGAGCCCGATGTTCTCGGAATAAAGGCTGATCCCCGGACCGCTGGTTGCCGTCATTGCCTTGCTGCCGGTCATGGCCGCGCCGAGACATAGTCCCATCGAGGCGATCTCGTCTTCTCCCTGAACGGCCATTCCACCCGTAGCCGGCACCATGTCCAACATGTACTGGAATACCGACGATGATGGCGTGATCGGGTAGCCGGCAAAAAAATTGCAATTTGCCTTCATGGCGCCGTGCGCGATGGCTTCGTTACCTTCGATGAATTCGAGTCCCATTGTTTTTTCCTTCGGAGGATTAGCAGGCTGCAACAGCCGGTGCTTCCAGTTCGGATTTCGGCAGCATGGATATGGCGTCAAACGGACAAACGTTGCTGCAGAGTTCACAACCGATGCAGGAATCAGGCGTCGTGATGACGTTTTTATCCCCGGAAAACAGCGAATCATAGAAACACATGCGAATGCAAATTGAGCATTTCGGAAACTGGCATTTTTCGCTATCGATTTCACAGTATAGTGACTCCATGGCGAACATCTCGGCCGGGGTCATCAGCGCCTTTTTCGAAGCCAATCCGTATATGGAATCAACGTTTGGGTAACCATGATCGTCGAGGAACCTCTCCATGCCATCGATGACTTTGGGTATCCACTCGATGCCCTTGAGCATCAACACCGAGCCGACCTGCATGACTCGGGCCCCGCTCATGATAAATTCGACGGCGTCGCGCCAATCGAAGATGCCATTGGAGCCGGAAATATGGCATCCGACCTTGCCGTAGATTTCATTGACCCAGCGCTGGGTGATGTATTTGACCCAAGGTCCGCCAACACCGGCGGGGCCGCCAATGTAAGGCTCGGCTTTTTCGATATCGACGGCGAAACCGACAAAACGTGAATTGACGGCGACGCTGGCGGCGCCGGCATCCATGGCGCTTTTAGCTATTTCGGTAAGCCGGTTTGATTCCGGCGACAGCTTGACCATTACGGGAATATTGACGGCTTCGACAATGCGCCGCGTGACTTCGGCAGTGACGTTCGGGTCCTGGGCGATCCAGTTCCCTTCGGCACCCTCGCCCATGCCCGAGGGGTGGGGGCATTGATAGTTTAGTTCCAGCATGGGAACGCCGCAGTCTTCACACATTTTGGCAAGCTCAATCCAGCCCTCCATGGTGCCTGATGCAATATTGGCGATAATGGCCGAACCATGTTCTTCGGCGTAGGCTTGGGTTTCCTTGAGAATGGAAATCCAGTCTTCGGCCTGTTCGCTGATGTAGCCGGAACGGGAATAGAACACGAATGAGCGCGGGATCTTGCCTTTGATAATACGGCCCTGATCATTGAGGATGGCGTACTTGGAATTTTGCGTCAGCTTCTGCATGCCAGGGATATCTCCAATGGTCTTGGTGATTACCGCCCCGGCGCCGTAATCGATACACTGCTTGATGTTTTCGACGCTGTTGCTCGGCTCAGCCGAAGCCACAATAATCGGGTTCTTCAGCATAATTCCTGAAAATTCAATGCTCATGTCGGCCATGTAATTTCTCCATCTAGAATGTTGGGAAATGTCTGGCGATCATGTGACACGATTTATGTCAGATTGATAAATTCAAAAATAAAGTGTATTATTTGTATTAAGTTATTAATTTAGGGGCGATGCAAGTGCCATGAAATCAGCCATCAATTTGCGTCATCTCAGGGTTTTTATCGCTGTCGCCGAGGCGGGCAACTTTACCCGCGCCGCCGAGGAATTGCTGCTTTCGCAATCATCCCTGACAGTAACCATACGCCAGCTTGAAGAAGACCTTGGCGTTACGTTATTGAACCGGACTACCCGTCAGGTTCATATGACGGACGATGGTGAAAAGTTTCTGCTCGATGCCAGGCACGTTGTCGATGAGTTCGATCGCATAATCGCCGGGATGCGCCTATCGGCATCACAACAAGGCGGCACGGTTCGCTTGGCTATCTTGCCATCCGTGGCGATACGCCTGATGCCCAATATCATAACGCAATTTCATGAAACCCATGACGACATTCGCATACAGCTTCGTGACGACAACTCCCGCGGATTACTCCGTCAGTTACGTGAAAATGAAGTCGACTTCGGCATCGGTAACAAATGGTATGACTACCCGGAACTGGAATACGTGCCTCTGATCCAGGATCGGTTCGGGCTGGTCTGTCGCAAGGATGATCCTCTGGCCACCAAAAAGGGTCCGGTTTCATGGTATGATATCGACCCAGAGCGGTTGTTTATCATGGCTGCCGATACCAGTGTTTATACGACGCTAAAGGAAACGCCTGAGCTTGAAAGTTTGCTCACGACGACGGCGGGCGAGGTGTTGGTCATGGTGACATTGCTGGAAATGGTCCGGGTTGGTCTCGGGGTAACGGTCCTGCCGGAACTTGCCAGGCCCGGGGAAATGGAGAAAGATCTGGTTTTTCTGCCGCTTGTCAATCCAGTCGTGAATCGAAAGTTATGCTTGATTCGCAGGCGCAATGAGCCGCTGTCATCCGGCGGACGTCGGGTATGGGATACCATTCGAGGAGGGGTGCAAAGGTATTCTAACAACGGCATTTGATTATTTATTAATTATGAATAATCAAAGAAATTTTTGAAATTGTATAATCGATCAATTCTCTATCCAATATTAACCTGAATAAAAGTACGGCTTTGGGCCGGTGCAACTCAGGAGAATAAAATGGCTGGAAAAATTGATGCGCGTCTTGCTGAAATGGGAATCGTCATTCCCGAACCACCCATTCCGGTGGCCAGCTACCTCCCGTATGTGGTGACAGGCAATCTGGTCGTCGTCGCCGGTCAGGTGACGCTGGAAGACGGCAAAGTCAAATATGTCGGGCGACTAGGCGATGATATCAGCCCCGAAGAGGGCGAGGCCGCGACACGGTTATGCGCGCTCAATGTACTTTCCCAGCTCAAGGCGGCTTGTGGCGGCGACCTCGACCGGGTCAAGCAGGTCGTTCGCCTCAATGCCTTTTTCAACTCTACACCCGATTTTCTTGATCATCCCCGCGTGATGAACGCGGCATCCGACCTGATGGCCGAAATATTCGGAGAATCGGGCAAGCATACGCGCGTCGGCGTCGGCGTCAGTTCCCTGCCGCTTGGCGTGCCGGTGGAACTGGACGGCGTTTTCGAAATTGAATGAAACCACAAAACAGCGGGAAAAACCATGTTCGTACTATGCGCTCATTATCTGGGAACCGTTTCGGAAAAGAACCGCCAATCCTTCGAGAAACATGTGGCGGAAACGCATATGCCGATGGTGGCGGCGTATCCGGGGCTCGTCTCGCTACGCCATCTGAAAGGGGTGCATTGGAATGATTCCGAGCCGCCTTATTTTCTGACCTTTGAGCTTGGTTTTGAATCCCGCGAAGATCTGGACAATGCCTTGCAATCGGAAATCCGCTATACGGCCCGCGATGATCTGGGGAATTTTGTCCCCATGTTCGATGGCGAAGTCCGCCACGTTCTTTACGAAGTTAACGATATTTCGGTACGAAATTAATGCCCCGACAGAAGCCTCTAAATCGTCGCCGTTGCTCGCAACAATTTTTTAACGGCACGAAATCTTCGAAACCTAGCCTGATCAAAGAGTCAGGGTTAACCAAGTGAAATAAAACCCAACATTAATGGAGACAAGTTATGCAAATATTCAACCCTAAACTGATTGCGATAGCTGCCTTCGCCGCGTTTTTCGGCCTGCAACCGGTTAGCGCCCATGCCACCGCTTGCGGCACCTCAGACAAGATTACCGTCGCCGAGATGACATGGCTGTCGGCGAGTTCACTTGCCTACATCACCAAGATAATCCTAACCGACGGCTATGGCTGTAATGTCGAAATTGTACCTGGCGATACCGTGCCAACGGCGACTTCCATGTTGACCAAGGGTAAACCTAACATCGCTCCCGAGTTGTGGGTTTCGACCGCAAAGACGATCTGGGACAAAATGATGGACAAGGGAAATGTCTACAAGGCCAGTGACATTTTCGCCGGCGGCGGTGAAGAAGGCTGGTGGATTCCGGATTACGTTGCCAAAGAACATCCCGGAATCAAATCGATCAGTGATCTTAAGTCAAACGCAACAGTCTTTGCCGATATATCTGATCCCAGCAAGGGACGGCTTTATGGCTGCCCGCCGGGCTGGGGCTGCGAAATCATCACCAACAATCTGTTCAAGGCGCTTGATCTTGGCGATAACTTTGAATTGTTCTCACCGGGCTCGGGCGCCAATCTGAAAGCATCGTTTGCCCGCCAAGTCACCCGCAAGAAAGCGATCGTCGGTTATTACTGGGGGCCAACCGCTGTGATCGGAAAATACAATCTTGTAAGGCTCAACATGCCCGCATACGATGCGGCCAAGTTCAAATGCCTGACCGACAAGAATTGCCGCAATCCGGAAGTGACCGGATGGGCGGTCGGTGAAGTCGCCGTAGCGGTAGTCAGCGAGTTGAAGGAAAAGGCGCCAAATGTTGCTGATTTTCTCTCGAAACTTCAGGTTCCCAATGCAGAAATCAGCACCGTGCTTGCATGGGGAGACGACAACAAGGCCTCACCGGAAGAAGTTGCTATCCACTTCCTGAAAAACTACAGATCGATCTGGACCAAATGGGTCCCTGCAGACGTGGCAGCCAAGATCGAGGCGTCGCTTTGATGAACGTCACAATCTGGTTGAAACCATTTTAAAGCCAGAACGGGGGCGGGTGCAGTTTCATACCCGTCCCCGTCTTTGAATTAAGATTTTGCGAGAGAGATGGAGGACAGGTCATGGCGGAGAATTTTCCAAATTTATATGATACGCGCTCTCTACGGATCAGCGTCGATGACGGATTTAACTGGTTCGTCGCCAATTATGGCGAAGCATTGGAGATCCTGTTTCTGCCCGTCTTAAAAATGCTGATCGCCATGGAGAAATTCCTCCAGTGGCTGCCATGGTATGTGGTGCTGATTGCCTTGGCCGCACTTACATTTCTGGCCTGTCGCAATGCAAAAGTAACCGCGAGTACGGCGGTCATGATGCTCCTTGTCGGTTTTGCCGGCATCTGGGATGCGGCCATGGCGACCATTGCACTGATGCTGACCTCTACTTTTCTGGCGGTGCTGATCGGCATTCCCGTCGGGGTTATCATGTCGCGTTCAAATACCATGCAGTCGATTACCCTGCCGGTCCTCGACATCATGCAGACCATGCCGATTTTCGTCTACCTGATCCCCTTCGTGATGTTGTTCGGACCGGGCAAGATCCCGGCCCTTCTGGCGACCATCGTGTTTGCCGTGCCGCCGGTAATTCGACTAACTAACCTGGGTATCCGCCAGGTTGATGCCGAGGTAATCGAGGCGTACACGGCGTTCGGTTCAACGCAGCGACAACTCCTGTTCAATGTACAAATTCCACTAGCCTTACCGACAATTATGGCCGGTATCAACCAGACCACCATGATGGCGCTCTCCATGGTGGTGATAGCCTCGATGATCGGCGCCGGGGGTCTGGGCTATCAAGTCCTGCAAGGTATCCAGCGTCTCGAGGTAAGTCGCGGCCTGATGGCCGGCCTTGGCATTGTTTTCCTGGCGGTGATCTTTGACCGTATCGCCCAGGCCTATGGACGGAGGATGCAGCAGCACCTTCACCTGGAAACGTAAGGAACCGAGCCCATGAACAAGATTGTCATAAGAAATGTATACAAGATCTTCGGACCCAAACCCGAGGAAATACTGGGGCGAGCCCAGGAGGGCGCCGGCAAGGACGAGATTCTTGGCCAGACCGGTCACGTCATCGGAATCCGCGACGTCAGCCTGAACATCGAAGCGGGCGAAATTTTCGTCGTCATGGGGCTGTCCGGGTCGGGCAAATCGACTCTTATCCGTCACATCAATAGGCTGATCGAGCCCACTGCCGGACAGATACTGGTCGATGGTGAGGATGTCTTGCAATTGGATCAAACGCAGCTCCGCGATTTCAGGCGCCACAAGATCAGCATGGTCTTTCAACGTTTCGGCCTATTGCCGCACAAGACCGTCCTGGAAAATGTCACCAGCGGCCTAATAATTGCTGGCACCCCAAAGGACAAGGCCCGCAAGCAGGCTGAGGAACAGATTGAACTGGTCGGTCTCGCCGGTTTCGAGAAGCACTATCCACGACAATTGTCGGGTGGTATGCAACAACGGGTCGGGCTGGCCAGGGCGCTGGCGACCGACGCCGAGATTTTGTTAATGGACGAGGCCTTCAGCGCCCTCGATCCGTTAATCCGCAGCGACATGCAACAGCAATTAGTGGAATTGCAAAAGCGGCTCCACAAGACCATCGTATTCATCACCCACGACCTGGACGAGGCGCTCCGGCTGGGCAATCATATCGCCATCCTCAAGGACGGCGAACTCAGACAGGTGGGAACACCGGAAGAGATACTGAACAGTCCCGCCGATGATTACGTGCGTCGTTTCGTCATGGACGTTAATCGCGCCCGGGTCGTCACGGCAAAATCGGTGGCCGAAGAAATCCCGACCCTGGCGGCATCAGAACTGAATTCCGAAACGGCGGCGGCGGTGGTGTCACGGTCCTCTTTCGGTGCAGCCTTCGTTCTCGCCGCCGACGGCTCGCTGATTGGCGGGATGAACCAACGCCTGATTGATTCCTGCGGCGGCAGCATCAACGAAGCTCAGCTTTTGCCTGTGGTTCGATTGGTCAACGGTGTTGTAATTGAAGAGGTGCTCCATACCAGCGCCACTAACGAACTACCCCTGGCGGTGACCGAAGAAACTGGCGCCCTGATAGGCGCGGTTACCCGTCAAGGATTGATGACAGCGATCTCCCGCAAGCCAGGAACCGCATAATCGTCATTAAAGCCATTTTGGCCAGTCAGACGGCAACTACTTATGTCCTGCCAGACAGTGGTTGAGACCATAAGGTCCAGATAGCATCGGCGGGGCTGACGGTTTTTAGGCCGTAGAATAAACGGCGCCTTCGGGACATGCGTGTTGAATTGCATCACCTACAAATATCGACTCAGGGTCAACAGCCGCTATGACCTCGATCTTACAATTCCCTTGATATTTCCGCTTCACACCTGAAACCTGCCGTTGGCACGCCTCTGTTCATTTGTTCAACAAATAAATACCCGTACAAAAACCATCACGGGGAAACGACAATCCGATTACGATAAGGGCGCTTCACAAAATGAAGCTGGATCAAAAACGCCATCAGGCTTCGGAAAAAAAACGCCATGCCCTCATGCGGATTATGTATTCTGACGAGGATGAAAAATATAGTCGGGAACAGCACCGTCTCGAACTGGCTCAATTAAGAGCCGATATTGAGTCGCTTGTTAAGAAGCCCATTTCAGCACTGATCGAGGCATTATCACGGCCCATATTGCGGCGATAATTTGGCCCAAAAGCTTCCTCAACCACTTGAGGATGAGGCGGAGGTTGTAGCCGACGGCGCT
>CAZEFJ010000068.1:0-2945 GCA_964511465.1 uncultured Hyphomicrobiales bacterium
GCGGTTTCAGTGCTTTTGATACTTATGTACGGCTTTGTCGGGTTCCTTGGTTTATGGCTACTTGTAATTTCGCTGATCGTTTATTTTCTAACCGCTTTTCAAGCTGAAAATTAAGGAAATAAAAAATGTGGATTTTGAAATATATGGCGATTGTGATGTTGGGCGGTGTTTTTTTGGCTTCTCCCGCCGCGGCGAAGGAACATGCAAATAAGGACGGTGAATTTGAAAAACCGAATCAAAAGCTTGGCTACAGGGAAAAAGGCCTTAAATACCTGCAACTGGAATCATTTATGGCACCGGTTCTTTACCCAGGCCGCCAGCGTTCCAGTTCGGCACCGGTTACGATAATTCTGAATGTGCCGAACGAGGGCAAGGTCGGTGCGATCTGCCGGGTTACCCCACGCATCCGTGATGCCATCATGACAAGCCTGTTTGAAAAGCCGATACCGGTTAAACGGGGGAAGGCCGAACTGGGCGGAACCAGCGTCCAGCTTCTTGAGGCCATCAACAAGAGCCTGGGCTCGGATATGGTATCCAAGGTCGTCCTTATGATCGGGGCAAGAAGCATGGGCAAGGGAGCCGTAATGAATCTGCCTTTTTCAAGTTACGGGTGCGCCGAGGTTAAAAAGAAAGAATCGGAGAAGAAAAAGAAGGAAAAAAAGAAAGAATAGCAGGCAGGGGAGCTTTTATTCTGATCGGTTGGCGATGATTGTCTACTTGATTAATCAAATGTTAGTGTTTTATACCTTATGAAGGTACAATATTTGGTAGTCAGCTCGATGGTGGTAAATTGTCATTAAGTCCGGGCATCGTCGTAGGTGGGGAAAGGAAGCGTAAGGTGAACGTGCTGATTAAGCGCTGCGCGGCCTTGTTGCTGGTCGTAAGTCTTGGTTCATGTAGCGGCTTAAACGGAGCCGATCTTTTTAATCGTAATTTCTGGAGCAATGGCCCGGCCAATAAAAACTCTCTGGCCGAACTGGGTCTTGCCGAAATGGCCAAGGGTAATTACGTCTCCGCCGAGAGCTTTTATAAACGGGCACTGAAAAAAGATGCCAAGGATGTTCATGCCCTCATGGGATTGGGCATCATCTACCAGAATACCGGCCAGACCACCCAGGCCCGCCAGATGTACGAGGCGATTATCGCTATCCGTCCGCCGGATACGGAACAGTTCGTGGTCTGGAAGAATATTTCCACCCGCCCGATTTCCGAGATTGCCAGTGTCAATCTCGCCCTTCTCGAAAGCAACGGGGTTCTCGGTGAGATGAAAAGGGGCGAGGTTAATGATAATAGTTTTGTCAACAGCCCCAAAAATCCTGACAACTATGCGGCACCTGCTTCTAAACCATCGTCCTCGTCGATTGAAACGCCGATGTCCCCGATGCTGGCAGACGGCGACGCCAATATAATTTCCAGATTCAAGACGATGATTGCGCTTCGTGATCAGGGCTTGATAACCCAGGAAGAATTTAATGTCCGCCGCCAGGCAAATATAGGCTCCCTGCTGCCGCTTACATCTCCACCGCCCGCAACCGGGCTGGATCGCCCGGTCCCCGGTGCCGAGCAGATTTCAAGAAGACTTAGGGCAATCGGCAGGGGACTTGAAATGCGGGCGATTACGGTTTCCCAGCACAGCGCCGAGAGAACGATGATCCTTGATGCCCTGATGCCTGCGGCCCCGGTTTCAGTGGCCAATCCTGGGCCTCCTCCCAAGGGCTTGCTTGAGGCCGCCGATGCGGTTCGCAGGTTGGAGCAGCTAAAGGCCAGCGGGCTGATAACCAGTGATGAATATGTCAAGGAACGCAGGGCCATAGAAAGTTCCATGCAGCCGGCGCCGATAGCTTCTTCGGCACCTCCCGCGGCCGCGCCAAGGCAGATCGAGCCGTCGTCACCAGCCGAACTGGAAGCAGCCGGAATAAAACGCGGCGGACCGCAGCCGGCGGTTCATCTCGCTTCATATCGTTCGCGCAAGGCGGCGTCTCGCGGCTGGGTTCAACTGCGCCGGGCCTACAAATCGTTGCTGGGCAAGATGGGATCAGAGATTTCCAAGGTTGATCTTGGCCCTGGAAAGGGAATTTTCTATCGCCTGAAGGCCGGGCCGGTGGCAAGCAAAGCAGCTGCCAAGAAAATCTGCGGCAAATTAAAGCGACGCCGACAGTACTGCGAACCCAGTTTCATGAATGCGGGATAAGCCCCGGCGCTACCGCATCCTTTGTCCCGAAATTGGCGATGCGTCATTCCGGTTGGGCATCGCCGCCGTTGGTGCGCCTTCCGGAGAGATGGTGATAGAGATTGCGCTTCCCTGCAAGGTATTGCCCTGGATCTGAATTGTCGCGATACGGTTTTGTCGGGAATAGGTAAGCGAACTGGCGATCCCCCGCACCGATGTAATCTCACGCCATCCGAAGCTTGGCATTTCCTGTTTGAAATAATCGAACATCTCGTTGGTGTGGTACGATGCATCTATCGCCAGCCGCCCGAACCATTCCTCGCCGGAGCCGAAAATAAGGGTGTTTTCCATATCTATATTAGCCGTGTCGGGAAATGGAAAATCAGGGAAGCGGCTAAAGGAAACCGTAACTTTTTTGCTGGCATTTTCCTTGCCGTCGGGATTATTGGGCGCCACATCTATTGACCTTGCGCAGGCTGACACAGCAATTAATGATGCCATAGCCAATATGGAAAAAGTGCCGCTAAGTCTTGTCATAACCAAATTTCCCCACCTGATGTCCCGCATTGTACGTATTGGTACCATATAGTTGACAGTTGGCCCAGCCACCCTATGGGGTTGGAATGTCCCCGCCCTAAAGAGACCCACCCTCTCCCCTAGGGGGTGTTCCAAATTAATGCCGCTGAAATCATCCTAGGCGCTTCCTGGTTTGATTTGGCTTGGTTGTCCGGCTGGTCTCTTGAACCTGGCATTTTGTTCGTAGTAGTTCACTGAC
>CAZEFJ010000068.1:3045-10290 GCA_964511465.1 uncultured Hyphomicrobiales bacterium
GTAGTTCACTGACAATGGGATGCACTTCTAAATGAAGCTAAATTACTACCCCGGTTGTACGCTTAAGAACAAGGCAAGAAACTTCGAGGATTCGACCCTGTCCTCAATGCAGCACCTGGAAGTGGAACTGGAAGAACTTAACCGGTGGAATTGCTGCGGCACTGTTTACTCCATGGCCAGCGATGATCTGATGCGGCGTCTGGCGCCAATTCGCAATCTTATCAGGGTCAAGGAAGCCAAGGAGGCGGATAATTCAAAATTCATAACCTCCTGCGCGATGTGTTACAACACCACCAAAAGGGCCAACGAGGACGTCAAGGCCAACCCCGAGATGCTGAACCGTATGAATGACTTTATGTATGACGAGGAAGTCGATTACGAGGGGGATGTGGACGTAATTCACCTGCTGGAGGTTCTGCGCGATCAAATCGGCTTTGATAACGTGGCCAAGAAAGTGAAGAAGCCGCTCAAGGATCTCAAGGTGGCGAGTTACTACGGCTGTCTTTTGACGCGCCCAAAAGAGGTTGCTTTCGACGATGTGGAAAACCCCACCGTAATGGACGACCTTGTTGCGTCATTGGGTGCGGAGCCGGTTGATTTTTCTCATAAAACAGTGTGCTGTGGCTCCTATCAGACGGTTGACAAGCCGGATATCATCGCCGATCAAGCCTATGAAATTCTTACCTCCGCCCAGGATCAGAAAGCCGATATAGTGGTTGTCAGTTGCCCTCTTTGCGCTTTCAATCTGGATCAGCGCCAGGAACAGACATTGGAAAAATATCCCCAGTTCAATAATATTCCGGTGGTCTACTTCACCCAGCTAATGGCGGTTGCATTTGGCCGGGCTGAAACCGCTTTACAACCTAATCTTCACTATATTGACCCGGAACCGATACTCGCGGACAAGGAACTTCTCTAGTGGTGAAACCGATGTTCTTCGGCAATCTCAAGCCCATAACGGGCACCGTTAGCATCAGCGAGGTGTGGTGCAAGGGGTGCGGTTTTTGTGTTGAATATTGTCCTACCGATGTTCTTGAAATGTCGTCAGGCTATAATGCCAAGGGCTACCATCCGGCGCAGGTTGTGGCGGCGGACGCATGTACGGATTGTAAGTTTTGTGAAGTTATATGCCCCGAGTTCGCAATTTTCGTTACCACGGATACCGATATAAAGGAGGAAGAAAGTGCCTAATACGGTCGCTGCAGATCCGAAAGGCGTTGATACAGGCAACCATTTTCTTGATGGCAACCACGCCATAACCGAAGGTGCGCTTGCCGCTGGATGCCGTTTTCTCGCTGGTTATCCGATAACCCCTTCGACCGAAGTCGCAGAGCGGTTCGCCGAGAGATGCCCGCATGCAGGCGGGATGTTTATCCAGATGGAAGATGAGATCGCCTCGGTCGCGGCCCTGATCGGTGCAGCATGGGGCGGGCAGAAAGTCATGACCGTCACATCCGGCCCCGGATTCTCGTTGATGATGGAAAATATAGGCCTGGCGTGCATGACCGAAACCCCGATGGTGATCGTCGATGTCCAGCGCGGCGGCCCGTCGACCGGCCTTCCGACCCTCACCGCCCAACAGGAAATGATGCAGGTGCGCTGGGGCTCACACGGCGATTACCGGATTATTGCACTGGTCCCCGATTCGCCGCAGGAATGCTTCGACATTACCATCGAGGCGTTTAACCTGTCAGAGCTGTACCGGGTGCCGGTATTCATTATGACCGACGAGACGGTCGGTCATATGCACGAGAGGGTGATAATACCCCCGGCAGAGGAAATAAGGGTCGTCGAGAGAAACTTTTTCAAGGGCAAGAAAGAAGACTACCGTCCCTACCAGTTCGGCGCCAAGGACCATGCTGTCGCACCGATGGTCAAGGCAGGTGACGGGTATCGCTTTCACGTCACCGGTCTGACCCATGACGAGCGCGGTTATCCGGCAATGAATGTCGAGCAGAGCAAGAAGGTGGTAACCCATCTTATCGAGAAGATAGACTCCAACGCAGACAAGATTATCCGCCTTGACGAGGATGAGATGGATGATGCCGAGGTCGTTGTCGTCTCTTATGGAATAACTTCGAGGATTACCTGCCGGGCCGTCATGGATGCCCGTAAAGGCGGCCTCAAGGTAGGCTCCATGCGTTTGATAACCGTCTGGCCGCTGGCTGAAAACCGGCTAAGAGAAGTGGCCAAAAGAGTGAAGGCCATCGTGGTTGTAGAAATTAACTACGGACAGGTGGTCAGGGAAGTCGAAAGAACCGTGGCCGGTGTTTGCAAGGTAGTCAGCGTCAATCACTGTGGCGGGGATGTCCATGACCCAGAGGTTGTTCTGGACGCAATCAAGGAGGCTGCCAAATGAACAAGGAAATTGGCGAATTCAAGCAGGAACACCCGATGGGCGACATCCTGCGGATGGACAGGATGCCCCATATCTGGTGTCCCGGGTGCGGTATAGGAACAGTTGTTACCTCGTTCGCCGAGGCGATAAAGAAAACCGATATCGACCATGACAAGTTGGTCGTAGTTTCGGGCATCGGATGTACCGGCCGGGTTGCAGGCTATGTCAATTATGATTCGATTCATACCACCCACGGCCGGGCTATTCCGGTGGCAACCGGACTCAAGCTGGCTAATCCAGAGCTTAAGGTGGTTGTTATCAGCGGTGACGGCGACATCCTGGGAATAGGTGGCAATCACTTTATCCACGCGGCCCGCCGGAACATGGATTTGACCGTCATTTGTGTCAACAACTTCACCTATGGGATGACCGGCGGCCAGGTTACCCCGACTACTCCGACTACCGCCAACGCCTCGACCACGCCCTACGGCAACTACGAAGTTCCATTCTCGATGCCGTTCATTGCCGATGCCTGTGGTGCCACCTATGTTGCCCGTTGGACATCGCTGCATGCCCGGCGGATTACCGAATCGATCGAGGGGGCGCTTAATCACAAGGGTTTCTCATTCGTCGAAATAATTTCGCCCTGCACTACCTTGTATGTGCGCCGCAACCGTCTCGGAGACGGCCTGGATTCATTGCAGTATTATCACGATGAATGCGAGATCAAGCACGGTGCCGATACCCGTGAGACCGAGATAGATTTCCAGGGCAAGATTCTTATGGGTAAGTTTGTAGACAAGCGGCGGCTGACTTTCGATGAAGCGGTTAATAATCACTATGTCAATGTAATTGGCGATGATTATCAGCTCTACGGCAAGACCGAGCCGGAGCGCGAGGCGGAAAATAAAGAAGCAGAAGCGAAGAAAAAACAGGAAAGTTAATATGACCGAGATAAGATTCTCCGGGTTTGGTGGCCAAGGTATTGTCAGATGCGCCCTGATTACGGGAAAGGCGCTGTCCATATTTGATGGCAAGTACGCCACCATGACACAGAGTTTTGGGCCGGAAGCGAGGGGCAGCGCATGCGCTTCACAGCTTGTCGTATCCGACGACCGGGTTCTTTACCCATATGTTAACGCGCCCGAAATTCTGCTTGCGCTTTCCCAGGAAGCCTACAGCAAGTACGGAGGGGCGATAGTTTCCGGTGGGATTATTATCACCGACGTGGATCTGGTAAAAACGGATCATGTTTTCCCGGGGGTTACGTTGTACGAGGTTCCTGCGACCCGTTTTGCCGAGGAACTGGGCAATCGGGTATTTACCAATCTGGTTGCGCTTGGTTTCTTTACTGCGGTAACCGATGTTGTTAGCCCCGATGCGATGAAGAAGGCCTTACCGGGGCTGGTTCCTGACCGCTTTCTTGAGGTAAATTTCAAGGCCTTCGACAAGGGTTACGAACATGGCATGGAGATGCTTGCCAAGGAAAAGAAGCCCGCATCAAATAAGCTGGCGGCAAAAAAAGCCGGTAAAAAGAAGCGGTAATTTTGAGGTGATGCAATGTCAAAGCGTATAGGTGTCTTTGTTTGCCATTGCGGTAAGAATATAGCCGCGACCGTCGATGTGAAGAAGGTGGCCGAAGAGCTGTCCAAGGACGATGGCGTTGTCTTCTCCAAAGACTATCTTTACATGTGTTCCGACCCTGGCCAGTCGACGGTTATCGACGCGATCAAGGACAATGAACTTGATAGTGTGGTAATTTCCTGTTGCACCCCCAACCTTCATGAAAAGACCTTCCGCGACGTTAGCAAGGAGGCCGGGCTTAACGAATTTCAGTGCGAAATCGCCAACATCCGTGAACAGTGTGCCTGGGTTCACCCCGACATGGCGGTGGGCACCGAAAAGGCGATCAAGATTTCAAGAAGCGCGGTCCGCCGGGTTGTCGGCAACGAGTCGCTTGATCCGATAAAGGTTCCGGTAAACCAGAAAGCATTGGTCGTTGGTGCCGGTATCGCCGGTATTCAGGCCTCGCTCGATCTTGCCAAGTGCGGTTATGAAGTGCTGTTGGTGGAAAAAAACGCGACTATCGGCGGGCACATGATTCAGTTGTCCGAGACCTTCCCGACCCTTGACTGTGCCCAGTGCATCGTCTCGCCGAAGATGGTCGAGGTTTCAAAGAATTCCAAGATCACGCTGATGGTAAATTCCGAGGTCAAGAATGTTTCCGGATTTGTCGGCAACTTCAATGTCGAGATACACAAGAAGCCGGAATATGTGGATCCCGATCTTTGCAAGCTGTGTGATGAGTGTACGCATGTCTGTCCGGTGGTTATAAGCAACGAATATGACCATGGATTGACGGCGCGGCGGGCAATTTTCATCCCTTATGCCCAGGCGATTCCCGCCTCCTTTGTTCTCGATGAAGACACCTGTCTGGGAATCAATCCGGTCACCTGCAGCAAGTGCAAGGATATCTGCGATTACGACGCTATCGACTACGACAAGAAACAAGAGATAGTCAAGGAAGAGGTCGGGGTGATTATCGCGGCCACCGGCTTTGATCTGTACGACAAGGAAAATCTGACCGAATATGGCCATGGAAAATACGCCGATGTGCTTGACGGGCTTCAGTTTGAGCGGCTTTGCTCGGCTTCGGGGGCGACCGAAGGCAAGATACTTCGTCCATCGGATCAGACGGTTCCCAAGAGAATTGTCTTTATCCAGTGTGCCGGCTCAAGAGACCCCGAGCTTCACTGTGCCTATTGTTCGAAGATATGCTGCATGTATACGGCCAAGCACTCAATGCTTTACAAGCATAACGTTCCCGATGGAGAGGCCTATATTTTCTATATAGACATTCGCTCCGGCGGCAAGGGGTACGAGGAATTTGTGCAAAGGGCTGTCGATCATGATCGCACCATGTATCTTCGCGGCAAGGTCTCAAGAGTCTATGAGAACAAGGGCAAGCTGAAAGTCCAGGGTGTTGATACCCTGTCCGGCCAGTTGGTCGAGATCGACGCCGACATGGTTGTTCTTGCGACCGCGATGCAGCCTTCGAAGGGAACCGGGGAAATCGCCAAGATCCTCAAGATCGCCCGCGACAAGGATGGTTTCCTGGCCGAGGGGCATCCCAAGATGAAGCCGGTCGAAAGTGTGACCGCGGGCATATTTCTTGCCGGTGCGGCCCAGGCGCCGAAGGACATTCCAGAAACCGTGGCCCAGGCCAGTGCGGCGGCGGCCAAGGCTATGTCCATTCTGTCGCAGCCGGAGTTGGCGACCTCACCGGCTGTGGCCACCGTCATACGTGACCTTTGCACCGGTTGTGCGATGTGTGTGCAGGCCTGTCCCTTTGGTGCGATCACCCTTGAAAGCGAAAAGGCGTTGGTCAATTCCGCCCTGTGCGAGGGTTGTGGCACCTGTACCGCAACCTGTCTGAGGGCGGCGATTTCGGTAAAGAACAACACGCCTCTGCAAATCCATGAAATGATAAGAACCTCGCTGGGAGTATAAAAGGGTGCTGGAAAAGGTTGAGACAGAATCGGCGGACGCCAACTTCGAGCCCAGGATAGTAGCCTTTCTGTGCAAGTGGTGTTCATCGGCAGGCAGCGACTTGGCCGGGGTGTCGAGGACCGAGTATCCTGCCAACGTTGTTCCGATTACCGTCATGTGTTCGGGCAGCGTTTCCCCGGTATATATTATTTCGGCTTTCAACAAGGGCGCCGACGGGGTTCTGGTTTCCGGCTGCCATCCGGGTGATTGCCACTATATGCAGGGCAACTATTACGCCCGCCGCAAGATATATCTGGTGCAGAAGCTGATTGAATTTATCGGCATAGAACCAGACCGTTTCCGGATGTCGTGGATATCTTCCGCCGAAGGCTCCAAATACGCCGAGATTATCAATGAGTTCGTCGATGATATAAAACCGCTTGGCCCGCAGAAAAAATTGAAGGTCGATTACGGATGATAAATCCCAAAAATTTTCAGCAACATGCCAGGGAACTACTGGAAAATGGCAAGGTTCGGCATATCCTAGGCTTTAAGAAGGGTACCGCGACCTTTATGGCCACCCCGGCCTTTTTCACCGAGCCGGATGAGGCCGATGATCTGGTCTGGGATCCAACCTGTGTGCATAACCTGGTCCTTTACCTGACCGAAGAAATGAAGATGAAAAGGCAGAACCCCAAAAAGGCCGAGGCCGAGGCCTTGCCGGTGGGGATATTCGCCAAGGGATGTGATGCCCGTGCGATAGTCGTGCTGCTTCAGGAAAACTACATCAAGCGGGAAGACGTCCATATTATCGGCTTGTCCTGTGAAGGCACCGGCGTGCTGGACGAGAAAAAGCTTAAAAGATGGCTAAAGGGCAAAACTCCGCTGAATTCCGAGTTTGACGGCCTTGATACATTCAAGGTCACAACCAAGGACGGAGATGTCAAAATTCCGGCCAAGGAAATTCTCGCCGACCGCTGCCTTGAATGTCGCAACCCGTTTCCCAACGAGCATGATGTCGTTTACGGCGAGATGGTGGAAGAAGGACGCCTTGATCCGTTCCATACTCTGGCCGAGATGGAGGCCTCCGTCGAAGGCGATGTCTGGGACTTCTGGAAAGAGAAGATGGATAGCTGCATCCGCTGCTATGCCTGCCGGTCGGTCTGTCCGATGTGTTATTGCGATGAATGTGTCGTCGATTCCATAACCTTCATGGTGACCCCGGACACAACCCCGGATCAAAAGGCCAATCGTATCCGTTGGATAGAGCGTTCCAACAACACCTCGGAGAATTTCGGCTTTCATCTGGTCAGGGCGATGCATCTGGTTGGCCGCTGCGTCGATTGCGGCGAATGCCAGAGGGTCTGTCCGGTGGATATTCCGCTACGTCTGCTAAACACTAAACTCGAGAAGGAAGC
>CAZEFJ010000069.1:0-10248 GCA_964511465.1 uncultured Hyphomicrobiales bacterium
ATGGGCATGTTCACCATAGGTCGGGGCGATTACGCAAACCCGCGACGCTTGCCGCAACCTGGGTAACCACTGGATCAAGGCCTGGGTTCCAGGGGCCGGAACAACCAGCGAATGATCGGCAACGCCATATCTATCCGCCGCCGCCCGGACAAGGTTTTCATATATCTTTCCCTGGGGAAGCCTGGTCCAACATTCGGGATCGAGCTTGCCCAACGGATAGGGCCATGGATTAATCCCCGTCGAAAGGTCTATCCAGCCTTCATCAGGTTGCCCGAACATGGCCTCGGCGGCGGTGATATTTCCACCATGTTCAATGTCTTTCAATAATTCCTGATTATCCACAAGACCCATAGCGAACGTTTCCAAGAGATGCGCCTTTTACAAGACATAAGATAAACCAGACGGTAGTGTACATGAGGCAACAACCAAACGAGAGAAAAACGGAAATGACCCTGAAAAAGAAAAGCGCTGCACACGAAATCGGCCAGATGCGTGAAGATGAAGCATCCTTCAACACGGATGCCCGACGCAACAAACTGCTGGGTCTTTGGGCCGCCGAAAATATCGGTCTTAGCGGCGAGTCAGCAAAAAGTTACGCCGTGGAAGTAGTCCATTCAGACCTTGAAGAGGCTGGCATAGAGGACGTGGTCCGCAAGGTTATGGGTGATTTTGCCAAAAACGGCGTCAATATAACCGAAGACACTGTGCGGCTTAAGATCGACGAATTTCAACAAATAGCCCGTTCAGATACCGAACCTAGCCCATAGGAAGAAACATGCTAAAATGGGTCTTTGGAAACAGGAAAGAAAAGTCAAAGGGCAAAAAAGAGGCCACTCGTAAGGCCCATTCTTATGAAGCAGCCAAGGAAATAGCCCGTAGCGTAGATGTCGAGGCGCGACGGGAACTCGCCTCATGCGAAGACCTTGAGCCGGAACTTCTGTACTATTTTAGCTCGGACGAAAGCCCGAAAGTACGGCGCGCGATAGCCGAAAACACCGGCACCCCGTTACAGGCCGACACGGTCCTGGCCAAAGACCGGGACGATGAGGTCCGCTGCGAACTGGCGCTCAAGATAGGCCGCCTTGTTCCCTCGTTGGAAAAAGACGAAAACGATCGCCTGGTAAGCATGGCGATGGAAATTCTCGATGTCCTTGCCCGGGACGAGCTGCCCCGCGTCCGGGCGATAATTTCCGAGGAAATCAAACACGCAGCCAATGTCCCGAACGATATAGTAAAGCTGCTGGCAAAGGATGTAGAGGAAATAGTCGCAGCACCAATTCTTGAATATTCACCCCTGCTTAGCGACCGGGACCTGCTTGATATCATTTCGGGAGGAATCGGTGAAACCGCCCTGAAAGCACTTTCGCGCCGCCAGAATATGATGGAGCCGGTGGTCGATGCCATAGTAGAGGTCCGCAACACGGAATCCCTTGGCACCCTGCTCGGCAACAAATCGGCACAGATCCGCGAGGAAACCCTGGATACCATCGCAATAGTCGCGACCGGCACCGCAGAACTGCATAAGCCGATGGTTAACCGCGATAACCTGCCGCTGAAAACGATCCGGCGGATCGCCAGCTTTATCAGCGCGTCGCTGTTGGAAACACTGATTGAGCGTAACGATATAGACCCCGAAGTAGTCGATAATTTGCGAATGTCGGTGCGCCGGCGGATAGACCGGGAAGATGATTTTGACGGCCAGCCTACAGATGCCGCAGAAGTCGCAGAAAACTGCGACGAGCCAACGGAAATTCCGGCCAGCGAACGGGCCGAACAGCTATTTTCCGGCGGCGGACTGAACGACGAGGTTATTTGCCGGGCGATTGACGAAAAGGATTACACTTTTGTCCGCCATGCCCTTTCCCTGATGTCGGAACTGGACATGCGTGTGGTCGCAAAAATGCTCAACACCGGCAGCGGCAAGGGTGTCACCACCCTGGCCTGGAAGGCGGGCCTGAACATGCAAACCACGGTCCGCTTGCAGTTGGAACTGGCGAGAATAAAACCCAAGGGGCTGGTAAAGCCTCTCGACGACGGCAGTTGCCCGATGTCGGAAGAAGACCTGGAATGGTACGTCGAATATTATTCTACCTGAGATTGTTTTGTTTGGCAGAGGTTAACTGGTATTGTCTTTTCTACGGGGAAAATGACAGGTGATTAGTAAACTAATGGTGTCACCTTAACCTGTTTAACTGCGCTGCTTAACTGTCCAACTATGTGGTACCACCTCAGTTAGATAAAAAATTATCAGGTTATAAAATGGCTGCAAAAGAACTGAGAATAAATAATCAGGCCGCTTACTTTAGAAAAGCTATTTCAGAACCATTATTTGGAACAGAAAGCGTTCTTGCAAGAGACCCCTTTCAATACGCTAGGCTCTGGCTAAGCCGCAAATGCAAAGAAGCACTACCGTTTTGGACACAGGCTGAAAATTATTATCAAGCATCGAAGATATTACCTCTCCAGTCCTCACCTCTAACAAGTTATTATTGCTTTTTGAATGCTGCAAAAGCCCTTCTTACAGTCAAAGGACAGAATTACAAGAACCGGCACGGTATTTCAGGAGATCACCCACCAGAGTCCAAAAGAGTACTTTCTAATGAAATAGTTACAATCAAAAGCAGTGGCATTGTTTCATCGTTGTCGAAATACCTACAAGAGCCTGAAATATCCAACGAGCATAATCTTAGTGATCTTCTTGGAAACATGCCCTTCATACACCGAGCATACAGGCAAACATTCACCTCAAAACGGGAAATGTTTATACCCGTTAAAAATCCAATTTATCGAGTACACCCTAAATTAGATTGCGTCTGGCTGAGCTGTGGTATATCAGGTCGATATGACGATGGACGTGTACTTAAGACGTTACCTAGTTCTTTTGAGATAGACCAAGGTGTTACGGATCGCTGTACCGTTAGAACTAAAAGCCGCGCCAAATGGAAGAAAGATATAGAAGACAATAATCTCGAGCAAATATCGAAGCTGCATAAAAAATCTCGTATTGACGTTTGCTACATCGCCGCCCCTTTAACCCTCTGGTATTTAAAGCGTAAAGTAAGTGGTTCTAAGAGCATAAAAAGATATGGTTTAACCATGATAATGGCCGCGATGCACCGGCTAAGCGAACTTTCTCGCTATGATCCAGCGGGACTTGCTAGTTACCTCGATGGCCAACCAAACTGGTTGTTAACAGAGTTTATTGAATTGTCACCAAACCAATTTATCGATGAGCTTGTATGCGAGATGACTTCTCTTGAACTGCGCTCTCCAGGTGTCAGGCCTTAACTAGAGCATTTTAAGCCTCAAATAGGTTACGGAGGAGTTACAGGGTAACGGTGGGGTGACAGTTCACTTAATTCACCCCACTAGCATTATTCCCTATGCGGTTCTTTCGCTGGCCGGGACGTCCCACATTTTTTCAAGGCAGTAAAATTCCCTGATCTCGGGCCGGAAAACGTGGATTATGACGTCGCCGGCGTCTACCAGCACCCAGTCGCACTGGGATAGGCCTTCGACCGAGACGCCGTAATTGCTGATTTTCTTTATTTTCTCGCCAATGTGCTCGGCGATTGCCCTTACGTGGCTTTTTGATGTTCCGCTGGCGATAACCAGATAATCCGCGATATCGCTTTTACCGGCAAGATCGACGACCACAACGTCTTGCGCCTTGTCGTCATCCATCGACGTTTCCACCAACTTCATTAATTTTGCCGTGGTTGGTGGCGTCTTATTGCTTGGTATAATAATTATCTCCTTTTGCTATGACTTCGAATATTCGTGGCGGAAGCCGGGTTTTTCCCGGTCCGCAGAAAGAGCCAGGCAGGCGCGGTCATGCTGACCAGCGATCCGGCCCGTGTCTTGCGTATCCTGGACCCGGCAAACCGCCGGGCCGCCCGTGTCCTGAGCACCCTGAAAGAATATAGCGAACGGGCAAAAACCGCAATCGGAACCAGCCGGAAAATCGTCCGCCAATCCTTCCAGCGGGAAAACTGGGCAAGATTATCGTCACCCATTATCCAGACAAACCTAACCTTCGGATAAAGGCGTTTTATCGCCTTGATGGTATCGACCGTGTAACCGGTGCCCAGTTCAGTTTCGATATCGGTAACAATAATCCGGGGATCATCGACCATCGCCCTGGCGGTCGTAACCCGGCTGTCAAGCGGCGCCATGTCGCTGGGATTTTTTAGCGGATTCTGGGGCGAAACCAGCCACCACACCCGGTCCAGACGAAGATGTTCCAGGGCCAGACAGCTAATGTGCAAATGTCCTTCATGGGCCGGATTGAAAGAGCCGCCAAGAAGTCCAACCCTTTGCCCGGCAAAGCTTTCAATCAGGGGCGGCATTGACCGTTTCCACGGACAATGTATTTGAAACTTGTAAGCTGCTCGACTCCGACCGGGCCGCGGGCATGAAGTTTTCCGGTCGAAATGCCGATTTCGGCCCCCATTCCGAATTCCCCGCCGTCGGCGTACTGGGTCGAGGCATTGGCCATGACGATGGCGCTATCGACCCGGTTGAGGAATGTTTCAATGGCGCGTGCGTCATTACTGAGGATGGCCTCGGTGTGCTGTGATGAATGGTTCGAGATATGTTCGATGGCACCATCAATGCCATCTACAACTTTCAGCGAAATAATTGCCTCAAGGTATTCGGTATCCCAGTCCTGATCACTGGCGGCAATCACCCTGTCATCCATGGCCGTGATTTCGGGCTCGCCTCGAACCTCGCATCCGGCTTTGACAAGGCCGTCTATTATGCTTGCAAGATGGCTGGCAACCGCCCCCCGTTCGATCAGCAGGGTTTCGGCGGCACCACAAACACCGGTCCGGCGCATCTTGGCATTAACCACTACATCGCGGGCCATCTCGGGATCACAGGTTGCGTCAACATAGATGTGACATATACCTTCGAGATGCTTGAACATTGGAATATGGCTCTCGGCGGTTATTCGTTCGATCAGCGATTTTCCGCCACGAGGGACGATTACATCAATGTAATCGGTCATTTTCAGCATCTCGCCGACGGCGGCGCGATCGGATGTCGGAACAAGCTGAATTGAGGCATCGGGCAACCCCGCCGCCTCAAGCCCGTGCGAGAGAGAGGTCATGATCGCGCCCGATGAATGAAAACTTTCCGAGCCACCGCGAAGAATTGCGGCGTTGCCCGCCTTGAGGCATAAAGAGCCCGCATCGGCGGTGACATTGGGGCGTGATTCATAGATCACCCCGATTACCCCGATAGGCACCTTTACCCGCGATATGGAAAGGCCGTTGGGACGATGCCATTCGGCAATCAGCTCACCAACCGGATCAGGCAGTTCGGCAATCGCATCAAGACCGGCGGCCATCGCTTCTATCCGCCCTTCGTCAAGGGCCAGCCTGTCGATCATTGCCGGGCTAAGGCCTTTTTGCTCACCCACAGCCATGTCCTTGAGGTTGGCGGCGAGAAGATCGCCCTTGTGCATGCGCAAAGAGTCGGCGGCGGCAATCAACGCCTGATTTTTTGACTGGGTGGTCGCAACGGCCAACACCTTTGCCGCGTCCCTGGCTTTGCTACCCACCTGAAGCATCAGTTTGTGAATATCGCTCATATCAGCACCAGATCGTCCCGATGAATCATCTCATCACGGCCACGGTAGCCTAGTATGACTTCTATTTCACCGCTTTTGTGGCCCATTATAAGGCGTGCGTCTTTGGACGAATAGGCGCTAAGGCCCCGTCCTATTTCATTACCGTCGATGGTCTTTACAACCACCGCGTCGCCCCTGTTGAATTCTCCGTCAACCTCGACGACACCGACAGGAAGAAGGCTTTTACCGCCCTCAAGCGCGTTCAATGCTCCGCCATCGACGATTATCACGCCCGACGACTTGAGGCTGCCTGATATCCAGCGCTTGCGCGCCGAGCGCGGGCTTGCCGATGAGACAAACCACGTGCAAGCGGCGCCATTTTTGATATTTTCAAGCGGATGCGTGCATTTTCCGTCGGCAATTACCATTGAACAGCCGGCATCAAGCACAATCCTTGCCGCAGCCAATTTTGTCGTCATCCCGCCGGTCCCGTCGCCGGGTCTGGCATGGCCTGCCATGGCTTCTATTTCGGGGGTTATCTCGCCGACCTCGGCAATCATTTCGGCGTTCGGATCGCTGTGCGGATCGGCCGAATACAGGCCGTCGATATCGGAAAGCAGAACCATGATATCGGCGCTTATCATGGCGGCAACCCGGGCCGCCAGACGATCATTGTCGCCAAGCCTTATTTCATCCGTGGCAACGGTGTCGTTTTCGTTTATCAGCGGCACCGATTTTAGTCGCAACAGGGCCTCGATAGTATTACGGGCATTGATATAGCGCCGCCGGTTTTCGCTGTCATCCAGGCTAAGCAAGACCTGGGAAACGGTAATCTGGTGGCCGGCCAGCGATTCCTGATAGGCATGGGCAAGACGGATCATGCCGGTCGCTGCCGCCGCCTGTTTTTCATCCAGTCGAAGTTCTCCATCGGCAAGGCCAAGATGCCGACGGCCGACGGCTATCGCCCCCGAAGAAACTATAACCACATCCTGGCCAGCCGATTTCAAGGCAGCAATATCGGCAACCAGGGAATCCAGCCAAGCCCGGTGCAATGTTCCTTTCGCCTCATTGACCAGCAGGGATGATCCTATCTTGATAACGATACGCCGCCCCGCAGCCAGCCTCGAAAGATTATTATCGCCAGTAACCACTTTTAAGATTCCTTGATAAAAACAAATAACCGGCCCAGCAAACTCTTGACCCCGGCCCCGGACACGGCCGAGATTATAGCCGGGGTTTGCCCCGAAGCCTCAGCCAGGGAGGCGCTTTTTTCCCTGATCTGGTCCTCTGTCATCGCATCGGCCTTGTTTATCGCCACTATTTCCGTCTTGTTTTTCAGACCGTTATCATAAGCCTCAAGTTCGCGACGCACGGTTTTGTAGGCATCTGCAATATCATCCCCGGTTCCATCGACCAGATGCAGCAGTACCCTGCATCGCTCTACATGGCCAAGAAATCGTACACCAAGACCGGTGCCTTGATGGGCCCCTTCGATGAGGCCGGGAATGTCGGCAATGACAAATTCATCATTATCCAGACCGACTACCCCAAGGTTGGGGTGCAGGGTGGTAAAAGGATAGTCGGCTATTTTTGGTTTTGCCCTCGTCGTCGCCGCCAAAAACGTCGATTTACCGGCATTCGGTAATCCCACCAACCCGGCATCCGCAATCAGTTTCAACCTTAGCCACAGCCACCGTTCCTGCCCCGGCCAGCCGGGATCGTGGCGGCGGGGAGCCTGATTGGTGGAAGATTTGAAATGGCTGTTGCCGTGTCCTCCGTCACCACCGTGCGCGACAATCACTTTTTCGCCAAGCTCGGTAAGGTCGGCAAAAACCGTCTCCTTGTCTTCTTCCAGGATTTGGGTTCCACAGGGGACTCTAAGGACTATATCATCGGCATTGGCCCCGGTGCGGTTCTTGCCCTTGCCGCCGCTGCCGCGGTTGGCCTTGAAATGCTGCTGGTAGCGAAAATCTATAAGGGTATTAAGCCCATCCACGCATTCGACGACGACATCACCACCTTTGCCCCCATTGGCTCCATCGGGACCGCCATAGGGAACGTTTGCTTCACGGCGGAAACTGACGCAGCCATCGCCTCCGTCACCACCTTTTACAAAAACTTTTGCCTCATCAAGAAATTTCATAACGATACCAATAAATAAAAAACCAACCGATAAATAAAAAAGGGGAATGACTATTCATTCCCCTCGTTATCGCACACAGCCAATTGATGTTCACTATTTCTCTATGAATTTGGCTCCACATCAACGAACAGCCGGTTAGCAACCTTGCGCTGGAATTTTACCCGGCCTTCAACCGTCGCGAAAATGGTGTGATCCCTGCCGATACCGACACCGGAACCGGGATGATACTTGGTGCCGCGTTGACGAATTATGATATTGCCGGGAATCACCACCTGACCGCCGGATTTTTTAACTCCCAACCGACGACCGGCAGAATCCCGACCGTTACGTGAACTGCCGCCTGCTTTTTTATGAGCCATATAGTGTTACTCCTTGGGCTTTACCGCTGCCTTGGGTTTCGCCGCCACCTTGGGTTTGGCCGCTGCCTTGGGTTTGGCCGCTGCCTTGGGCTTGGCCGCTGCCTTGGGCTTTGCCGCTGCCTCGGGCTTTGCCTCTGCCTTGGGCTTTGCCGCTGCCTCGGGATTGGCAGCTGCCTTGGGCTTTGCCGCTGCCGCAGTTTGTTTGCCGCTGGCGCTTATATCCGTAATTCTAAGAACCGTCTGGTTCTGGCGATGCCCTGCTTTTCTGCGGTAACCCTTGCGGCGCTGTTTCTTGAAGACGATTATCTTGTCGCCCCGCGTATGCTTTAACACCTCGGCAAAAACAGTAGCCTTGACAAGAAACGGAGAGCCTACGCTTGGCTCCTCGCCGTTTTGGCCAATCATAAGCACATCCTCAAGCTCGACCGTAGAGCCGGGATCGCTGAGTAGCGATTCGACAACGATTACATCGTCTTTCGCCACCTTATACTGCTTGCCACCGGTTTTGATGACTGCAAACATTATTCCATCCTCAGGTATATAGCCGCACGACCCCGTATCCAAAAAAGCCACGGTCCGTCGAAAGAGGCGGAAATATACCCCTTAAGACGAGGTTGTCAACGGTCGTGAAGCTGTGTTTGCAGAAGATCAGGAAACGCTATAGGAATTTACCTCGAAAATGATGTATACGATCCCGGAAAGTAGTTGCGGGTCGGGTGGCAGAGCGGTTGAATGCGCTGGTCTCGAAAACCAGTAAGGGCGCAAGCCCTTCGAGAGTTCGAATCTCTCCCCGACCGCCACAATTCAATCAAAACAATACCTATATTTATCATCTATCATATTGATGATAAAGGGTATTATGTATTTTCTTGACCTTTTTTAGGTTATTGCATAGAGTATTTTGGGTTACAAAATGGGTTACATTTAAGGCTGCTTGACATGCAGTACGTACAGCGTCGTAACGGTAAATTCCAGTATTACAGGCGGGTTCCGACCGAGGTGGCTCACCTTGACCGGCGGCCTTTTGTTAAAATTTCGCTAAAGACAGATTCCGAAGTGATCGCAAAAAAGCGGGTGGTCCTGGTCAATCAGGCGACCGAGGAGTACTGGCATAATCTGGCCATGCACGATCAGGGCGGGGCGCAGCAACGCTATGATTCAGCCGTACGTCTGGCCCGTTCCTTTGGCTTCCCCTACCAACCCGTCGATAATATCGCCACCGGTGATCTTGGGGATCTGGTTTCCAGAGTTGAGGCTGTGGGCAAGGGGCCGAACCGGACGCCGGTTGTCGAGGCGGTACTTGGCGGGGCCATTGCACCTGAGCTGACAATCAACACAGCGATGGAGACATACTGGTCCCTGAGTGCCGATCTCAACCTCGGCAAAAACAATGATCAAGTGCGTCGGTGGCGCAATCCACGGATTAAGGCGGTAAATAATCTAATCAAAGTAATCGGCGGTGATAAACGCCTTGATGCGCTTAGCCGCAAAGACGCACTTGCATTCCGTGACTGGTGGATGGAACGCTTGCGCGAAGACGGATTAACCGCCAATTCAGCCAACAAGGACATCGGCCATTTGAGTCAGATAGTAAAAACCGTCTCGGACGGCCTCAGGCTTGGGCTGGACAATCCTTTCACCGGGCTTCGAATTGCCGGTTCACGGTCCGGTCGGCGCCTGGCCTTTGAGCCGGAATATGTGCAGGAAGTACTTCTCGACCCGATCCGCCTGACCGAGCTTAACCCCGAGGCCCGTTACCTCCTGTGGGCTATGGCCGATACCGGGGCGGGCCTCAACGAACTAAGCGGGCTTGATCCTGAAGATATTCACCTTGATGCAGACGTGCCCCATATCCTGATCCGCCCCAACACCCACCGCAGCCTCAAAACCTGTTACCGCGAGCGGCTTATCCCCCTGGTCGGGGCATCTCTCTATGCCTTGCAAAAATGTCCCGAAGGCTTTCCACGCTATCGCGGGCGCAATGTCCAGCTTAGCTCTGCAATCAACAAGTTCCTGCGCCAGAACGGACTGTTGCCGTCAAAGCATCACACCGCATATTCCCTGCGCCATACCTTTCAGGACCGGCTTAATACCGCCGAGGTTCCCGAACGAATTAACGCAGACCTTATGGGGCATAAATTCCACAGGCCGCGCTACGGCCAGTGACGTTC
>CAZEFJ010000070.1:0-10154 GCA_964511465.1 uncultured Hyphomicrobiales bacterium
AACACATCGATGTTATTGTCGAATGTGGTTTGGTCAACGCTGGTATCGCGGGCGGATACTGCGGCGTCACCGCCGGCAATGACACCATCGCCGACCAGATTAACGCTCAGCCCCCTGCCGGCCCCGGTGCTGTCCAGGGCGTTGCCTGTCAGGGAACTGTAATCGAAGACGTTGATGTTGCTATCGGGAATGAGATCGCCAGCCGTGCCGCCGCCTGAGCCATCATCGGTGTTGTCGGTGGCGGTGTCGCCGCCGATCAGGATACGGTTGCCGATGCCGGTGATGTTGAAGGTGTCGCCGCCGCCCTTGCCGAAGATAATACCGTTGGTGTAGTTGATCCCGCCGATGGTGTCGGCACCGGATGTTCCGGCGATGGCGTAGCCGCTTTCCCCGGCCGACATTCCCTGAAGTACCAGTATATCACCGGTAGAAATCGGCGTCGACTGGGTCAGGTCCGCCGCACCCTGAGAGGTAAATCCGGTTGCGAACGATGCCACGCTGGTATCCGAAAGCAGATACTGGGTGATGTTGGAGAAGGTTATCTCGGTGTTGGGCGGAGAACTGGAAGTGGCAATAGGTGCAGAGGCCTCACTGGTGCTGAACCCGCTCCACGCATAGATTGTTCCGGAAGTAGATGTAGTCTGGGTTGCCTTTATCTTGATGTTGTCGAGATTGTCGAAGGATACCTGATTTAAACTGCCGGCACCGCCGTCTATGGTATCGCTTCCGCCCATGGTATTGCCCTGGGAAAAATGGAAGTTGGTGTCGAGACTGCCGTCGCCGACAAGATTGTCGTCGCCGGTGGTGCCTAAAAGCACCTCGTCGAAGGATGATGTGACCGGGGCGAGGTTCGGATCGGTGTTGGGATCAAAAAATACATCGGAACCAAAGCCTGAACCGCTGGGACCACCAAAGCCGAAACCAAAATCTCCGGGACCGCCGGGGCCACCGAAGCCGAAACCAAAATCTCCGGGACCACCGGGTCCACCGAAGCCGAAACCACAATCTCCGGGACCACCGGGTCCACCGAAGCCAAAATTTCCAGGTCCACCGGGTCCACCGAAGCCGAAATCACCGGGTCCACCAGGACCACCGAAGCCGAAATCACCGGGTCCACCAGGACCACCGAAGCCGAAATCACCGGGACCACCGGGACCACCGAAGCCGAAATCACCGGGACCACCGGGACCACCAAAGCCGAAATCTCCGGGACCGCCAGGGCCGCCGGGCCCACTATCTAGGCCGTTGTTATTTCCAGGACCACCAGAATCCGGACCACCCGGACCATTGGGTCCCCCTCCCGGGCCGCCGGGACCACCCGGACCGTCAGGACCACCAAAACCCGGGCCACCCGGACCGCCTGGACTACCTGGACCACCCGAGTCGCCGGAACCGACGCCCAGTACGTCGCCGCCAACCGCCGCCGCCGCCGCACCGGCCGCCGCCATCGCTTCCTCGGGACTTGCCCCGGCGGCTATCGCGGCGGCAAAGGCATCCTGTCCGGCGGCAGCCGCTGCCGCAGCAACCTGGGGATCGGCCCCATTGGCTATCGCCGCGGCTGCCGCTGCTGCTGCCGCCGCCGCCGCCGCTTCTTCCGGCGTCGCACCGTTGGCAACCGCATCGTTAAACGCCTGATCGACGGAATCACCGGAGCCGTCGTTGCCCCCCGGACCGCCGGGACCATTAGGCCCATCCGGCCCGCCGGGGCCACCCGGGCCACCCGGGCCATTAGGTCCATCGGGGCCACCCGGGCCATTAGGCCCGTTGGCTGCTGCCGCTGCCGCACTGTCTGCCGCCGCAGCATTGGCTGCCGCCATTGCTTCTTCGGGGCTGGCACCGGCGGCTATCGCGGCGGCGAAGGCTTCCTTGCCGGCGGCGGCTGCTGCTGCTGCGACTTCGGGGTCGGCGCCATTGGCTATCGCTTCCTTGGCCGCCGCGTCGGCGGCCGCTGCCGCTGCCTCTTCCGGTGTCGCACCGGCGGCAAGGGCATCGTTGAATGCCTGAGTGGCGGCGTCACCTTCGGGCGGTGGAGCGCCATCAGGAGGGGCACCATCAGTAGGGGCTCCATCGGCTGCTGCGGCATCGCCTTCGGCGGGCGGGGCGTCACCTTCGGCGGGGGCGGCATCACCTTCGGCTGCGGCCTGGTCGGCGGCAGCCTGATCGGCGGCGGCCTGCTGCTCGACCGCCTGGGTTGCCGTCTCGCGCACGATATCGGGCAAACTGTCCGCTCCGCCGGGAAGGCCGACGATGGCGCTGCCGAATTGCTGGCCAATCTGTTGCGGGGTCATAATAAACGGCTTTGAGGGAGGGGCGTTGAAGCTGGTTATGGTTACCGCCTGAAACGGCTGGTTGATGGTCTGGGTGCCGGCCGCGTTGGTGAAGGTCAGCTCACCGGTAAAGCCGCCCTTTTCCGACATCAGGGCGGCGGTCGTCTCGCCGCCGGCCCCGACCTTGCCGGCCCCCGCCGTGCCGCGAATGCCGATGGTAGCTGTCGGGGTGGTAATGGTCATCGCGTCGGGGGACGACTTGGCGATCTCGCCGCTGACAAAGGTAAACGCCCCCTGAACCACCGACAGGCCGGACGAGCCGGACTGCGTCCCCGGATCGTAGACCATCTCGTCAAGGGTCATCTTGCCGTCTTCGGCAAGAGAAAATTCGCTCTCGTCGGCGAAGACGATACCCACCGCACCGTCGGCCCCGGTCTCCAGCACATCGCCCTGAAATACCGCGTCACCCTTGCTTAGCGTTGCCTTTGTACCGTCGGCGTGAGTTACGTCGACCGACCCTTTCAGCGTCTCTACGGTGCCGATCGATGAGCCGCCATCGGCCGCCGCCTGAGCGTATTGAACCCGAGCGTACCCACCCGGCACCGCCGGTCCGGCCAATTTGACCGCCAACTCATCCGATATACGGGCACCACCACTGTCCACACCACCAATGCCGGTGCCGGATGCCCTGAAAGCCACAAGCTACTCCCCTAAATAATTCATCTCACAGCAGAAGACTATACACACACCGTACCATAAAGATCGCCAAATGCCGAGTCACCTTGTAGTTCTATAACAAGGAGACATCCGTGGTTTGTGCAGTCACCACATCGGTTGTGGAAAGTATGGAAAGCTCACTTGCAGAGATATAGTTCACCGAAACGCCGTCCTCCAGATAGTAATAGAAGGCGGTGGTTAGGCCACCGGTTGACTGAACTATAATCAGTGCGGCGTCGCCGGCCGCAGAGGTAATGTTGTTGTAGTTTATGGCGGCGGTCAAATTCGTAAAATTGATCGTATAGCTAGGCGGATATGCGGGCACCGCCGTAAGCGGTCAAATCAGGGGGGGGCCGGTGGCGAAAAAAACCCGCACCAGGATCGCCCCTCCATCTTCGCCTTTAAGTATAAGGCTGGGGCCAGATCGGACAAAATCTGCGCTAATAAGGAAATCCAGACCGGGAATTTCTACTGACTCGCCGCTCGCACCCAGCACCAGATCAAATGAACCAACACCGGAAGGTCATATCTGACGGTCGATGTTTCAAAGGCCACGAACAGCCCCTCGTCAATTCCTATCGTCTTGGGCCCCAAACGCCGTTCGCCGCGCTATAGTACAAAAATTACCAAATGCTAAATCATAATGTATCTATCGTATCGCATCCATTTCCAATTGCCCCATGGTGCCGAGAAGGGTGAAGGCCGCGACCACAACCTGATTTTCGGCTGCCGTGGCGTCGCTTCTGGCGTTAATCAATGCCGTTTCCCCGGCCAGCACGTCAATCAGGGAACGATTGCCCAGTTTGCGCTCTTTGCGGGCCAGTCCCAGGAATTCGCTGGCTATATCGGCCTGATTTAGCAGGAATGACGCCGTCTCCTTGGAAGTCAACAGGTTTTGCCAGGCGTTGCGGACCTGTTCCTCAATGGTATCGCGGGCGTCCTGAAAGCTGTTTTCCGCCGATATAGATGTATGCTTGGATGCGTTCAGGGTGTTAATCGCGGTAAGCCCAAGGTCCAGGTTGTAGGTAAATTCTACTTTGATTTTCTGCTCGCCCTTGAAGCCGATAATGCCCGAAACATCTTCCTTGTAATTAGATTCCGCGGTTGCGTTTATCGATGGAAAAAACATCGAATCCCGGGTTTGACTGACTGTCCGGCGGGCAATCTGGGCGGCAATCATCGAGGCCTTCAGCTGAGGGTTGCCTTCATGTGCAGCCTTTACCGCCTCATCAAGTGTTCTGGGCAGCATGTCGGCTGGAATTATCGGAACCGCCAACCCCTCGATATCGGCTGGCTCGGCGCCGAAAACGGCGCGGTAACGGTTGCGGGCGGTCCACAACGCCCCCTCCGCCTGAACCCGACGGGACTGCGCCCCTGCCAATTGGGTCTTGGCCTGTAAAACGTCGGTAGATAACCCGGATCCGCGCTTGACGCGGGCGTCTTCAAGTTCGGTCTGACGCTTTATATTGGCTTCCGATTCCGTGGCGAAGGTAAGAACTTTGGCGGCGCTTACCAAGCCGACATGGGCCGAGACCGCCTCCAAAATAAGATTTTGGCGAGTCGCCACCAACATCGAAAGGGCCTGCTTGAACCCCAGTTCAGCAATTCCGATAGTTTCATTGGCGGCGTTGAAATCCCATAGCAACTGGGTGATTTTCAAATCCAGTTCACGGGGCGGTAGATGAGTGTTATCGGTGCCTTGGCCCTTGACCTGGGTCTCGTAGCCATAATTGGCGGTAACGTCGAGATCAGGGTACCACGCCGCCTTGGCCATTGGAACCTGTTCCTTGGCGGCATTGGCGGCGCTCAGCGCCGCCTTGATCCTTTTGTGATTAACAACCAGATCGCCAAGCTTGTCCTTTAACGTTGCTGCGTTGGCAACAGATATCAGGCTACCAACAATAGCCGCAACGCCAACGACACGCGCTACCCCTTTAAGCACCTGTCCCGCCCCTTCTTAAAATACTGACCGACAAAAACGTGCAACCACAACATGTTGTGCAATCATTTTACGACAAGCCATCCGGTAGTGTAATTGTTTGATACTAAACCGTCCAGCCAAAACATACACGATTAAAAATCATATAGTATTAAGAAACATATAATTTGTGGGTCAAGACCGTTCGCGGGTCGTCAGGAAGCGAAGGCCGGACCAGTCCGAGATAGTGCGGTTCAATTCCCAGGCATTACGGGCGAGAAAAACCGGCGCATTGTCGCGATCTTCCGCCAGGTTGCCGTGATTGCGCTCGATGAAGCGCTTCAGAATTGCCGGATCCTCGCTTGACACCCAGCGGGCGGTCTCAAAAGGAGCCGCCTCGAAGCCGACCTTTATATTGTATTCGGAGGATATCCGCGATGAGAGCACGTCAAGCTGCAACGGGCCAACGACGCCTACTATCCATTGTGCCCCGAGCATCGGCCGGAACACCTGGGTTACTCCTTCCTCGGCCATATCCTCAAGGGCGCGGCGGAGCTGCTTTGCCCGTATCGGCTCGTCAAGGCGGACCCGGCGCAGTATCTCGGGAGCGAAGTTGGGTATTCCGGTGAAGCGGATGTCCTCGCCCTCGGTCAGCGAATCGCCGACCCGCAAGGTTCCATGGTTGGGGATACCTATTATGTCACCCGGCAAGGCTTCCTCCGCCAGTTCGCGTTCCTGGGCGAAAAAAAAGATTGGATTCTGCACCGATATTATCTTCCCCGTTCGGGCTTGGCGGAGTTTCATGCCGCGGCGAAAGCGGCCCGAACAGAGCCGGAAAAAGGCGACGCGATCGCGATGGTTGGGGTCCATATTGGCCTGAACCTTAAACGCGAATCCACTAACCTTGTCCTCGCTTGGATCGATATTTCTTGGCTCTGCCGGTTGCGGTTGGGGAGGTGGGGCAATGGTCGCCAAAGCCCGAAGCAATTCCCGGACCGAATAGTCCTTCAGCGCGCTGCCGAAGAAAACCGGTGTCATATGACCGGCCCGATAGGCATCGGGATCAAGTTGTTTGTAGGCGGATGATGCGAGTGCCGCGTTCTCGCGGAAATGGGCAAGAACGTAATCCGGGATCAGCTCGTTCAACTTGGGGTCATCAAGGCCATGGCATTCGATGTCTTGGCGGAACGCCCCTCCGGGTCCGCCATCCGATGTCATGAACAGCCGTTTGTTCAGGTCAAAGCAGCCGTGAAAGTCAATTCCCATACCGACCGGCCATGTCATCGGGCTGACATCCAGGGCCAGCGTATCCTCGATCTCGTCGAGCAGGGCAAGGGGGTCGAGAGCTTCGCGGTCAACCTTGTTGATGAAGGTGATGATCGGAATATCGCGGAGCCGGCATACCTCGAAAAGTTTGCGGGTTTGGCTTTCAATGCCCTTTGCCGCGTCGATCACCATGATTACCGAATCAACGGCGGTCAGCGTCCGATAGGTGTCCTCGCTGAAATCTTCATGGCCCGGCGTATCCAGCAGATTAAAGGTTATGCCGTCGTGCTTGAAGGTCATTACCGAACTGGATATGGAAATCCCGCGAACCCGTTCAATTTCCATCCAGTCGGACTGGGTTCGCCGCCGAACGCCGCGCGCCTTGACATGGCCCGCCATATGGATCGCGCCGCCGAACTGCAACAGCTTTTCGGTCAGCGTCGTCTTGCCCGCGTCAGGATGGGAAATAATCGCGAAAGTACGTCGCTGCATCCATGGCTGTGCGTTCTTATTGCCCATTTATAATACCCGTAAATCAGTTTTTAACGTGTCTGCTCGGCGGCACAGCGAATGCAGGTCAATACCGTCAGGTCGACCGCCAAACGCTTTGGGGCAATATCCTCGCCACAGGTGATGCAATAGCCGAAATCTCCCGCGTCGATCCGTTTGATCGTTGCTATGATGCGATTTATCTCATGGACCCGCATACGCTCCGTCGCCTGTGCCATGGCCTGCATCTGCATTGCATCCATACGGGAAAGACGACCCACCGATGCCTGATCGAGTTCCACCGGCTTACGGCTTTCCACAGTGTTATTTATCGAATCCTGTAGTTTTTCCAGACGCCGTTTCAAAACCTGTTTTGGTCCGTCGATATCAGTGTCGCAGATCGCTTTGCCCAAGTCATTTGCCTATAACTGTATAATTGGAAATATTTTAATTGCATAATGTTAGTCATAGCCTGAAAAAATTGAAAGTGTCCGTTTCCACGGAGCCGCTTGCTGTGCTGAAATAAAAAAAGTTATTATCCGAGCCGAGATGACACAGAAACCTTCAATTCACGAAAACTATCGACGGACGGACGAAGTAAAAGCCGGGTCCAATCGCTCGTTAGGGGTGGTTTTTGCCGGTGTATTCACAGTTGTCGGGCTGCTGCCCTTATATGGTGGCGGGGTGGTGCGGCCATGGGCTCTGGGTCTGGGGGCCATTTTCCTGTTTCTGGCACTGGTCGTACCGGCAGCACTAGGGCCCCTCAACCGGGTATGGTTTCGTTTTGGCATGCTTTTGCATAAGGTGGTTAACCCGCTGGTCATGGGGCTGCTGTTTTTTCTTACGATTACGCCTTTTGCGGTTGTCATGCGGTTGCTGGGCAAGGATCCGTTAAATCGGCGTTTCGACGATGATGTCGACAGCTATTGGATAAAACGCCAGCCGCCGGGACCTGCCCCGGAGACGATGAAGCGTCCTTTTTGATATTTTATGGGAAATGAAAGATGAGTTTTCTGGCAGACTTTTGGGCCTTTCTCAGGGTTCGCAAGAAATTCTGGCTGCTGCCGGTCCTGGTGATGATGGCGGTCTTCGGCGGACTGGTGGTTTTAAGCCAGGGCTCGGCAGTGGCCCCGTTCATCTACACCATATTCTAGGCGATAAGAGTGCGTATTCTCGGTCTATCGGCTTTCTACCACGACAGCGCGGCGGCACTGGTCGAGGACGGGCAGATCGTGGCGGCAGCTCAGGAAGAAAGGTTCAGCCGCAAAAAGCATGACGCCGAATTTCCCGTCAACGCCATTTCGTTCTGCCTTGATCAGGCAGGTATAGGCTTGGCGGATGTCGATTATGTCGCCTTCTATGACAAGCCATTCATAAAATTCGAGCGCCTGCTTGAGACCTATCTTGCCTTTGCCCCCAGGGGCTTTGCCTCGTTCAAAATGGCAATGCCCCTGTGGTTGCGCGAAAAGTTGTTCCAGAAGGATCTGCTGCGCAAGAAGTTCAAGAAGTTTGATCCGAAATTTGACTGGCAGAACAAATTGCTGTTCAGCGAACATCACCTAAGTCACGCCGCATCAGCTTTCTTCCCCTCGCCATTTGAGGAGGCGGTAGTGTTGACCATGGACGGGGTCGGAGAATGGGCCACGACATCCGCCGCCATCGGCAACGGAAACCGTCTGGAAATAGTCAAAGAGCTTCATTTCCCCCATTCCCTGGGGCTTCTTTATTCTGCGTTTACATATTACACCGGGTTCAGGGTCAATTCCGGTGAATACAAGGTGATGGGATTGGCCCCTTACGGTGAGCCCCGTTACGCCGACTTGATCCTGGATAATATCATCGACCTCAAGGATGACGGAAGCTTTCGTCTGGACCAGTCGTATTTTGATTATTGTACCGGGTTGCGGATGACATCGCCTAAATTCGACGAGCTTTTCGGCGGCCCGCCGCGCCAGGCCGAACAAAGGCTGGATCAACGGCATATGGATCTGGCGGCCTCGATACAGGCGGTGGTCGAGGAAGTGGTGCTGCGACTGAGCCGGTCCCTGGCCAGGGAAACCGGAGCCAAAAATCTCTGTCTGGCAGGTGGGGTGGCGTTGAACTGCGTCGCCAATGGCAAGCTGTTACGTGACGGTGCTTTCGAGAATATCTGGATACAGCCGGCGGCGGGCGACGCCGGCGGCGCGCTCGGTGCGGCACTGTGTGCCTATCACATGTTCATGGGCCAGCCGCGCAGTGCCGGCGGCAATGAGGATACGATGCAGGGAGGCTATCTGGGTCCCGAATACGAACAGGCCGAGATTGAACGGCGGCTGGATGATGTAGGTGGTGTGTTCACCGTTCTTGGCGAGCCTGAAATGATAGCCGTCACCGCAGAATCGATTGCCGGGGGCAAGGCGGTGGGATGGTTCCAGGGGCGCATGGAATATGGCCCCAGGGCCTTGGGCGGGCGTTCGATACTTGGCGACCCGCGCTCTCCAGAAATGCAAAAGACCCTAAATCTAAAGGTCAAGTACAGGGAATCATTTCGTCCATTCGCCCCTTCGGTCCTGCGTGAGGATGTTGCCGAGTGGTTCGATATGGATGGCGACAGCCCATACATGCTGCTGGTTGCCGATGTCGATAAAAGTCGTCTGCGGCGAATGTCGGACGAGGAAAACGCGCTATTCGGGATCGACAAGCTGAACGTCGCACGCTCTGATATCCCCGCCGTCACCCATGTCGATTATTCGGCCCGTATCCAGACCGTGCATCGTCAAACCAATCCCCGATATCATGCGCTGATATCAAAATTTAAGGAGCTGACCGGCTGCCCGGTGATCGTCAACACCAGCTTTAACGTTCGTGGGGAGCCGATAGTTTGTACCCCGGAAGACGCCTTTCACTGCTTTATGGGCACCGGGATAGAGGTTCTGGCTATCGGCAATTGCCTGCTCAAAAAAGAGGACCAGAACCCGGCACTTATCAAGGACTATAAAGACGCATTCGATCTCGATTAGGGCAGGGATTTCCATATACCGCGAGTATCTATCACCGCCTTGCCGGACAGTCGCCGAATATCCAAATCCCTGAACTGCTTGTGATCTACCAGCAGGACGACCACATCGGCCCATTCCAGGGCCTGGTCCAGCCCGGCAAGGGTGATGCCGGAAAGCTCGTCGGGAAGCCGCTCGACATGGGGTTCGACGACCTTTATTTTGACGCCCTTTTCGTCGGCCAATATGGTGACGACTTCGACCGCCGGGCTTTCACGCAGATCGTCGATGTCGGCCTTGTAGGAAAGGCCGAGACAGGTGATCCGGGGATTTTTATTTTCTCCGACCGCCGCCATGACTTTTGCGGCAACATTGGCGGGCATTGACGAGTTGATGTTTCTGGCGGTGCGGATCAGACGGGCCTGGTCCGGGGCGCCGTCAACGATAAACCATGGGTCAACCGCAATACAGTGGCCGCCGACGCCGGGGCCGGGTTTAAGGATATTGACCCTGGGATGGTGG